>CAZMYG010000057.1:0-15844 GCA_964570465.1 uncultured Planctomycetales bacterium
TTTCTTTAGTGCTGCGCAAGATGTTGGCCAAAGATCCTCGAACTCGCTATCAAACTCCGGAAGAGTTGATTGAAGATTTACGTCGGCTCGCGGCGAAAGAGCAACCCAAGGTTAGTGCAAAAGAGTTGGAATCTCCGAGATCTTCAGACAAGGCAAAAATGGTTTTGGCTGCAGGTGCTGCATTGATTCTGATTGCTAGCGGCGCTTGGTGGTTTCTTTCTTCTTCAGAAACAAAACAGATTGTTCCGCAATACTCTCCCCAAATTCAGACTGCAGATTTGTCCAAACTCCGCCCGGAAAAAGAGATTTCTGCTTCTTTACTTTTTTCTAGAGCTCAAGAAACCGAGCGGCTTCTGACTTCCTTGGCCTCAACGCATCCGCAACGACAGGCGTTAGAAGAAAACCGAGCAGCGTTTGAACAAGAATGGCAACGCCGTTTGCAATTGACGATGCAAGCCGCAAACGCCCGAATTCAGGAATTGCAGCAGAGTCGCGAGTTCATACAGCTGGATGAAATGCTGCAAGGGAAAGGGAAAGAGTATTTTGAAGCGCAATTGGGAATCAACCTAGCCCAGATCGGGGCAGTTTTTCCTGCAATCCAATCGGAATGGGAAAATTCGATTTTTCGTCAATCAACTCAGATTCAAAAACAGTTACAAAAACTCGCTACTGATTTTGAAAATTTTGCGATCCGAGAAATTCCACGAGTCGAGGAACAGTTGAAATCGCTTCTTGCCAGAAATCGATTTCGCTCCGCGATGCAACAAATGAGTTTGGCTGCGGAGTCTTTTCGCAAGACTCCCGGAATTTCTTTGAACCAGCTTCCGGAACGTTTTCGCAGTTCTCTTGAAAATCGTTTTGAAAAATTCGAATTAAATTGGCAGGAACGAATTCAGTCTCAAGCAAAGCAAAAAGTCGAAGCGTGTAAGCTCGTTTTAAACGAATTCGAAAGATCTTATCAAAGCCGACTTCAACAAATTCCCCCGACGGAGAATCCCGATCGATTGGAAGAAGAGATCGAAACCTTGCTTTCGCGTTGTGGGTTACTATTAGGAGAGCTGAGCGATTCCGCCGCCTCCGATCTAAATCAACATCTCGATTTGCTACGAAATTCGCTGCGTGATCAATCACAAGATCAGCAAAAAGAATCTGCTCTTGCTGCGATGAAAGATTTAGAGGCAGAGTTTGCGCCGGCCATGCGCAACCGCGACTACGAAAAAGTCTTGCAAGAGTGGCGGAATTTAGAAACTCGTCCTTTTTTTAGTGCTGTAAAAAGTGAATTGGCAGTTCGGATTGAAGATCTTCAATCCTTGCTTTTGATTCGAGAGCGATTTGCAGCTGCTCTTCGAGGAAAGCAAGGCGATTCCTTTTCTATTCGAGAAGGGGCTATTTGGAAGTCGGGCAAGTTGGTCGAACTGTTCGACCCTAAAACTGGAGAATTCGCTCTCGAGCAAGAAAACGGCATTCGCTTACGTTGTTCCTTTTCCAGCGCGGACACCCAAACCGTAGGAAGAATTAGCGGAATTCTAAATTCAAAGACTGGAGAGCTTGTTCCGGGACTTTCGGAATCAGAGCAGTATGCGTGGGGACTTTTTCTTTCGGAGCAGCGTGAATGGCTCGCCGCGCGAGGGATTTTTGAAAAACTTGCGCGTCGAGGTCAATTTTTTGAAAAGATCACTCCGAAGTTAGTCAGAATCGAACAGCTCTTGGGGGAAGGAGAGCAAGCAGCACTTAGTCGAGAAGCGCAGAGTCGTGAATTCCTCGATGCGGCGCATCGATTCTCTTGGCTCGGTGAATGGGAAAGAGCGCAAGAGCGATATGACAAATTGCTGAATGAGTTTTCAGATTTGGATTGGGTTAAAGCAGAGCGCAGCTCTTTAGAAGCGGCTAGAAACGAGAATCAACATTCGTTAGCCGAAGCAAAACGGATGGCGAATTGGTCTGCGCGTTTTCCTTCCGCGGAAATTCAAGACTTAGGCGAGAATCGTTTGAAACTGCATTATTTGTTTCATGCGAATTTGGCTTTCCCATGGAAACTTTCTCCGGCATGGCAAATTTCAGAAGCTGGTATTTCGCGCAAACGACGATGTGAGTCGGCTAAGGAATTTCAATCGAGCGGGGGACTCTCTGGAGATTTTCCTTTTCGGTTAGGTGGAGCAGTGTTGGTGCGTTTCCGCGTGGCGTTTGCCCATGAAGCAGGAGAACCATTCTTTTCCTGTTTTCATGTGGGCGGGCATTCCTTTGGCGTGCTGAGTGCAGAAGAGATCAATGTGGGGCAGCTTAGGGCTTGGGTAGGCGGCCCAGAAAACTATCAAGAATATTTCCAACATCCTATACTTGTAGGAAACGGAAAGACTGAACCAGTCAATTTTCGCTTTTTGCAGGGAGGGGTTTATGAGATCGAAATTGCTTTAAAACCGGGAGGACAGGAAGCGATTTTTTCCGTGGATGGAAAAGAATGGATTCGTTCTAAGTCATCCTCATTATCCCCTTCGCTTCGTAATCGAATTGAATTCCGTTCTTGGGAGATTGCACAACTAAGAGAAATAACCGTTGAAGGTGTTGAGGAGAAAGGCCCATGAAACAACGAAATGGATACGATGAGACCCACACAATCCGGGTTCGAGGCTTAGAAGGAGTTTTTGCCGGTTCGACACGATTGATTCGTTTGGGTGAAACCATTTTTGTTGGAAGAGGTCGTGAATGTGATCTACGCCCGAACTCCGGAACGACGGATTCTTGTAAGCGAATGTCTCGTAAACACCTTCGTGTTTCCTATTGCAATCCTGCCCATGTTGAACTCGAAGATGTCAGTGCGAACGGAACTTTTATGAACGGGAAACGAATCGATCGAGTTGTTTTGGAAGACATTGAAGCGGAACCTGCGGTGTTGGATCTTTTAGGTGGTACGGTTGTCGTCGAAGGTAGCGAGAACATCCACACGCTTTAAGAGTAAAGCGCCCACAACAAAAAATATTATCGTGAGGAGAATGGCTAAGCGGCTTTCTCCTGTAATCGCAATCGTGAGACCAAATAGTAGCGGCCCCAGAATGCCGGCGAATTTGTCCATAATCGAGAAGAACGCGAAAAACTCTGAAGACTTGTGTTTGGGAATCAGGCTTGCGAATACAGATCGACTGAGTGCTTGAGCGCCGCCTTGTACGAATGAAACAAGCAAGGCCAAAATCCAAAACTCGGTTTCCGTTTTCATGAAATAGGCCAATACGCAGATCACAGAATAGACAGCGAGCGCTAGATAGATGGATTGTTTGACACCAATTTTTTTCGCAAGCCAAGCAAAGAGAAACGCAAAAGGAATCCCTACAAACTGAACGCAGAGAATCGCCGCAATGAGATGATCTGTTTTCAAGCCGATCTCTGTTCCATAAATCCCTGCCATGCGAATCACAGTTCCAATGCCGTCGTTGTAGATCAAAAAAGCAATCAAGAAGTAGAAGGCGTTGCGATATTGACGGATCTCTCGAAAAGTCTCTTTGAGCCTCGTACAGGAAACTCGAAATGGACTGTCACTTTCTTTTTCATCGGATTCCAGGCGCCTCGCTGGTTCAGGAACTTTCCAAAAGAAAGGGAGAGAAAAGACAAGCCACCAAATGGCAACCGAGAGCAACATAGGTTGGGGTTTTTTGAAAAGCAAAATGACGAGGAGCAAATGAATTCCACCACCCAGATAACCTAAGGCATAGCCTGCTGTGGACACGCGATCGCGTTCTTTGACTGAAGCGAGGTGAGGAAGAAAAGAATCGTAGAACACAAAAGTTCCGGTGAGTCCCAGATTGGCAATTCCAAAAAGAACAAGCGCCCAAATCACTTGTCCTTCGCGTAGCCAGAACATCGCAGCGGTTGCGAGCACGCCTTGAGCCAAGAAAATGCCCAGCATCTTTTTCTTGATCCCTTTGAAATCGGCGAGGGCTCCGAGGAAAGGAGAAATCAAAGCCGCTATAAAAAGTGCGATCGCGCTGCCGAAGGAAAAATATTGATTAGCGACTCCCTGAGCTTCGTCTTTGCAAATGACATTATGAAAAAAGATAGGAAATACAGCAGTAATAACCGTGGTGACAAAGGCGGAATTCGCCCAGTCATAAAGTGCCCAGGCTCTCAATTCTGGTCGCCCAAGCCCCAGCCTTTCCAGCACGGTAGTCATTTCTCAGCGTCAGCCTATAATCCCAATCCTATGTTTCTGAAAACAGTTTTTTATTTGGGCGCCTTTTTATCTGTAGAGAACAACGCTCCAGAAGCTTTGATTCGATCCGATGATTTGAAGGCGCATGTCTATTTTCTATCAGGCGATGAAATGCTAGGTCGCGAGGCAGGAACAGAGTCTGCAAATCTTGCTGCTCGTTATCTCATCGATGTGCTGGAATCTTATGGCATTCAGCCAGCCGCACTGACCGGTACTCGTTATTTACAGGATTTCGAAAAAAATGGACTCGCTTTGAACAATGTCGCCGGCTGGATTGAAGGCAGCGATCCTAAGCTCAAAGAAGAATATGTGATCATTGGGGCCCACTACGATCATGTTGGTATGGGACATCAGGGTAGCCTCGCAGCTACTACGGCGATTCATAACGGGGCGGACGACAATGCTTCCGGTACCGCTTCGGTACTAGAGCTAGCGCAGGTTTTTTCCCGTTTTCCAGCGAAAAGATCCATTTTGATTTTGTTCTTCACTGCGGAAGAGAAGGGACTTTGGGGTTCGGAGTATTACTGTGAAAATCCGCTTCGGCCGCTAGAAGGAGCTGTCGCCATGCTCAATCTTGACATGGTTGGGCGTAGCGAAAATCGTTATCTCTTCGTTGGTGGAGTGGGAACTGCGAACGGTTTAGAAGATCTGGTGGAAACTCAGGCAAAGGGTACTGGTCTGCGTTTAGAAACAAAATCAGGGGGTACCGCGCCTTCGGATAACGCCAGTTTCTTCAAACAAGAAATCCCCGTTTTGTTTTTCTTTACCAATGTTCATGAAGACTATCACGCACCAGGCGATGACTGGTGGAAACTAAACTATGAAGAGCATGCCAATATCACACGCTATGTTTATCGAGTGGCTAAGACTCTTGCTGAGGAACCAAAGCGTAGAGCGTTTCATCAGGATGGAAGCATGGCAGTGCCTAAGGATTTTGGCGAGCGAATGGGAAAACTAATGGGCAAGATGACGAAGAAGAAAAAAGGCAAGGAGAAAGACGGAGAGAAGAAGTAAATTCCAATGCCAACAACATCCAATCGAAATTTAGAAACCTTTTCCAATCCCAATCCCGAACGCGATTATGAAATTTCTATGGATTGTCCCGAGTTCACCTGCCTTTGCCCAAAAACAGGACAACCGGATTTTGCGACAATTCGAATTCGTTATGTGCCGGACAAAATCTGCGTGGAGCTTAAATCCTTAAAACTCTATCTCTGGTCTTATCGGAATGAAGGTGGTTTTCATGAGGCCGTGACAAATCAAATCCTGAATGATTTAGTCGCCGCGACAAAGCCTCGTCGCATGCAAATCGAAGCGGATTTCAATGTCCGCGGCGGAATTCACACCGTCGTTCGAGTTGGCTGGCCTACTACCAGCTAACCACATCCACCGCACTAACTGCCATTGGAGTATAGGGTGGGAGGTTTGCTACGGTGTTGAACATGGTGTCGTAGTACCAGTTTCGGTTGGGTGCCGTGTATCGATTGCCTCCATAAACCCAGTTTCCTACAGCAAAATCGCTGAGCCAGGTGTTTACGAAGGATCCATAGATATTGCAATTGATTCCACTCCAGTTTTCGTGGAATCGAGGTAGGTTTTCTAATCCGCCGTTGTAGTCTCCAACTGCACTGTTTTCGTTACCACTGATCATGGCAACGTTGTAGGTAGTGGCCGTAGCTGCAGGGAGTCCGCTGGCATTGGTTTTGGTTCCTGCCCAGTTATTGGAGAGTAAATTGACCGCATCACCGATGACCGACGCACCCTTCTTGTTAACCGTGTTGTAATCGCCCTTGATATAGATAGGGTCTTCGGACACAACGGTTAACTTACTTGCAAGTTCTGAACCGTTGTAAAGATAGATACCGCTTGCGTTGGTTCCTGTGCCGACTCCGTAGTTGCTGGCAGTGAGTCCAGATGTTCCGTAGCGAGCCGTGTAGAGTAGGCCATTGAATGGGCTGGATGGATTTGCATAGTTCCAATTAGTGGTCCAGGTTTTGAATTTAGCCATGTCGATACGAACTACAGAGGTGTTCCCGGCTCCGCCGTTTGCCTGTCTCGCATCATAGAGCGAGGAAGTGGTGACCATTGAAGAATAAGTCCCACTGGAGATATTGATCGAATTGTTATTAGGATCTCGAACATCGAAACTGCCATTAGGTAGGCGGATGACGCGAACGCCTGCAGTTTTGTGATAGTAGCCTTTTTTATGAGTTCCTGTTCCTGCAGCAACTTGGGTGAAGGTTGAGCTGCCAGTATTCCATACAAAGTCTCCCCCGGTCCCACCATCCATGGCTTCGAACATCTTGATCGATTCGATTTCCGGGGTCACTGCATTCGTGATGCCGTGATCTCCAGTTAGCACTGTATTCGTCCGATCGTAAGCCTGACCTGCTGGTGGGGTATAACCTGTCGGCATATCCCACTCTTCGAGAGAGCCTGGTCCCCAAGGCAGCCAGACCTTTCCATTATTGTCGGTAGCCATTTCCGTGAAGTTATTGTCGTAGCCGCTGATTGTGTCGACTCCCAACGCGCTCATTTGCGAGTCGCTGTTCATATTGACCCAACTCGTTGGTTGGGCGGCATCGAAAGGATTTGCAACCCATTGGCGAACACGAACCGTTCCTTCTGAAAGACTGAGATTGTCTTTACGTCGACGGAACATCTGCCCTGCACAACGAAGATAATTCGTGTCGACCGATAGGGTCGCACCTGATCCGAGATGAATATTTCCATTGCTATGTACACGACCTTTGAGAGTCATATTCGCGCCAGGCTGGATTTCTAGATCGTTCGTGTAGAACACCGCAAATTGGAAAATCGGCGTGGCTTCGGAGTTGATCAATCGATTCGAGGTGAAACTGTGTCCGTCTACGGTTGCTGTTGCCGCAATGTGATATTCCGTAATGATGGTTTGGATTCCGTTCGGCTGCTGTACTTGCCAGGCCGGTCCCGTTTGCGTGACGACGTAGTTGACTTGAACTCCATCGACCGTAATCGGCGGGGTTGCTCCAGCGGTACCCGTTGCGAGTGGAGGCGTAGATCCAGTTGGGACGGTTTCCCAAGTTGCTAAAGCGGTTTTGATCGAACCTTTCACGGCTTCGATGGCGCCTTCAGCTAAATACTGCGCGCGCATTTTTTGCCGCTTCGTATTTGCGTCTTTACTTGTGGCATGGGAAACCTGCAGCATGGTGGAAGCCATCGCTGCGCCAACAAAAGCCACCATGATGGCGTAGATCATGGCTAATCCGCGTTCTTTTTTTCCGGTGGAGATCGTTTTTGTGTGTTTCATAAAGAGTGTTCTCCTATTCAGGTGTGTTGTCCAATTTGACCGTTGTTTCCGTTGCATATTTGTAGAGGCCTTCGTTGGTTTGCATGCGGAAGTAAA
Organism: uncultured Planctomycetales bacterium; assembly: GCA_964570465.1. Classification (GTDB taxonomy): domain Bacteria; phylum Planctomycetota; class UBA1135; order UBA1135; family CAZMYG01; genus CAZMYG01. Next base: position 7,587 of record CAZMYG010000057.1, read on the forward strand.
TACGAATGCGTATCGAGTCGAGTGGAATATTGGGGTCATTCACCGAGTTCATGTCGAAAGCAATTCTCTCGACGAATGGGGCAATACGTTCTGGGTTGGCTCCGTTCGTGCGCCGTTCCAAATAGTTGATTCCATCGTTTCCCGTGATGAGCACATAGCTCAATTCGGCGGGTGCCCAAATCAGGTTTCCTAATCCGTCCGTGTCCGGAATCCCGTCTGGTGTGGAAACAGGGTTTCCATCACAATCGGCATCGACCGTCTTGTTATAGAGATCCTGTGGGAGCACAAACACAATCTCGCGAGTTGGACCCGCATCGAAATCATTTCCGGTCGCTTGATGCTGGGCGGGATCGTGAAAATGTAAGTTATCGAAGGGGGCTTGCGCGTCTCCATCATCGAATAGATAGGGATAGATGCCCAAGCCTCCAGCGTTATTTGCCGATCTTCGTAAGTCGCTAACGATGCGAGATATCGCTTTTTCTCCTAGGCTTTGCAGTCTTTGCTGGGCTGTGCCTGAGAGTGTGACCTGACGAAGGCCGCCCAAAGCAGTTGTCATTGAGAGTCCAACGGAGAACAGAATGACGGTTGCAATCATCGCTTCGATTAAACTGAATCCAAGCTGTGTTTTTTGTTGTTTCTTCATCGAGATCTCTGCGAGCTCAGGCCCATCGTTCGGGTTCTTCCTGCAAAATCCGTCCAGGTTGCCGTGACTCGAATTGTGAGAGGATCGGCTGCAGCTCCTCCAGGGTAGCTGGCAACAATCGCTTGGTTCGGGAAATGCAAACTATCGAAATCGGCAATGTTTTGTCCGTCTGGAAAATTGGGTGGAATATTGGGGACAGTAAAAATGAGGATTCGGTCCATTGCCGCTTGTAGATCGGCCGAGATGATTTGTGTTTCCCGTGCGGCGCGAGCTAGGTTCAGAGAAGTAATTTCGCTAGAGAAGGCTCCTAGTGCAGTGATCAGCAGCACCATGATCGCGCACATGAGCTCGACCAAGGTCAAGCCCGCTTGGCGCCTACGAATCTGAATTGGCTGTCCCATCTTTTCCCCTAAAAATAATCCCCGCAAAAAAATTGGCGGATAAGTATACAGGGTAAAGGGGAAAAGTCAAATGCGACATCCTAAATAGTGGCTTTGTATTGAGTTATATGCTTTGAAATATTCGACGAGCCTTGGCAAGGGTGGGGGAGGGGCAAAATGGCCGAATCGAGCGGAAAACGGCGGCGATTTCTTTCGTGCTTGCTCCACAGCGTATGGCTCCTCGTAAATGAGAAAGCAATTGCTTCCATTGCCTGGAAACGATGAGTGCCGCTACCGATGCAAGTTCCCGTTGCTTGGGGGAAAGCGCGGGTCTTGAGAGCACGCGACCATAGGCATGTTCTAAAATCCATTTTTTCAGATCGGGATGGTGAAAGGCGATGCGATTCAGAACATCTTGGGATTTCGAGGCATAGATTTTTTCAAAGAGAGCTAGCCCGTTAGATGTAGTAGGGGCGGCGCATGCGCCGCCCTTACTAGTGTCAAAAGCTCCGCTGGCGATCACAGAAGATAGGGTCTCGAAAGCCTCGATCGTTCTAGGAAAACCCGCAAACAGATGTGCTTGTAAAAGAATCTCGCGAACCGATTCCAAAGGGAGTTTTTTTTCTGCGCTGGCTCGAAGTGTTTTTTTGAGTGCATCCCAGCGGCCCAATACAACCAAAGCCAAAATCTGGGCAAGCAAAGCGTCGTGAGAATTTTTCACGCGCAAACTTCTTCCATAGAGCGAATGAGTATGGCGACAAGTTCTCGTAATGGGGCTTCTTCGATTGATAGAGGAGGCACAAGTAGCAAAACATTTCCTAGAGGGCGCAAAATGGCTCCGTGCTCTCGAGCGCGAAGACAGATTTTTGCTCCAATTCGATCCGCGACGGAGTATTCAAGTTGAGTTTCTTTGTTCTGAATCAATTCAATCCCAACGAGGAATCCTTTTTGTCGGATTTGTTTCACATGAGCATGATCGCGCAGTGGAGCAATCAATTCGCTGAGCAATTCAATTTTCCCTTGGAGTTTTTCCAAAGTCTTTTCTTTTTCGAATACATCCAGATTCGCAATTGCTGCAGCACAAGCCAAAGGATTCCCCGTGTAAGAATGTCCGTGAAAGAAAGTTTTGTATTGCTCGTAAGGGGCGCGGAATGCGCGATAAATTTCTTCTGTGGTTAGAGTTGCTGCCAAAGGCAAATAGCCTCCAGTAATTCCCTTCGACATACAGAGAAAATCGGGAGTGACCCCGTCATGTTCGCAGGCAAACATTTTTCCGGTGCGCCCAAAACCCACAGCAACCTCGTCCGCGATTAGCAAGACCTGATTGCGATCACAGATCTCGCGAATCTCTTTCATGGCGTTGGGAATCATCATGCGCATGCCTGAGGCTCCCTGAACAAGAGGTTCGACAATGACAGCTGCAAGATCTTTTGCCTTTTGCTCGACGATGAAGGCCAAGTTATCGAGATAGTTTTCTTTTTCGGGATAGGGAACGCGAATCGTTTTGAAAAGAAGGCCAGAAAAAATTCCGTGGAAGAGATCGATGCCACCTACAGACACCGCTCCAATCGTGTCTCCGTGATAGGCGTTTTCAAAGGAGAGAAACTGTCGCCGTTCTTTCCCCTGATTTTTCCAATATTGATAGGCCATTTTTAAGGCGACTTCGACAGAGGTAGAGCCATTGTCCGAATAAAAAACACGAGTGAGCCCGTCAGGAGCGATTTGAAGCAAGCGTTGGGCAAGTTCAATTGCTGGACGATTGCTAATCCCCAGCAAGGTGGAATGTGCCACTTTGCCTAATTGTGCGCGCACCGCCTCATCAATTTCTCGTTTGCGATGTCCGTGTACAGTCACCCAGAGCGAAGAAACTCCATCGATGTATTTCTTCCCGTGAACGTCGTAGAGATAAATGCCATCGCCTCTCTCTATAACGAGAGGAGTGCTCTGTTCGTATTCGAGCGCTTGGGTGAAGGGATGCCAGAGAAAACGCAAATCATCGGCTTCGAGTTGTTCCAGTTTTTCTTCGGCGGGCTCGATCAGTCGATTGATATTGACGCTACGCTCCAGTGATTCAGCCAATCCAGAAAATTGTCTTTTTTCGACAGAAACCTTTTCGAGTTTTGGCAAAACACCAAGTACAGGCGCATCGGTATAGTTAGAAATCTGTTCGGCATTACTCGTTTCAGAAGGATCGGAGCCATCGTTCTTTGCCCCGTTCAAAATAATTCCTGCGATACGCAATCCGCGTGATTTGGCAACTTCGATGGTGGCTAGAGTGTGATGAATGGTTCCTAAGCCCGCTCTCGCCACGATGATTAATGGCAAGTTCAGAGCAAAAGCCAATTCCGCGTTACTAAAATTCTTCGCGATGGGGGCGAGTAGTCCGCCGACTCCCTCGACCAAAATCCAGTCATGCTTCGCTGCGAGTTTTTCTACGGAGCTGACAATTTGGTTGGAGTCGATTGTCACTTTCTCTTTATCTGCAGCAACGGAAGGGGTGAGTGGATTCGCAAAGGAATAAACATTGGCCAAATCGGCATCGGCCTTGTTACCGCTAATCGATAGAAGAAAACCTAAATCTCCTTCTATGGGATTTCCACTAACTCCGGATTGAACTGGTTTGCAAACTCCGCAATCAAGCCCACGTTTTTTGAATGCCGCCGCGAGCCCCCCAGTAATGACTGTTTTGCCGACATCGGTGTCGGTTCCCGTCACAAAAAAGCCGCGCATGAGAGTTGACCCTATACCGAAAGCGCTGTTGGAGACTTTTCCTTCCACTCCAAACCTTGGGCGCGCATCATTTCGTGATCGTGGTCGACATTTCTGCCATTGGTGGTGAGATAGCTGCCTAACATCACTCCCGAAGCTCCGGCGAGGAAAATCATCGATTGGAATTGTTCGAGGTTATGTTCTCGTCCGCCGCAAATATGGATGATTTGTTCTGGTAGAAGAAATCGGGTGATGGCGATCGAAGCAAGAGCTTCGAAGACGGGAATTTTGGGGCGATTGCCTAACGCTGTTCCCGCGATGGGGTGGAGAAAATTGAGCGGAACCACGTCGACATTGAGTTCGCGCAATTCCAAACACAGATCAATACGGTCTTCCCAAGCTTCACCCATGCCGTAGATTCCACCAGAGCAAGCCATCCAGCCCATTTCTTTGACAATCTTGATGGTTTCCACGCGATCGTCGTAGTCCATGGTTTTGACAATCTCGGGATAAAAGCGACGTGAGGTCTGGAGATTGTGGTTATAGCCTTGGACGCCGGCGTCTTTGAGTTTTTGGGCGATCGGCCGAGTCAGGATTCCTAATGAAGCATCGGGCTGAATCCCGCCAACTTCCTTCACCGCGCGAATGGTCTCTAGGGTTTTTTCAAATTCTGGGCCTTCGACTGGGCCACGTCCGGACATCACAACCCCAAAGCACTTCGAGCCGTATTCGTCGCGGGCTTTTTCAGCCTCTTGCGCGATCTTTTCCTTATCCATTACTCCATAAACCGGTGCCTCTGTGTTGAAAAAGGCCGATTGGGAGCAGAAAGAACAATACTCGGCGCAGGCGCCACTTTTGGCATTGATAATGGTGCAGGTATGAACGCGATTTCCGGCAAAGGCGAGGCGGATTTCATTCGCTGCCGCCATGAGATAGGGAATCCAGCGTTCTTCTCGGGAAAAATGGGAGAGTTCAACGGCCTCTTCCCGAGAAATTTGGTCCTTGGCGAGCACCTTGTTTTTGAGATGCAAAATTCTTTCAGGAACATTAGGAAGATTTTTTTCTTCAGACATTTTGAATCCTTTGCTTTTGGACTTTGAGCAAGGGATGATATAGCCAGGTTGTGTTAGAAACTAGACCGGGAGATACAAATGGAAAAAAGAATTGCAGAAGCGAATGTTGGTAAATTTGTCGAGAAACGATTGGCTCCAGTCAAGGTTGCGTTGCGCTTGCTCAATCATGAATTGGATTTGGCTCAAGGACAGGAAGTGACTCTGGATCGTCATGAGCTCGCCAATGTCGTTTCAACCCTCGAACTTTTTGTCGAAGACTTCACCGATAGCTATACACGTCAACAAGTGAACGCTGTAGTCGAAAGAAAATTAGTGGAACCTGCAGATAAGCAGAACACCGTTCGAGTCAACTAGAAACTGAACTTGAATCAGGAAATCTGCATTTTGTTGTAGGGGCGGCGCATGCGCCGCCCCTACCAGTTCTGTGGATTCTGAGAGTTTTGTGGCAGAGCGAATCTCACAAGTAAGTCCTGATCTGCGCAGAGCGCTGATTGCGGTTTCGTTGTCTTTGGCGAGCTTGGTTCTTCTTGCCCAATTAGGCCATCTCTGGACTCGAAACTCGGAGTTTTTCGCTGTCGATGGAGCCAAGCTCGAGCCTTTGCAATTGCCGGCTTGGGTTCCAAGTCTGTGGAGTGAAGAAGCGAATCGCGCTTTTCGAGAAGGAAAGACTCGTTCGATTTTTGATCCCACTCTCTTGCAAGAAGTACGAGAGCGATTAACAAAGCTTCCCTTTGTCGAAAAGGTAGATGAAATCTCGCGCGAATTTCCGCGCTCTTTGCATGCGCGGATTACGGTTCGCCGTCCTGTTGCCTTGCTCAAAGTGGGTTCGAAATTATTTCCGCTCGATCGTTACGGTGTTTTTCTTCCAGCAAAATTCCAAGAAGTTCAAGCAGGTTTTCCATTCGCAATTCCTGTATTGCTGATTTCTGGAGTTTCGCCGCCAACTGGCGATGAGATTGGAAAACGTAGTCGTGATCCGCGTTTGTTAGAAGCTCTGAGCGCCGCTTGCGATTTAGATGCGATTTATGATTATTGGCCAGAATTCTCTTTGGTTTCGATCGATTGCGAAAATTTGGGGGGCAAAAAGAGCTCGCTCGAGAGCGAAATTGTATTGTACTTAGAAAACAATCTCAAAATTCTCTGGGGCCGAGCTTCCTGGAAGCGTCCTTATGGTGAACTTTCTGTGGAATCGAAGATTCAGAATCTAGAAAAAGTGCGCAGCCAATTTCCGGATTTGAAAGGGATTCGCGAACTCGATTTACGATTCGACCGCCCGTCCATCATTTTGGAAAATGGTTGATCGAAAGCGTTCTCCGGAGCCGCAGTTTTCCAAGCCATTTCTGCTTGTCTGGTTTTTGTTTCCTGCCGCCGCGTTTTTTTCTGCCTTTGCGGGTTTTGCTTCTCTTTCCCCGTTATTTGCAATTGGTGCTGCTTCCCTGTTGGTTGCGGGAGTCCTTTTTCCAATCGAAATGTCGCGATTTGAAACTCTTTCCTGGCCTAGACTTTTATCTCTTCCTGTTTTTCTCGCACCGTTTTTCTTGGCTGCTGGTCGATTGACGAATAGCGGTTGGCGAGCTGGAGCGGCTTTTGCACTGCTCGTGCTTTGGGTTGTGCTTGTATTTTTTTCTTCAACGATTGCTAAAAAAGCAAAGCGTGATCTCGTCTTACCCTTTCTCCTTTTGTTTGCTGGCGTGAGTTTTCTTTTGCCTTGGCTTAACTATCTCTTTCGCGATTTAGGATCGAAACAAATTCCTTGGCTGCTTTCGGGTTCACCTTTTGTTTTGCTACAGCGGCTCTGTGATGGAAAGGGATACGAAAAACCAGCGCTTTATAGTGTGTTGCTTTTGGCTGCTCTTTGGCTTGTAACGAAGAAAATGAATCAAGAAGGGGAGTCGTTACGATGATGTTTGCGGCCTCTTTTCTATCCCTTCTCTTGTTTGCCTCGGAGCCACCTCAAATTCTTGGTCCTTCCTATCCATTGGGGACACGATTCACTCCGCAGCGCTGGTTTCCTTTCGCTGTGAAGTTAAAAGCCTCCACCGAATGGGAAGGGCGTTTACGCATTCAGGCAAAAGTGGGAGGACCCGTTTTCGAAAAGACGGTGCAATTGAAAGAAGGGGAAGAAAAAGAAATTTGGATGCCGATTCTCCTCGAAGAATCCGTGCAGGAAATCGCTGTCGATGCAGATGAAAGCGAGGCCAAATTTCCTGCTCCACTTGTACGCAAGGAACCTGTTCTTCTCCTACTAGGAAACGCGGCGACGATTTCTCAAATGAAATCAGAGCTCGCGAAGGATTTTCCTGGGTGGGAGGGTAATGCCGCTGCTTTAGAAACGGTGAACTGGCTCGAACCTGCTGCGCTTCCTCTAGATCTCTACTTTTTGGATGCTGTCGATTTGATTTATGTGCAAGAAGATGCGCTCGATTCTCTCAATATAGAAACAAAGGACTTATTGCTGCGCTTCGCCACTCTTCGAGGAAGAGTGTGGACTAGTACAAAAGGGAAAGAGAAATGGAATTTGCCTGTGGGCTTGAGTTCTCTCATAGAAATTCCGGGCGAAGCCTCCCGCCTCTCCCCTTTGCGATTCTCGATTCCAGATCCAAAACCTGTATTGAGGAGTTTTGATTTTGCTCGAGTCGGAGATGTCGCTTTTCTTTCTCTTTGTGTCTATCTCGGTGTCGCGTTGTTTTTTTTCTTCCAAAAGAATAAGGAGAAAACGGGGTCTCGACTTGCCTTGCTGGCTGGTGTCGCGACCGTCATTCAAGCCCTGCCCTGGACTTCTTGGAGCCAAAAATGTCCTCCCTGGCGTGTAGTGATTGCGCATGGCCAAAGCCAAGCTTTATTAATAGAAGATCACTTTGAGCCGGAGAAAAAACGTTTTGAGGCGAAGTTATCAGAGCATTTACTTCTCCCCTCAGCTTCTTCTCTCGTGCGAGTGAACTGGGATGATCCGTTTCGCTTTGTTCGATTGGATCGGGAAGTCAAATTGCAGACCATGGTGTTTGCCAAGGATCGTGCGATTGAAATGGGGCCCGGATCCGTACTTCGCAATCGTTTTGCACCGTTGGAATCTCTTTCCTGGGCTTTGGAACCTTCGAGTTTGATTGGTTTTGAGAAACGCTGGGAGGTCGGAGAGATTCTCAATCCGGTAGAAAAAAATTCATTCGAACAACGTGCAAATCCCCTGCGACCCTTACGTGATTTTCAGCTTGCGGACTGGACCCAAGGAGAGTGGCTCAGTGCTCGAATCCGTTCTCAAAGCCCTGTAGAGAGTTGGCGTCCGCATGGACTTTCCCCTGAATCGGAGTTTTTACTCTGGTTTCCCGCTAGATAGCAGCTTGACGTCTTCGCCTTTTCTGCTAGAGTTTTTGCCCTTCTTCTCCGGGGATCACTCGGGCTGGAAATTCTCAATGAAAACAACCTTTAGATCAGAAAAAGACCGAACTCGCGTTT
>CAZMYG010000058.1:0-11301 GCA_964570465.1 uncultured Planctomycetales bacterium
GCGACGATCGCCGCCGTGATTGCGATCGAGCCGCTCGCGCAACTGCTCGAGCCCGCGTTTGAGTCGCGTACGAACGGTTTCAACGGGCAGCTCGAGACGAGAGGCGATTTCTCGCGGAGGCAAATCCTCGTAGAAGCGCAGTAAAATTGCCCCGCGATAGATTTCGTCTAGCGCGAGCACGGCTTCCACCACTTCACGACGCGAGGACTCACGTTCGACGATTTCACTTGTAGAGGGCACATGCTCGGAACGAGCGCCAGCCTGTTCCTTGCGCTGGACGCGTTGCTCTTTGCGTTTCGCCTGAAAAGCAAAATGGCGAGTCACAACAGCAAGCCAATTTCGTTGCTCGTTTTTTGCTTTCGGAGATCCCTTTAAAGAGGCAAGCCAGGTTTCTTGCACCACATCGTCGACCGTGTGCTCGTCAAAAAGCAAACTCTTTGCCAGCCCACGCACGAAGTCGCCATGGCCGAGTAAGGCATCGAGGTTTGCAAATTGAGGATTTTCCATAGGGTCTAACATCATTCCACTAAGACAAGGAATGCCGCTAGAGGGAAAATCGGTTCAAGCTTTCTATAAACCCGAGAACTTTTTAGAAACATCCTAGTCTTAGGCCGTCTTTTAAACCAAAAGGTGGAAAAATGAGAATGCATCTTCTTATAAACGGCTTGATAATATTGATTATATTTAGCAATTTTTCAAGGGCGGAGGAGAGTCTGAGCACTGTTCCGCAAAGAGATTCCGTTCAACTCACTATCTACAATTCCGAAGACCTGACCTTTGTTCGCGAACGCCGACGCATCACCTTCAAACAAGGCTCGAATCAACTCTCCTTTTCCTGGGCCAACACGCTGATCGATCCCAGCTCCGTTCAAATTCATCCCAAAACAGGTGCTGAAAAGCTCGAAGTGCTCGACACGGTATTTCCGCATTACTCTCGGCAAATGCTGCTTTGGAATGTTCAAGCGGAGGCCGCAGGACAGTACGAGATCGAGATTTCCTATTTCACGAGTGGGATTCGCTGGGACGCGGATTATGTCGCCATTGTTGGGGCGGATGAGAAATATCTCGCGCTTACCGGCTATGTTCGCGTGACCAACGGAAGCGGGGAAAACTACGAAAATGCGCAGATCCGACTCGTTGTAGGACAGATTCATCTTGTTGAAGAGATTCGTCGTCTTGCGGAAGGCATGGCGGATGAAAAACAGAGAGGAGAATTTTTAAAGAACGGTATGAAAAAGGAAGTGCGCGAGAGAATTGGTCAATTTGATTCGCTTGCGAACGCGGCTCCGCAATCTTCCACGCCCAAGGACATCATCAAAGAAGGCCTTTCCGAATATTACATCTACACCATCGAGGGAACGGAAACGGTTGCTAACGGTTGGACCAAGCGTCTGCGTTCCTTCCAAGCTTTCGAAGTTACTTTTGAAACCGTTTTTCGCCACAATGCCCCAAAATACGGCGCCGGTTTCGCGTGCTTTGTGGTTTTCAAAAATGATGAAGCGCACAAGCTTGGCAAGGAGCCCCTCCCCAACGGAATGATTCGATTTTATCAGCAGCGCGGTGATGCGCTCTCTTATCTCGGAGCTCAATCGCTTGAGTACATTCCCAATCGTGCGAAGGTGGAAATCAATCTCGGCGTGGAAAATCAAATGTCACTCGAACTTCTCTCTTGGAATTTGCGAAAAACCGATCTTGTTTTTGAGAATCGAGGTTTGGTCGGCTGGACGACGATTGAAGATCGCCAGCTCAAAGTGAAAAACTTCCTCAACAAGCCGGCAAAAATCGAAGTCGAACAAATTTTCTCCGGGGATTTCGATTTTTCCTCCGAGATCTCGGTAGAAAAAATCAATTTCAGCACAGTCAAATTCACCCAGGTCATCCAACCCGGAAAAGAATTGCTTGTCCCTTATACCTTGACCACTCGTCAGGGAAAGAACGCGAGAAAGTAAAGGAGTTTTGAACATGAAGAACACTCAATTGACGATTCGCACCACGATGCTGCTCTTCGTTTTGGCCGCTGCCGCGACCGCCGAAGTGAAGCTGAATACCCGACCCCCTCGCGAGGAGCTGTATCTCGATCTCGCCAACGATCGCGCGACGCTCATCGAAGAAGAACGCGTGATTTCTTTGCAGAAAGGATCGAATCGCGTCGATTTCTCCTGGGACGGCACACAAATCGACAAGGAATCGATTGTGTTTCGCCCACTTGAAGGAGAAGGAAAACTCAGCGTCAATTCTGTCTCCTTTCCACCGGGCGTTAACGCGCTTGCCTGGGAGATTTACACCGCCAACCCAGGGCCCTATCGCTTTCGCATCTCTTATTTAATGAATGGCGTGGGTCGGCAGATTTCTTATCAGGGCGTTGTCTCTCGCGATGAGAAGACTCTGCAGTTTAAGAATCTTTTTTTGATTCAGAATCAATCGGGAGAATCTTTCGACGGCGCGCAGATCGCGTTGGGTTTTGGGAAGGAATTCAACAAGGCCGTCGAAGCGGGCGATGCGATTCAATTGTTAGCCGCGAAGTGGATGAATGTGCCGATTCGAAAGAGTTACACCTTTGACGAGCGTCGCTTCGGAGCCAAAACAGTTCCGATGCATTATGTGTTGAAGAATATCGCTGAGTCGGGACTAGGCAGTTTTCCGCTGAAAGCCGGCAAGGTTCGCCTCTATCAAGACGATGGACACGGCACGACCATTTTTCTTGGCGAGGATTGGGGTGCGCTGACTCCAATCGGAGATGAGATGAGTCTTTATGTCGGCAACGCGCGTGATGTGAAGGTCGAGAAACAAAAAATGGTCGATCAGCGCATCAATCATCGACACAACGTCTACGACACCGATGAGACCTTTCGTCTCAAGTTAGAAAATTTCAAAGACGAACCTGTCGTTCTCGATGTCTACGAACAAATCGATGGGCAATGGGACATGGAGTCCAGCACCTTCCCCTTCGAAAAACTCGACGCCAATCGCATTGTTTTCCATGTGCAGCTTCCTCCTAAGGGAGAGAAGGTCATGTTGGAGTACCGATTTCACCGAAGGAATGTGTGGTAAGGATATTCAGATGACAAACAAACTATTTGCAGGTCTTCTTCTTTTTCTTCCTCTCTCTTTCCAAGAAAGAGTATCTCCGAGCGGTGAGGAAGCATTGCCAACGCAGAGTGGGGATTCGATTCACTTGATTGAGATCGATTCGATATCGCGCTTAACAAAGCTAAACATTGCGATCTATCACCGAGAAAACAAATGCAATCTTATCGTCACGACTCCCATCACTCCGCAGACCACCAAGATCGTGGAAAGCTTTCTTAGTGTGGCGGAGTTTCAAAATTTGCTCGACGTCGCTCAAGAAGTGAATTCTTTGCCTAAGGGAGATCAAGAAAGCAGAGAGGATATCTATGGTTTCGGTACAACAATCAACGTCTACCGTGTAACAAAACAATTCTTCCGTAACCGAGGTCCCTATGTCGAAACTCCCAAAGCTCCTTCAAAGGTTCTACCCACAGATGCTCAAAAGAAAAGATTCCATGAAATTGCCACGCACATCAAGACAGAAGTACAACGGTACCTAAAACAAAGTTCTGCATCTCCAGCTCTCCATTTCCCACGATTAGGACCACGCGGAGACTGTGGCAACGAAATGACCAATCCTTTAGGCAAGATCCTTCATTTGATCGAAGGAATTGATAATGATTCTCCACGCACGAATACACTGCGCCTCATGATCACAATTACCCAACAAGGAGACACCTCGAAGATTGAGGTATCAAAAAAAGATCCAAGGGGTTTTCTCTTAAACTCCACCATCAACATCCCTGATTCCGAATTTCGAAACTTACTCGATTCCATCCCTGCGATCTGGACCTTACCCACGGAAAAACCTGACGTCTGCTCAGACATCTATGGACTTGAAACGGGCCTTTCCCTTAAGGACGCTTCGAAAGAATGGACACATCGGCTTCCTTTTGGCTGCGATCGCTTTGTCCCAGATAGTGTGACTACTCAAGCCCAAAAGAAAGTCTTCCAGGAAGTTTGCCAACGAATCAAAGAGAAAGTTCATTCCTTAATTCCCGAAGCAGGCATTCTCAAAAAGTAGAGGAAATAACGAATTCGCCACACTGGGATTTCTGAGTCCTTGCTTCCATAATCCCCGCATGCTCGAGTCGGCTAGCGCAATCCTTCAAGCCTTCTGGCACAACATGCTCGATCTCGCTCCCTACCTATTATTAGGGTTTTTCTTGGCGGGTCTGGTTTATGTGCTGATCCCTCGCGTGGGGATTCGCAGGGCGTTTGGAAAACCAGGTTTTGGCTCGGTGTTGAAGGCGAGTCTTTTTGGTGTGCCACTTCCGCTTTGTTCTTGCTCAGTGCTTCCAGCTGCATTGAGTCTGCGCGAAAAGGGTGCAAGTCGCGGCGCGACTTTGGCTTTTCTTGTGACCACGCCCGAAAGTGGCGTGGACTCGATCGCCGTTTCTGCGGCCTTGCTCGATCCTTTGATGACCATTTTCCGTCCGCTCGCTGCATTCGGTACAGGAATGGTTGCGGGACTGATTGAAGACGGACTTGAAGCAAGCGAACCCGAGCGAAGTGAAAAGGAAACCGAGCTCTGCAAAATTTGTCCTCCTGGCATGCTTCAGAAAAATGATCATCTACACAGCTGGAAAGAAAAACTCTCTGGTGCTCTGCGCTACGCCTTCGAAGATCTTTTCGCGGATATTATCGGTTGGGTTTTATTGGGTTTGCTGATCTCGGCGCTGATCTCCGTGTTTCTTCCGCCTGATTTTTTTGCAAAACATGTAGAAGGCGATTTGGCGCAATTTCTTTTGATGCTGCTCGTGGGAATTCCTCTCTATGTTTGCGCCTCGGCGTCCACTCCGATTGCCGCATCCTTAATTCATGCTGGAATTTCCCCCGGCGCGGCATTGGTCTTTATGCTCGTGGGGCCGGCAACGAATGCGGGCGCACTTCTTTCGATTTGGCGGCAATTTGGCAAACGCAGCACCATGATTCATATCGGCAGTATTATTGTCGTCAGTGTGTTATTCGGTTGTTTGCTCAATTGTGTCTATCAGTGGTTTGTTATCGACCCCAAAGTTTCTCTTGGCCATGTCAGTGAATTGATGCCGGCTCAAGTTCAGTGGTTTTCGACAGCGGTTTTTATTCTTCTTTTGCTGAATTTGGCGCGGCGGCGTTTTCTTGTTAAAAACTCGCCCGAGAATCACCACCACCCTCATGACTGAAATCGCCGAACAGGAAAAGGAAACTCAACGCGCAGTCAAAATGCGCCGCTCAAGTTCGCTGGTTGGCGCTTGTACTTTGAGCTCTCGCATTCTCGGTTTTGTGCGCGAGAGTTTGCTCGCTTCACTCTTTGGTGTGGGAGCGGTGGGTGGAGCGCTGACCATGGCCTTCACCATTCCCAATCTCTTCCGCCGCCTTTTTGGAGAAGGGGCTTTCACGGCGGTGTTTTTGCCGGTTTACACAAGAACTCTAGATCAACAGGGAGAAGCCAGCGCGCGTCGTCTCGTTTCTGCCGTGTCGGGAGTGTTGTTGGGATTTTTGGGTTTGATCACGCTGGCCGTGCTCGCGTTTTGTCTCTGGGCTCCGCGCGAATGGTTCTCTTCAATTTTAGGTTCGGGAGAGCAAGCCAATTTAACTCTCGATTACTTGGCGATTTCTTTTCCCTATGTTGTGCTGGTCTGCGGCTATGCGATGGCGATGGCAGTTCTCAACGCGCACGGCAGATTTTTTATCTCGGCACTCTCTCCTGCAGTTCACAATCTCGTTGCGATTGCAGGAATCGGAGTCGCATTTTGGTTTTCTTTTCAAGGGGCGAGCGCGGGAGTACTCGTTGCGTGGTTTTTTCTGCTTTCTGGTCTGGTGCAATTCGCCATGCAATGGCCGGAACTCGCCGCTCAAGATCGACTCGTTCTTCCCGAGCCAAATTGGAAACATCCGGCGATTTTTCCCATTCTCAAAGAAATGGCTCCACTGGTTTTGGGTTTGGGGCTCGTGCAGATCAATTTGCTCGTTGATCAATGGATTGCGGTTGCCTATTTCAAGGATGGCGCAAATCAATATTTGAATTTAGGAAATCGTTTATTGCAGCTCCCTATTGGGGTGATTGGAATTGGAACGGCTACCGTGACTTTCCCCGCCTTCTCTCGTTGGTTTGCCGCGGGTCAATTGCACACACTACGCCATGAACTCGATCGCGCCATTCGCTGGATGAGTTTTTTGGCTCTGCCTGCGGCGGCAGGACTGACTGCATTAGCACTTCCGATTACGAAATTACTTTTCGAACACGGCAATTTCACGCCGGAAGATAGTCTTCGCACTGCGCCCGTCATTGCTATTTATGCCCTCGCCATTCCTGCGCTTTGCGCCGTGCCCATCATTGCGCGCGTTTTTTACGCTGCGGGAGATACAAGAACGCCCGTTCGACTTTCTGCGGGCTTAGTGTTTGTGAATGTCTTTTTGAGTCTGAGCTTTGTTACTCCTTTGGGCGTTCCTGGAATTGCCCTTGCTACTACGATCGTTTCCTATGCAAATCTCTTTGGCTTGATTGCTTTCTTGCCAAAACTCGGACTCGCGCGCGGTGAAACGCAGTGGAGTGCTTTCTCGCGCATGCTGTTCTGTGCGGGAGTTTGTGCGCTGCTCAGTTACTTAGCAGCGCAGTGGGCGGGTTCTTTTGGAGTTTTCTTTTCGGTGCTCGCAGGAATTCTGGCTGGCACAATCGGCTATTTCGCCAGCGCAGCCATTCTTCGATTGGAAGAATGGGGTCTGTTGAAAAAGAGTTTGAGAAAAGAAGGTAAAAACTAGCTTGGGAAAACACTCGCTCCGAGTTTTGGCACTCCTCGTCGTGCTGTTTATTTTTGCTTTCGTTGCATTTCTTGTTTGGGGAACTTTCGAAACAAAAAATACCTCGAGCTTGGAAGTAATTCCTTTCCAGGAAAGTCAGTTTTCGGTGGAAGAAAAGCACGAGCTAAGTGAAACAACAGAAGCCGCATTCGATTTTCCTGTGCAGAAGCAAATAGAGGAAGCAAAGCTCACTAAGCTCAATAGAGATGCAGTTCCTACGCAAGATCACGCCTGGAAAATTCAAGGGAGAGTTCTTGCTCGCGAAGGTTATCCCATTCCGGGTGCCAAGGTTCGTTTATCTAGCACAAATCCAAATGCCAGATTCTTCCTAGATGACAAACCCTTTGTTCCGCCTTGGCCTGAGCCTGTTGTAAGTGATGCGAATGGTGAGTTTGTGTTTTATCCAGAATGGAATTTCAAGAAGTTAGATGTAATAGGGAAAATATGGCTTGAAGAACAAAAATTTCTTCGAGTTGCTGCCAAGGTGGAGGGGTTCATTCCAGGATTGTCATTTGAGTTTCCTAGGGAAACCGAGGGCTTAACGCAAGTTGATGTAGTTTTAGATCCTGGTTTTCTGGTTTCGGGTCGAGTTGTGGACGAGCAGTCAGGATTGGCAGTTTTGGATGCAAGTATTTCTCTTGTTGCGCTCCCAGATATGAGAAGGCTCGATTCAGGCAACACAAATTCTCAGGGGTTTTTCCGTTTTTTTGTTCCCACCGGGGAAGGAAAGTTCATAGTTCGAAAGCGCGGATTTGAAGAAAAGAGAGTTCAGATTGTTGTTGAAAATGGAGGCCTAGAACTCGAAATCCCATTGAAGAAACTAGATTGGGTCATACGCGGGAAAGTACGCGATGCCTCTGGGCAAGTGTTCGGCGGGAGTTTTTTTTCCGATGGTTGTTATTTCCGTGGCTATGAATTGAAAGTCTACGGAGAAAACCCTCTCCAGGTAGATGCAGACAAATTGCAGTCTGTGGAAGTGAGTCGGGTGGATGAGCTTGGGAATCATAATTTGGATTCTTTTGTTGCGAAGGCTGATCCTGGATGGACACGAGCTTGGCTTGAATTGGATGCCATTGGAGAGAGAAAGCAAATCTGGGAACTAACTCCCTCGGATGAAAATCTGGAACTCACGGTCGATTTTCGGGCGATACAGAAAAATGCAAGTTTCGTCACGGTGTTTCCAGTAGCTCGCAAAACGGGAGAAGCAGTCGGGAAAAGAGGAGGGTTATGGTATGTCCGCGCTTATCCTGCAGGGGAGACCGAGGCTCTAATGAAAGAAATCTGCCGTAATGAAGAGGGCGAGCAGATTATTTGTCTCGGGAAGCCTGGAATTTACGATTTCCTGGTTTTTCCCCCTGGCGATTTTGCAAGAACCTGGATTCGCGGAGTTGAAGTTCCTTTAGGATCACGAATTGGTCCGTTGCGTGTCGAACTCGATGAATCGGCCAAGATTCGAGTGCAGGTACACTTCGAAGGAGTGGAGCCTGGAAAAGATCCGGTAATTGTCGAAATCTTCGATTTTCAAAGCATGAGGCCAATGTGGTTTCCTGGAGACGAAGATGGTGATTCGTTCCTATTCGGCCGGCTTTCTACCGGGCTATATCGCATCCACGCAAGCTGTGGGGATTTCGAAAACCCCCGTGCTTTGGGCGAAACAACAGTGGAAATCGTCGGGCCTTCCGAGTTGAACGTCAGTGTGGTTTTGAGCCCAAATCGAAATGTTAAAAAGAAGTAAATTTTTTATAGAAAACCAAGGCCCTTTTCCTGCAAGGACTTCCGCCGATTTTCACCTTGAATTCACAAAAAATCCACAATATGGGGGGTTGACTCTTAGGGACACCCCAAGATATTGAGTTGTTCCGCTTTTGAAAAACAACCGCTGGGATACTGTCGTGGAGTGATTAAAGGGTCGATAACGAAAGAGCTTGAAAACAACAGTTTGGCACAGGGAGGAAGTATGGCTTTGGCAAAAGGGAGCAAAATCAAGGATATGGCAAAGACGAAAAAAGGTTCAGCGCTAGCGGACACGGCGCGCAAGTTGGCAGTGGGTTTGAAAGCTGCGCCGGCGGATCTGCCCGAACCCGAGCTCACCAAAAACTCGGTGACGGTGCTAGGCGCCCGATATCTCATCAAAGGCCCAGATCGCAAGCCGATTGAAACCCCAAAACAACTTTTCTGGCGCGTCGCTTCCCATATCGCTTCCGCCGAAGAGCGATTCGCAGGCAGCACCCCAGCGAAAAAAGATTACTATGCGCGTGAGTTCTATCACTTGATGGCCAGCGGCAAATTCATGCCGAACTCTCCCTGTTTGATGAATGCAGGCCGCGAAATGGGAATGCTTTCGGCTTGCTTCGTGGTGCCGGTCGGCGATTCGATTCAGGAGATTTTCGATGGAATCAAGGCGACGGCGTTGATTCAAAAAGCCGGTGGCGGAACAGGTTTCGATTTCTCTCGTTTGCGCCCTAAGGGAGATCTAGTACATAGCTCTGGTGGAACGACAGAAGGACCTCTCTCCTTCATTCAGGTTTTCTCCGCAGCGACAAACGCAATTCAACAAGGTGCTTTCCGTCGTGGCGCCAATATGGGCATCATGCGAGTTGATCACCCAGACGTTCTCGACTTCATCACCTTCAAAGACGATTTGACCAAGCTCACGAACTACAACATCTCGGTTACTGTGACCGACCGATTCATCAACGAGCTACGCAAGGATCGCAATACTTTGCACACGACAATCAATCCTCGCTCCAAGGAAGAAAAAATTCTCGAGAAGGACGGGCATCAATACAGCGTCGGCGAAATTTGGGACATGGTGATCGAGCATGCATGGCGAAGCGGAGAGCCGGGAGTTGTGTTCATCGATCGAATCAATACCAAGAACCCAATCAAGAATGTCGGATTGATCGAGGCGACGAATCCTTGTGGCGAACAGCCTCTACACGCTTGGGATTCTTGTAATCTCGGCTCCATCAATGTAGGTCTCTTTGTCGGCGACGACGAAGATGGAAACAAAGCCGTCAATTGGGATTCGCTGCGTGAAGTCACTCATATGACCACGCGATTCCTCGACAATGTGATCGAGGTCAATAACTATCCGGTGCCGCAAATTGACAAGATGTCAAAAACCACTCGCCGCATTGGTTTGGGCGTGATGGGTTTTGCGGATGCACTGTTCAAGTTGGGCATTTCTTACAACTCCGATGAAGGCTGCAAGCTTGGCGAAGAGCTGATGAAATTCATCAACGACGAGTCACATCTCGCCTCAGAAAAACTCGCCGAAGAGCGAGGCGTTTTTCCAGCATGGAAAGGCAGCGATTGGGAGAAGGCAGGAATCCGAATTCGCAATTCTTACACGACGACGGTCGCGCCTACGGGAACGATTTCGATTATCGCGAATTGCTCGGGCGGAATTGAACCTATGTTTTCTCTCGCCTTCTATCGTCAAGTGCTCGACGGCGAAACGCTTTGCGAAGCGAATGAAGTGTTCGTCAAGATGGCGAAGGAGAAGGGCTTCTACTCTGAAGAGTTGATTCGCGAGATCGCAAAGCAAGGAAGCTTGCAACACATCGAAGGCATCCCAGAAGAAGTGAAGAAAGTCTTTGTCTGCGCTCACGACATCGCACCAGATTGGCATATGAAAATGCAGGCGGCTTTCCAGCGACACTGCGATTCTTCCATCAGCAAGACCATTAACTTCCCTCACGAAGCGACGGTCGAAGATGTGCGAAAGATTTACGAACTCGCCATCGATCTCGATGTAAAGGGTGTCACGGTCTATCGCGATGGTTGCCGCGATCGTCAACCAATGGCGCTCGAACACGGAGTCAAGGACAAGGCCAAGGTTGGACTTGCTGCGAAGCAAGCTGTAGGCCACGACGATGCAACGGCGCATGCGATTGCGGAAGAAGCAGAACTCGTGCCGGTGCGTTTGCCCGAGATCATGCCGAGTCTTCGCGTCCGTCAGTTCACGCCCTTTGGCAATATGCACGTAAAAATCTCTGTCGATCCCAAGAACGAGAAAGAGCAGGAAGTGTTTGCTCAGCTTGGTAAAGGCGGAGACGTTGCGAATTCAGATCTCGAAGCTATTTGCCGTTTGCTTTCTCTCTTCTTGCGCTGCGGTGGTTCGCTGACTCTCGCACTGAAGCAACTCGATGGAATTGGTTCTTCGCTGACGATTCCAACGAAAGAAGGGCGAATCATGTCTTTGGCCGATGGCCTGAGCAAAGCGATTCGAAAGTATCTGAACGCGAAAGCACAATTCGGATTGAAGGCTTTGCTTTTAGGAGAAGTTACTCCAGACGCCATGGAGAAAGCGGAAGCCGTGACTTCGCTCAAACAAAGCGCTGGCCCATCAGGCACCAGCGATGTGGCTCGATTCAAAGTGAAATGTCCCACGTGTACTTCGGCATTGGCCTTCGAAGAGGGCTGCGTCAAGTGCTATAGCTGCGG
>CAZMYG010000058.1:11401-15818 GCA_964570465.1 uncultured Planctomycetales bacterium
ATCCTGGCGAATTGGGAAGCTGCCTGGAACGGACTCCAAAAACTACTCGCCAAATTGTGAACGCTTTGCATTCATCAGAAATCAGAACAAGCAAAGATCCGCGCGCAGCAGGCGGATTTGCTCACGCTCTCAATGTTGTCAGCAATCTCGTGCTTGCTGTGGCAAAACTCTTAGTCGGTATTCTTTTCCGCACTGAAACTTTAATTGCCGATGGACTCAATCACACTGGAGATGTGCTGCACACCGCAATCGCTTGGATAGGTTTTCGCATTGCAGAGAAACCTGCGGATGATAATCACCCTTATGGACATGGCAATGCAGAGAGTGTTGCAGGTATTCTGATCGGACTCGTGTTGCTAGCTACTGGGGGATACATTCTCTATCACGGGATCAACGTAATCGTACAAAGGCAATTTGCCGAGCCAAGTTGGATTTCTCTTTTAACGGCACTACTCTCGATCCCAATTAAGGAAGCCTTGGCGCGTTATTCCTTTCGAGTGGGAAAACAATTGAACAGTCCTTCCTTGCTCGCAGTCGCCCAAGATCACCGTTCCGATGTTTTTGTTTCCAGTGGCGCTGTGATTGGAATTGCCGGCGCCATGCTTGGATGGCCTCTGCTTGACCCCATCGGGGCCATTTTCATTGGAGTTTATATTGCCGGTTTCCTTTCCTTTCCCGTATTACGGGCAAATTTTGATGTACTGATGGATGCAGCACCCCGAGATGATTTGGCCGATCGCATTCGCAATCGATTTCAATCTGACTCGCAAGTACATCGAGTGGACTCGATTCGAATTCACCCACTGGGGCCGTATTACGAAGTTGATTTGGAAATTACCGTAGATGGCGGCCTGACTGTTCGTGAAGGACATGAGATTGCTCACAGGGTGCGCGATCAAATTGTCGATCATGAAAAGCATGTACGCGAAGTGAAAGTGCATGTGAATCCGAGTTCTTAGGAGTTTTTTGAGGATGAAACGATTTCTGTTCAGCTTGATTGCTTTTTTGTTGGCGATACCAGCGTTGCTTGCCGCTGGAGAAGTGCAATTCGAAACCGTTCTTTCGGCGAAGCAATTAGCTCCCGGCGGAGAAATCCTGCTTGCGGGAAAGCTGACGCATAAAGGGCATTGGCACACTCAGTCCCATTTCGCAACAGAAGGGTATGAAAAGACCTATTGGACTCTCAAAGCTCCTGAGGGAATTGAAATCTCAAGCGTGGTTTATCCGCAAGGAGAAGAAATCTCTTTGTTTGGAGATCAACTGCGCGTGTATAGCGGAGAAGTCTTTTTCGGTGCGCGAGTTCGTGTGGGAGCTAAGCTTCAACCTGGACAATACAAAATCGAAAGTGAGTTGCACTATCAAGCTTGTGATGATCGGAGATGTTTGGCTGTAGCAAAGATTGTTACGAGTATTCCGATTGAAGTGAACTTACAGCCTGACACGGTGATTCAGCGCCCAGAAATTTTTGTCAAATTCGAATCGCTTTGGAGACAAGCCTCTTTCTCTAGCCAGCCGGGTTCAAAGGGTGATTTAGATCGCGAAATCCAAGAGAAGGGTTTATTCCTCACCTTGCTTGGAATTTTCTTACTCGGTTTGAGTTTGAATCTCACGCCCTGTGTCTATCCCGTGATTGCAGTCACTCTAGGATTTTTTAGTCGACAGAGTTCTGGCAATCGTTGGCTGCTTCCTCTGCTTTATGGATTTGGAATCGCTCTTACTTTTACAACCTTAGGTGTACTCACGGCTTTAAGTGGAGGACTTTTTGGCGCACTGCTTCAGAGCAATTGGATTCAAATCGGATTGGCTCTACTCATTTTTGCCCTCGCACTTTCTTGTTTCGGACTTTTCGAAATTCAGGCGCCGAGTTGGTTGCTCAATCGATTTGGCGGAGGAAAAGCAGGCGGCGCGGGCGCTCTTGTCATGGGACTTGTGATGGGAATTACAGCCGCTCCCTGTGTTGGACCTCTCATTCTTTCTTTGTTGTTCTATGTTGCGCAGCAAGCGGAGTGGAAAATCGGATTGCTTTGGTTTGGCACTCTTTCTCTAGGCCTTGCTTTGCCGTATCCAGTCTTAGGTTTCTTTTCTAACTCGATGAAGTCTCTTCCTAAAGCGGGAGACTGGACAGAATGGGTGAAGAAACTAATGGGTGTGTTGCTCATTGCCGTCTCCGCATTTTTCTTGAGCTCTGTGTTTTTCCCACATTCGCTTTTGACCGTACTCGCAGCAATTACCTTGATCGGCGGCTTCTATCTCACTGTGATTGAAAAAACGGGCCGGCAGGGAAACTCAATGTGGTTTGCGCGAGGGGCGCTCGCCGTGATTGCCTTATGGACCGCTAATAATTTGTATTCGCAGCAAAAAGCCGAGCCGATAGTTTGGACAAACTTTGAAGAAAGTTTGCTTGAAACAGCAAAGAAAGAAGGCAAACCGGCACTCATCGATTTCACCGCGAGCTGGTGTAATCCTTGTCGAGGTTTGGAATCGTTTACTTTCCGCGACCCTGCAGTAGTGAAAGAAGCAGAGCGATTCGTTCGCTTACAAGTCGATCTCACTCATGCCGACGATCCCAACGTCGAAACAATTTTGAAACGATTCGAAGTTGTGGGTCCGCCTACCATTCTTTTCTTTGATTCTTCAGGCCAAGAAAAACGCGAATTACGCATTGTCGAATATGTAGATGCCCCGGAGTTTTTAGAACAGTTAAAAGCAGTTCGTTAGTTTTTAACAACTTGCGAATTGGTTGAAGAATTGGCGCGCAGAAAAACCCAGGCAGCTCCAACAATCAAAGCGAGTAGGAACAATCCCTGTGCGAAAGCGCCTTCCGCCGTCGGATAAATTCCAAGCCAAGGAATTTGTGGAATCGAAATTGGAGTGATGTTCACGAATCCACCCTCTTGCAGAGCCCAAATTCCTTCTCCCGCCAAAACAAAAGAAAGCGCGTAGAGAAGCGCTCCGGTGACAAGAAAAAACTTTCTCAGAGGAAGTCGTTTTCCTAGTTTGAACATCAAGAAAATCAAGACAACAAGAGCAGCGACGCCTGTGAAGAAACCCAAACCAATCGAGGCGCTGGATTCTGGATAGCTTTGTAATAGTGCTTGGTAGAAGAGAACCGTTTCGAAGGATTCACGATAAACCGCGACAAAACTCAATCCCGCCAAAGCAAAAAGGCTGCCTCCGACGAGATAGCCTTGAACATGAGAATGGATGAATTTCGTCCAGCGCTGTTGATCAACTTTTGAAAGCAACCAGTAAGAGACATAGAAGAGGACGCCTGCGGCGAGCAAAGAAGCGATTCCTTCTACAAATTCTCGCTGTGCTCCTGAGATTTCAATCAACTCTTGCGCGCCCAACCAAGTAAGAAATCCTGCGAGTATTGCGCCAATCCAGCTTAGGTGTACGGTTCTTCTTGCTCGCGAATCGTTCGCATTTTTCAGCAAACCCAAAATAGCTCCGACAATGAGCGCCGCTTCGATGCCTTCACGCAAAATAATGAGCAAAGAAAGCCCAAAAGCTCCTTCTGATCGATCTTCGCGGGTTCGGAGGATTTCACGCGCGCCATGGAGCTCTTTCGCAACGGCGGCAAATTTTTCGGGGGCGATAGATACTGCTTCTTTCGATTTCAGTGCTATGGCGAGATCGAGAAAGCTTTTTTCCAGTCGCACGGTTGCTTCCGGATCAAGGGCGCGCAAGCGAGGTTCGATTTTCTCTACTCCGTCGAGATAGGCGCTCAATCTGGCGTTCTCAGCGGCACGGAAATTTCCCTTCGAAAAAGCGGACTGCGAAGCTTCGAGCTGAGTGCTGGCAATCAGTAGAGGATCAATGCCGGCCTCTGCGTTCTGCAAAGTGAAAACATAGAAAGCGAGATCCCAGCGCTCTTTTTCGCTCAACGCACTGAAAGCGGGCATTGGCGTTCCCTCAATACCTAGAGAAATCGTGTTGTAAGCGCGAAATGGAGTCAGGGCAGCAATCACTTCTGGGTCGTGAAAGTTGCGAGGCACCGGATTGAAAGTTTTTGCAATCGCGGTGTCGGCATTTCCAGTTTCCCCATGACAGGCGGCGCAATTTGCTGCAAAGAGTTTTTTTCCGGAAGAGAAGGAAGGGGCAGAAGAAGGGGCAATCGAGATGTTGAAGCGAACAATCAGTTTTTCACGAATCTGTTTGGCAAGGGCGGCGACTTCAACTGGGGCACGTTTCTGCTCGACGCTTTCCCCCAGTTTTGACATGTTTTCTTTGAGTTGCTGGGCCTCAGCATCGGATTCTTTTTCTAAGAGCAGCTCGAGTTTTTCCTGGGCACTCTTTTGGAATTGAGAAATTTCCTCATATTCAAAGTCGCTGATGATTTTTCCGTCTGCGACTGCGCCCGAATAATCCGCTCCGATATAGTCGACGATTTTGACGAGTTGCTGCGCCTCGTGGG
>CAZMYG010000059.1:0-15576 GCA_964570465.1 uncultured Planctomycetales bacterium
GCTAGGTGGTGCACAAAACACTTTGAACAATGTGTTCGCGCCATTTCCTTCAGGTCCAGTTTTGTTGAATGTGGCGACAAATAGCCAACCCGAGCTTTTTTTCACGGGAACTCTTTCTGCGCCGATGACTCCCGGGGTGTACACGCTTCAAGCGAGTTCGGCTTTTGCCAATGTTTTGCGAACTGAGCAAACGGGGCAGGGATTTTGGCAGGTGGATGCCGCGAATATCGCAGCGCCCGCAGCTTTGACGATCGATGTGCGCCCGCAAGCTTTGAGGCCTTGTGCCGTGAGCGGTGTTGGTTCGAGATATCTTTCGATTAGCGCGCCTACAGGTGCCCGCTCGATTGCGCTTTCAGTCGAGTCTTCAGCTCATCCTTGCCTAGTCAAATATGTACAACCCGATGGCAGTCTCGGCGAAACACCCATTTTCCAACTTGGAAGTCGATGGGGCACTCTCTCCGTTGGTGATGGTGATTTGCTTCCACAAACTCAATACAAGGTACGTGCAATCAGCGCCGAAGCGATTTCTCCCTATACAAATGCGAGCACATGGAAATGGGGAGATGGCAACCACAACGGATTTGTGAATCTCGATGACATCCTTTGTGTTCTCAATGGTTTTTCTGGGAACTTTCCAATCTGTTCTTTGGAGTCCGTGGATCTAACAGGAATGGGAAATGCTCCCGATGGCACGGTCAATCTCATGGATATTCTTGCGGTTCTCAATGCGTTTAGTGGTTCAGGTGCTCCGACATCTGTTTCTTGCGAGTAGAACATGAAAACGAAAGCAATCCTGATTGTGGCCCTGGCACTGTTTGCCCCGAGTGAGTTATTCGCCCAAGGTTTCAACAACGAGTGGGTCGAGTTTGCTCCGAACAATTCTGCGATTCGAAAGCCAAACGGAAACTTAGCGACAGACATTCTCCAAGATACCGATGAAAAAGATTATGCCTGGGGCGATGTCAACCAAGATGGCTGGACAGATCTCGTGATCGTGCGCAAGCAGCCCTTTACAACCATTGGAAAACGGCGCGGTTATTTGTTGATCAATGAACAGGGAATTCTTGTCGATCGAACAGAGCAATATGCGACACAAGCCGATGTTGCAGGCGATCAGGGTTTTTTAACTCTGACTAACAACCGCGATGTGATTTTAGTCGACGTCGATCTCGACGGTTGGTTGGACATGGTCACTTCGACAACAATGTCTGATGGAGATCCAAAACATCTTTCTCATCCGCGTGTTTATCGAAATCTCGGCGAAATCGACGGAGTTTGGCAAGGTTTTCGTTTTGAAAATAGTCGCATTCCGCAGTTTTTAACTGTGGGAGGTTTAGCGGTTGCTCCGCGATTCTGCGCGGTGAGTTCAGGCGATGTGACAGGCGATGGTTTTCCGGATCTTTATTTCGCCGACTACGACACGAGCGAATTCTCCGGCCCGCAAAGTCCGCCAGAAAGTCCCAGCAACGATCTCAACGATCGCTTGCTCGTGAACGATGGCAGCGGGCACTTCGTGGATGAGAGCGCGCAGCGCATGACGAGCAACATGCTGCTTTCTGGGTTTGGAATGTCTGCCGAGATTGCGGATCTCAACGGAGATCAGCTCAACGATATTACTAAGGACACCGCCTTGCAGGCGCCACAATATGTCTCAGTAGCCTATAACAATCCAAACAATCCAGGTTTTTTTAGTGTGTTTCAAAGTAATTTTCACGCCTTCTCTCCTTATCACCTGGAAACCGGCGATCTCAACAATGATGGGAAGTTGGATCTGGTTGTCAGCGACGATGGAGACGATCGCTATCGATATAATTTGGGCAACGACGCATTAGGGCGAGTGAACTGGGGACCTGCGAAAACTTTTCAATATCTCAGCGGAGCCAGCGACGACGGATTCGCCGGGAATAATTTGATCGTCGATCTCGACAACGACGGCTGGAACGATGTGATCATTTGTGATGTCGATGTGGATGCCCCTGGATGCGAACGTCGCACGCATATCTATCACAATCCAAGTGGAGCGGTCGGTTCGCAAATCACCTTGCGCGAAGAAGCGCAGCAAGCCGGTTCGGGGGGTTGGAAGGGAGTCAAGGGAATGCTGATTCCCGATTTGCGCGGAGTCTACGATGTCGCAGTTTTTGATCTCAATAACGATGGCTGGAAAGACATCGTTTTTGGTCGCTGCAATGGAACTTCTGTATGGATGAATGTTCCGCCGGTGCCGCCTTTGTCTATTGTTTCTAGCAATCCTCCTAATGGAGCGATCGACGCACGTCAGCCCTCTGCGATTGATGGAACTAATCCTACAGGCTGGCAATTCATCGAATTGACTTTCAACGACTACGCTTTGAACGAAAAACAAGAGCTGCAAAACTTCGAGGTCACAATTGAAGGAGTGCCTGGACCGGCTCCGCAGTTAGTGGGGTTCATTCCAGTTTCGGAAGTCGCAATGAAGGCCATTCTCATGCCTGCGATTCCCGTTGGAGCGTGGACTACGATTACACATATTCCTAGCGATAGCAGTACTCGAATTGGCTATTTGCCGGGTGACGTCAATGGGGACGGAAATTCAAGTCCATCCGATATTCTTTCTTTAATTGATTCGCTCAATGGCATTGTCGCCCGCCCTCTCTATTCGACAGATATCAATCGCAGCGGAACTGCAGAACCTTCGGATATTTTGCGTTTGATTGATTTGCTCAATGGTGCTGGCGCCTACGATCCCTTTGCAGGAAGGAGTTTGCCGGAATGAGAACAGAACCCTTTGTATTCACAGTCGGAGTCTCTTTTCTTGCTCTGTCGATTTTTGCTGCGGCACAAGAGATTCAACCTCGTATGGGAGATCCGCTGCCTGGTTTGAGTGCTTCCGAACTCAGCCGGTTTTTAGCAGGCAAACAAGTCTTTCAAACTCCAGTCAATGTTTCCCAGGGGAGCGGGCCGATTTTTAATGATACGAGTTGTGCGGGCTGTCATGGGACACCTGCGCCTGGAGGATCGAGCCAAATTTTCGTGCGCCGTTTTGGAAAAGCCGCTAACGGCCCCAATCCTTTCGACCCACTGGAGAACTTGGGCGGTTCGCTATTACAGAAGAATTCAATTTTCGATGAGTGTTTAGAAACGGTGCCCGTAGAGGCCGACGTCAACATCAAGCGCATCACTCCACCGGTATTTGGTTTTGGTTTACTCGAAGCGATTCCTGATTTGGATATTCTCGATGGGGAGTTGAATCCTCCAGCAGGCGTGAGTGGCGAAGTGCATTGGGTGCTCGCTTTCGAAGATGCGCCCAATCCTCAATTCCGCGCTGGACGTTTTGGTTGGAAGGCGCAGGTCGCCACCGTACTCACTTTTTCGGCAGATGCCTCGCTCAATGAAATGGGACTGACGAATCGGTTTTTAACCCAGGAAAATGCACCCAACGGAAATCTGGCATTGCTTGCACAATGCGACACGGTTGCGGATCCAGAAGATGGACCCGATATCGAAGGATTCCACTTGATCGATCGGCAGAGCGATTTTCAAAGATTTCTAGCAGCTCCACCTCAAACTCCCAAGAACGGTATGAGTGGGGAAGCGCTCTTCAATGGCGTAGGTTGCGCTGCCTGCCATGTGAGTTCGGCCTATCTCACCGGCTCTGCGCCCGAAGCGGCAATTTCTGGAAAGTTCGTGAAGCCCTATTCCGATTTTCTTCTCCACGATATGGGATCTTTGGGCGATGGCATTGTGCAAGGTTCTGCGAGCGAAACGGAGTTTCGTACTCCGCCTCTGTGGGGAGTGAGACAGAGAGCTTCCGTAGCCTTGCTCCATGACGGGAGTGCAACCGGAAAAGATTTCGCTGGGAATCTTCTCTCGGCGATTGATGCGCATGATGGTGAGGCCGCTGCTTCCAGAGCACAATTCCAAGCCCTTTCTTCTCTAGAAAAGGATCAACTGATCGCGTTTTTGGATTCCTTAGGAAGATCAGAATTTGATGCCGAAGGCGATAACGATGTCGATGACATCGATTGGTTTTTCATTCAGCCTGATTTTTCTGGGCCAGGGAATTTTTACAATGCAGATCATCCCGCGGCATTAGCGGATTTCGACCAGGATGGCGATATCGACCTAATTGACTTCGGTTGGATGCAAAGAGCCTCTAGCGGGCAACTCCCGTAGAGTTCCTGGTTTCTGCTGTAGACGGCTTCACATGCTCAACCTGCGCGGAAGGTTTTCCCGCCGGAATGATTCCGTCCTCGAGCCAAACCAGTTTCTCTTTGAGCACCTTGCCTGCGATTTGATAGGCGAGTGAATCATCATTGTCGGTCATATCGCGGAAGAAGCCTTTCACGCGTCGACGAGATTCTTTGCAGAAATAGTCGGCGAGCTCGATTGGCGTTTTATCTTCGGGATTTTGTTTCACTCTTGAGAGAGCTCGTGAACAAGTCGCCGCCATGGCAAAGAGTTCGGATCCGACATTGACATACCGTGCGAGCAAGAGCTGACGTCGCTCGAGCTTGGCTTGATTGCTCATCATGCCGTGGAAAATCGAACGCGAGAGTTTGGCGCCTGTGCGTTCGATGTAACGAACATGCGAGGCCAATTCACCGGCCCAATCTTCGTGTTTCGGCCACAGAGCCAATTTAAACCAGCGAGTGGGATACCAAACGCTGTAGAAAGCGGCGCAATTGAAGAAGGCGCCGGCTTTGGCGCTGAGAGGCGCTTTGGGATTGAGAATCGGGCCTGCAAGACGCATGTGGAAGTCGAGAGCTTCACGCGCAAGGAAGAGTCGCATAATTTCGCTCGTTCCTTCGATGATGAGATTGATACGCGCATCGCGCATCATGCGCTCGACGGGATAACCGACTTCACCGCGACCTCGCAAAGAGTCCGCTGTTTCGTAGCCGCGTCCACCACGAACCTGGATGGTTTCGTCGATGATTTTCCAGGCTACTTCTGAGTTGAACATCTTGGCAAAAGCTGCTTCGAGTCGAATGTCGGCGCTGCCACGGCTTGCGAGTTCAGAAGCGTAATCGGTCACGGCTTCCATCGCAAAAGTGTGTGAGGAAATGTAAGCGAGTTTAGAGGCAACTGCTTCGTGTTTGCCGACGGGCGCTCCCCATTGCACGCGTTCATTCGCGAATCGACGTGCGATCAACAAAGATTGTTTGCCCATTCCCGCGCAAGCGGCAGGAAGAGTGAGACGGCCTGTGTTCAAAGTGATGAGCGCAAGTTTCAGCCCTTGCCCAGGTCCCCAGAGAATGTTCTCGGTGGGAACTTTTACATTTTCGAATTTGAGCAAGCCGTTGGAGATTCCTTTCAAGCCCATGAAATGGCAGCGATGCTGCACCGAGAATCCAGGCATAGTCTTTTCTACGATAAAGGCGGTGATTTGCTGTCGCTCTTTACCGTCTTTCATAATCGAAGGAGTGCGAGCCATGACAATCAGAATGTCAGCGTCGGGACCATTCGTGCACCAAAGCTTAGTGCCGTTGAGGATGTAATGTTTTCCGTCTGGAGTTGGCGTTCCGGTGGTCAGCATTTTCGCTGGATCGGAGCCAACGCCTGGTTCGGTCAATGCGAAAGCAGAGATCGCTCCCGTTGCTAATCGCGGCAGGAATTTCTTTTTCTGTTCGGCGGTACCAAACATTTTCAGTGGAGTGGGTACGCCAATCGATTGATGTGCGGAGAGCCACACGGCTGTGGAACCGCAATAGCTAGCGACCAGGGCGACAACGCGATTGTAGTTATTCTGTGAGAAACCGAGCCCCCCGTATTCCTTGGGGATTTTCATGCCGAAGCAGCCTAGTTTCACGAGTCCTTCGATTACCGAAGGGGGCATTTGCTGATTGCGATCAATTTCGTCGGGGTCGACATTCTCGCGTAGGAACTTTTCCACTTTCGCGAGATACTCGTCGCCGAGCTTGCGATCTTCTTCGCTTTGCTCGGGGAAGGGGAACATCAATTCCTTGCGGAATCGGCCGAGAAAGAGTTCTGCGGAGAAACTGGGGTGATTCCATTCAGTCTCGCGCGCCGATTCGGCAACGTCGAGAGCTTCCTGTTTTTCCTTGGAATGAATTTCAGAATCCTGAGCGCTCATAGCTATCCTCTTTTAAATAGTTTCCTTCCAACGAGTTCTATGCCAGCGAACCTCTTCGGCCAAGAAGAGCAGGATTCTTAAGGGGAGCTCTCCTTAATTCATTGTCCAGGGATCGGTCGCCTTTGGCTGATGAGCTTGGATGAGTCCTTCCTTATAGTTCTGGAAATCACGTCCCTTTTGATACTTGGCTGGCAGCTGTTTCACGAGATAGCTCAGATATTGTTCGGGTGTATAGAGTTTTCCGTTTTGAGAGAGCAGGTTGCCGTCGATGTCGATCGGTTGATAGGCGTATTTCTCAAGTCCGCGTCTTCGGAAAAAGCCGGGGTAGGGAACGTGTAAGAGCTGTTCGTATTTGATTCCTTTTACAGTGTCGCGGGTACTCTCGATTTGATCGATGACTTTGATCGCTTCGTCTCGATTGAGTGTCGGCTGATAAACAGACATCAAAGCAAGGTTGATGGTCTTGTAGATGTTTTTAACTTCTTCGATGTATTCGCCTTGGGCGAGAGCGTTGTTTTTGTCTTTGAAACCAAATTCAACGGCGGTGTTTCCGCCGGTTTCGCTGCCGAACATCTCCACTCCACGAGCGAACCATTGATTCAGAGACAATTGAACTTCACGCAAGCTGTAGCTGCCTTTGCCTTGCGCAGCTTGGACAGCAATTTCTTGAACCGCATTTCGCCCCGAAGCCATGTGGAATCCTTCTTCGGAGAGCATCGGCAACATGGACTTGGCCATTGGTGCATAGGAAAAGACTCGTTGCATTTGCAGTTGGTATTTCCCGACGAGGTCGATGACGGTGGCATAGGTCACATTGTCTAGAAAGTTGCAGAAGTCGATGTTGAAGGCGTCGAGCACATGCGAGCCGGTTTCCATGCCGAGTAATTGTTCGATGGTTTCTTCGCTCACATCGCCCATGCCGAGTTTGCGCCAGGAAGCATCTTGGTCGAGTACCCAGAACATTTGATAAGCGTGTCGCAGTTCTTCCGCCATGATGCGAAGTACGGCGAATTGGGTTTCAGGGGAGTTTGCCTGGTCGAGAGTTTCTCTATGTTGTTGAATCGAACCTAGCTCGGTCGAGCATTGGGCTTTGATGATGTCTCTCGCCGAGTAAAACATGTTTCCGGTCATTTCGCCGGCTTGATCGAATTTGATTCGTCCTTTGAATCGTCCGAGTTGTACTTCGGGGGAATCGAGTTTTCCGACTTTTGCGACAAGTTGAAAGGGAGTTTGCTTGCCGAAGTATTTTTCCCAGTGTTTCATCAGCAAGGGCAGATCTTTGAAGTTCTTCTCCGCCCAATCCAGCATTGCTTTGTGGTATTTGGGTTGAATTTCGGCAACGTCGTAACCGGCAGCCATTTTTATTTCCTTTTGAATTTTCCCTTTCCGCGCAAAATCATAAGTTCGGAGGAGAGATTTTCAAATCCTGCTCTTGTTTTGTTTCCAAAAAAAAGTTGGGGAGACCCGATTCGATGCGAATTTTTTCGCGGAACTGAGGATGTACGAAAGACAACGCGCGTGCGTGCAATCTCAAAGGAGTTTGCGGGGGATTTTCATTTCCGTAGAGCTTGTCGCCGACAATGGGGTGGCCAATCGAACAAAGATGGATTCGCAATTGATGCGTGCGCCCCGTTTTAGGAATTAATCTAAGTAGGGAACGATCGGCGAATTTTTCTTCAAGACGACATTCTGTAATTGCAGATTCCCCGGAGTCGGCGGGTGCTGCGATGTTTCGGCGAATTCCGTTGGGAGTGAAGAACATGCGGCCTAGATTTTTCTCGATCGTCGTTTGCTCCCAGTTCACCTGTCCCCAAACCAAAGCGGAATATTCTTTATCTACGCTGCGTTTTTGAAATTCGAAG
The DNA here is from genome assembly GCA_964570465.1 of uncultured Planctomycetales bacterium. Classification (GTDB taxonomy): domain Bacteria; phylum Planctomycetota; class UBA1135; order UBA1135; family CAZMYG01; genus CAZMYG01. The sequence continues at coordinate 7,936 of CAZMYG010000059.1, forward strand.
CTGAGTTTTTGTGCGGCGCTTTTTGTTTTGGTTAGTAGGAAAACTCCACTCGTGTCGCGATCGAGTCGGTGAACCATGTAGAGCCGCGCTTGGCGTTGTCTCTCGAGAATTCGTGTGAGTGCGTTTTTCCGGCAATAGCTCGTGGGGTGGACCAGGATTCCAGATGGTTTATCGACAGCGAGTAGATCTTCGTCCTCAAAGAGAACTGGAACTGACAAGTCTATTTCCGTTTCGTCAGTCTTTTGGAAGCCAACCGTGACATCGCCTCCGACTGGGACAATGCTCGCGGGTGTTGGAGTCTCGCCCCAAGAAAGCGTTACTCGGGTGCGAATCATTTCATATATACGTTCATGGGAAAGACGCGGAATCCGCTCCGAGAGAAAGTCATCCAGACGCCAGCCGCGATTGCGCGGGCCGACGTGATAGATACATCCCTCGTCGAGATGGTGTTGAAGCGGAGATTCACTCATGTTTTTGAACCGGTGGGTAGCGATTGTAGCGTGCTAACCCCAGTTGTCAGGAGGGAAAGGGAGATTACAATAATAACTGGCTTTCCGCCCCGGAAATTGGGGCATTTGTAAGGAGTTGTAAATATGGGGTCGAGAATGGAGCTGCTTCGCTCTGGATTTCACGGCTCCGAAATTCTTTTGCGGCAGGGCTTTAAGACTCTTGGCTCGCTGAGGAAAACAAGCTCTCAAACCATTCTGAATGATGCTGGCGGTCTCTCCTATTCCTTGCGCAGAGAAAAAGGGGAGTTCTTACTTTTCGATTCGATTGGCTTGCAAATCGCTAGTTATTCCCCAGGCGCAAAACTCCATTACCAACGCCAGATTTACGAAATCCTTCCCGATTCTCTTTATCCGGACTGGTTTTTACTCAAGGGGGCCGGGGGAATCCTTTCGCGCTTTGCCCAAGATCATGTCGATTTGCTAGCCGATACTGTCGATCCGGTTTTGTTGCTGTTTGTTGCCTGGATTATTCAAGAAGGCCGTTCGCAGTTGGTTGGTAACTTCTGGGTCTCTGGGTAAACACCCAAACAAACAATTCGAATAAATTTCTATTTGTCAAAACCAGGAAGCTCTTTATGCTGTTCAAGTGTTGAGAATGATTCTCAATATCCTAAGACACAGCAAAATGAAGAAACAAGCGCTAGCCACGTTCACTCTCACTCTTCTCCTAGGCTGCGCTATCGTGCCGCCTTCTGAAAATGGGAACGCCAATCGTGATCCCGTTGCTCAGGAGGCGGCTGTTTCTTCTCCACCGTTTGCCCGGGTTTCCTTGGCCTTGCGCGGTTGTTCTTCTTGTAGCCATTGCCGCTCCACGATTCGCCAAACAGCGAAAGGTGCTGCAGAGGGAGCAAGTGTGCGTGTCGGCGGTGACAATGTGGAAATTCGTTTTGAGAAGCCGCAGACGCTTAGTTTGCGAGAAATTGTTCAGCGCCTAGCGAACAATGGCCTTCATGATTTGAGTGTTTTAGATGTTTTGCTCGACGCTGAAGGTAAAGTGGAAACCGCAAACGATGGGAAGCTCGTTTTTCATCTCAATGGAACGGAACAGCTTCTTCCGATTCAGATTTCGCCTTCTTTAGATCAGCCACCACAGAATCAATTGCTTCGCTTGAGAGCCGTGGTGAAGAACTGGGAAAAAGACCAAGAGCTTTCCCTCGACTTCAAATACCTTCTATGAAAGCAAAACGGCCCTTGTGAGGGCCGTTTCAGTTGATTCCCAATCGGCGAAGTTTTCAGTTCTTCAGAAACAACTCCGCAGAATCATCGTTCGGATTGATTGCCAGCACTTGTGCGAACACTTTCTTTGCTTCTTCTCTTTGTCCCGAGAAATGTAGGTTGTAACCAAGTACGAGCATCGCATCGGGATTATCGGGATGGGCGTTCATGTATTGAGAAAGAGCATTCATCTGTTTCTCGAACTCGCTCGACTTTTCATAAAAATCGCGCTTGTCAATCTGTGCGCTCACGAGTCCAGGTTCTTTGACCAATCCATGACGAATCGCTAAAGCGGCTCCGAGATAATCGCCCATAGCGAAACGAGCATCTGCGAGAACGAAGTGCAGCGAGGCACGATTGGGATCTTCACGTAAGGCTCGTTCGTAGGCGATGGCGGCTTGATCGTATTGTCCACGGCGGAAGAAAAGATCGCCTAAGCGGGAGAACTGCTCTGCAGGACTCATTTGCTTCAACTCTTCTTCTCTCCATTCCGAGGAGACCGATACAGATCCACCATTCACGCTCGCGTAGGAATCGCCATCGTTATTGATGTAGTAGACATTGTTCACGACCTGGGCATGGCTTCGGAAGTTTGGATCGTAGTAATCGCAGTAGTAAACAGGTCGGTAATAATAGGGGACATAATAGATTGGGCTAAACCAATCCCAGCCGTAGTTGTAGTAGTTGCGATAACGATAAGGAGTCCAGCACCAGTTGAACCAGTATCCGGGAGCGTAAGGAGAGTGGCAGAAAGAAAGATAGGGAAGCCCAAATCCAAAAGAGAAGGAGAAACGGTTTCGGTAATGGCTTTGGGATTTCTTAGCGCTGCCACCGACAAAGAGTTTTCCGTTGCTGCTAACTTTGCCGCCAAAAACCGGAGCATGGGCTACGGTCACTTTGGATGCTCCGAAAGCAGATACGTGGTTTGTGGATTTTTTCCCAGGATTCAGAACGACGGTGGAAGAAGATCCACCAAATACTGGTTTGTGTTTTACAGGAGCCAATTTAGGAGCTGGTTTTACAAAAGAAGGAGCTCCGAGATTGGAAACTCCGCCGAGTACAGGAGTTGATTTCTTCTTAGCGAAAGGTTGCAGCTCCGTCGCAGGTAACAAAGGGACCACGGGTTGGATATCAACGGCTTTTTCTTGCTTGATCGGAGTGGTTTTTTCATATCCCGAATCAAATGCAGGTTTTTGAGTTGAAGGAGCCTGAGCAATTTCTTTTTGCTTTTCTGAAGGAGTAAAGGCTCCGCGGTGGCCACCCTCTTGTTTTTGCCCAAAACGCGAAGACTCCGATCTGTCGCGCCCACCGATTTCTCGAGTTCGTGGAGCTGTGAAAGTTGGGGCCTGTTTTTGTCTTTCGAAAACCGGGGCTGTGCGTGGGGCTGAGTTTCCACGACCCAATTCATTTAACGGTCTGGGTTGAATTTTTGGAGCAACAGGTCGGGTGTCAATTTTTGGGGCGTCGAATTTTTCTCGATGGCTTGGAGCGGGATTGACTGGGACCGGGCGGGATTTTTCTGCGGGTTTTGGAGAGCTTGACTGCTTACTGCCTCGGTTGCGAAATGCGGATTGTTTTTTTTCTTGAGCTTGAACGTCTTGGACCGAGATAGCGGATATCAAGGCGAACAAGGTCAACGCCTGATTCATTTTTAGTTTCTTCATGTTTTGCTCCTTCCAGTCTAAAAGACTAAAAGCGTCTTGTCTCAGCGAATTCCTTGCCAAGATTGAAAGTGCTTAGATTTAAATAGTTTGTGATCGGTAAGCTGTCTAGGAATGACTTCAAAAGTAGACAACTGGAACTGGGAGCTACTAGGGCTTATCAATCGCAAGAGTGGGATTTTTATAAACCTCAAAACTCGCCCATTTCACTTTTTCACTTGTTGCCGTCCACACCGGCGGAATGCGATGGGCAAGTTCGTCATCGGTTTCACGGAAGGCGATCGCTAACGGAAATTTACCTTCGGGTTGATCCCAGGTTTGATCATTCGCGCCCCAGGCTTGAGCTTCTGCATAAGCGCAGAACTTAGTGATTTTTAAAGTAGCGAGATCAATTTCAAATAGCCCTTCGATTTTTCCATCTACACCGACGGGACCTTTGTAATTCACATCACCTACATACTGAGTTTCTCCAGCAAACTCGCCTTGGAATCGAATCGTGCGTTTTCCATTTTCTTCGCCAAGGGATTGCATGGAGAATTTTGCTTTTGTCACTTCTCGATCAGTCAGAGCCGTCGCCAAACCTCGAACATTATCCAACAAATGAAACCGAGTCAGTCGCGCGACAAGTTTGCGAGGGAACGGAACATTTTCGTTTTGCTTCTTCGTTGCTGCCAAGATCTCTGCAACTTCCTCACGGAAAACCCAGAAATGATCCCAATTCACCTTTTCATTAATCTCCGCAGCAAATTTTGGCAGTGGATAGATTCGGTAGTAACTGCGAATGATCGAGGTGCTGAGATCCGGTGTTCGCAACTTAGTGGCTTCGATTGATGACTGCGTAATTTGCACCGGCTTTGGCGGATTCGCTTTGTATTTTTCCAAGCCCTGATCGAGAAATTTCAAAAACTCTTCAGGTTCGCGCGAGTTGATCCATCCGTAATTTGATCCATCCGCTCCGGCAATCCAAATTCCTTGCTCCAAATGCATATTCTTGCGCTGATTGTTGAGCAACTCGTTGTCGGTGAGTTTATGCCCCATTCCCAAATACCAATCCTTCGCCTCGCCCGGTGTGTAAACGCATTGCTCTGTTGCACCCGCGAATGGAACGAATTCACTCGCAAGTCGCTTGGCGATTTTCGGATTGTTCATGATGAACCAACGGTCCATCTGCCCATTGTTTCAGGTGCAGCCGAGCACGTGCCCGGTCATCACCCAAACCAGCATCGGGCGGCCGACTTGTTGAGATTTGGCCCGAGCTTGCATCAGATTTATTTCCCAGGGAATCTGAAGAAAGCTTTCTTCCTCCGCGCGAGGAAGAATGGGCGCGATCTTGCGATCGAGCTCGGCGTAGTCTTTTCCTCCTATAAATAGGAGCGAAATCAATACAGCGAGAAGTTTCATATTCGAATGATCATCGTCTCTTCGGAGGCGGAATCTTAATCCAAGAAAATTTCTAAGGAAGGCTAGGGATCAAATCCCGTCAGATGGGCTTTGCAATTTTCTATTAAAGGAGACTAAGAATGAAATTCACCCAGATTCCGTTACAAATGTTGATCTGCACGCCGATTCTTTTCTCTCCATTTGGAGCGACTTTATGCGATCCGCAAAAGACAGTGATTGTCAAAAATGAGGCTACTCCGGCGCCTCAAGAAAATCGTATGGTGCAAGTTTTTACCCTTCTGGGGTTAGTTCAGAACGAACAAGACAATAGTCCCTATCACGGAGGATTTTTTAAAACGGAAGCGGTGATCTCTGCCATTGAAACTGCTTTAGCAATGAAAGAATGGAAAGAACAAGAAAAGCCGTTGATCAAGTTTCATTCCGATTCTGGATTATTGTTTGTCTATGGAACTCTAGAGCAGCGCGCAATCGTAAATAACAGCATTAACTATCTCTGGGATGGACTAGGCAAGTTAAAGAGCACGGGATTACAGAAATGACTTCGGTGGTTTTTGCCTAAACCCAAGAATTCGTCAGTACTTCTCCCATACCACCCGCGCCGGGAACAATATATTGATGTTCGTTGAGTCCACGCTCTTCGTCCCAATATTTTCCTGGCGCGGTTCTCAGTGCTCGAGTCGAGGAAAATCCGCGATCGAGTCGTGCAGCATAAACCACAGTTTCAGGGAATTCCGCGAGCAGGTTTTTCATAAACTCAGGAGTGGCAATCATTGGCAGCACAATCGCTTTTTTCGGAGTGCCGTAAGATTCCTGATAGTACTGAAGTAGTCGCACGGCTGTAGATCCGGTAGCTCCCATGGGATCTGGAATGACGAGAATCGCATCCTGGACTGAACCGCCAATCTTGGATGCCGAAAGAGAAACTCCTCGTACACGTCCTCGTTTGTCCGTCAGTCGCGCCATGGTCACATGATCGAGACGGACATTTGCGGGATCGACAACACGATTCAGCATTTCAAAACAAACATCGGCTGGAATCATCCCTGCGCGTGCGACCGAGGCGACGACAATTTTAGTATTGCGTTTGAGAATCGGTCCTCGATACACGCCGCGTGGTGTGGAGCTTTTCATACGTGTTGGGATCGCCGCCCATTCAGAAGGCAACTCATGCGAGAAGGCATTCGCTGCGATCTGTTGATAAATCATCCGCAACAAATCTGGCAAATCGGGATGCGAGGTTTTTGGATGCCCCAACTTCGCTACCAAGGTTAAGAGCAGCGGGTCGTTGAGCAGGTGAACGTTTTTTCCGTAGTGATGTTTTTGTTCCATATTTATGGATCCGAACAGTCGCGTGTGTAGCCGCAATTCGAACAGACGAGTTTGCAATGACGGTCAATCATCCAAGCGCTGCAGAGATCGCAGTAAAACACTTCAGGGTTTTGCGGGTTTTTTTCAGTGGTAGGGGCGGGTCTCCGACCCTCTCGGCCTTTTTTCGGGCGAGATCTCCGAACCCCGCCCCTACCACTACGATGTTTGGAAGGCTTGGCTTTCATACGAGAGGCCGGCCAGTATAATCCTTCGCTTCTTTCCTTCGAGGAGTTTCCCATGACAAGCGAATTCAAAAACGAGCCATTGGTCGATTTCACAAAAAACGAAAACCGCGCTGCTCTGGCCGCTGCGGTGAAAAAGGTCGGTCAAGAGCTTGGAAAAACCTATTCTTTGGTGATTGGCGGCGAGAAACAAAGCGCGACAAAAACTTTTACTCGCTTTAATCCTTCACGCCCGGCGCAGGCGATTGGAACTTTTCCTCTAGCAACTGCAGAACAAACCGAACAAGCGATTGCTGCGGCCAACGCGGCATTCGAGACTTGGAAAAATGTCTCGGCAGAAAAACGTTCCGATTATCTTTTCAAGGCCGCGGCCAAGATGCGGGAACGCAAACACGAATTTTCCGCGTGGATGGTCTATGAAGCGGGAAAGAATTTCACCGAAGCCGATGCCGATACCGCCGAAGCCATTGATTTTCTAGAGTTCTACGCGCGCGAGAACTTGCGCTACTACGGCCCTCAACCCATTACTCCTGTGCCGGGGGAAAAGAATGAAATGGTCTATATTCCTCTCGGCGTCGGGGCTGTGATTCCTCCTTGGAATTTCCCCTTAGCGATTATGGTTGGGATGAGTTCTGCGGCGATTGTGACGGGAAATACCGTAGTGCTCAAACCCTCTTCGGAAGCGCCGACCATTGCCTACAAGTTCTTTGAATTGATGGAAGAAGTGGGGCTGCCTAAGGGAGTTTTCAATTTCCTTCCAGGTTCCGGTTCTCTCGTTGGCAATATCATGGTCGAGCATCCCAAGATTCGTTTCATTGCCTTTACAGGCTCGAAAGAAGTTGGTCTTCAAATCAACGAGAAAGCCGCCAAGCCACGCGCGGGTCAGATTTGGATTAAGCGCGTCATCGCCGAGATGGGTGGCAAGGACGCCATTATTGTCGATCGCGATGCGGATCTCGAAGCTGCAGTGACTGGAGTTGCCGCCGCGGCCTTTGGCTTTCAAGGACAAAAGTGTTCCGCCTGCTCACGAGCGATTATTGATGAAAAAATCTATGACAGTTTTCTGGCGAAACTCACGGAAAAAGTTGGCGTGTTGAAAATCGGACCTACGGATGATCCCGAAGTGAATATGGGTCCGGTAATCAGCGAATCCGCGATGAAAACCATTCTGGATTACATCGAAGCCGGGAAAAAAGAGGGACGTTTGCTCACAGGTGGCGATCGTGTTCCAGGTCACGGTTGGTTTATTCGTCCCACAGTCATCGCGGATGTGAAACCCGGCGCCAAAATTGAACAGGAAGAAAT
>CAZMYG010000060.1:0-15541 GCA_964570465.1 uncultured Planctomycetales bacterium
GGCTTCCCGCGCTCTCCAGCCAAGCCGCGGCTGCGACCCTCCCGCAAGGGCCGTGCGAGGGCTTGCCCCAGGCAGCGCCGCGTTCCTTGTTTTATTGACTGCTTGCCAAACTTCGAAACAGGGATCTCACATAGAGTTGGTTGCGGTCTCTACGTTAGGAAAAACCACTGTTGCTTTGGGAAAAATCGAATCGCAAATTCCTCCTGGTGAAACGGTGGGGGGTTGGCGCGATGAGTTTGGAAATGCTGTTGGAGAGTCTTGGAAAGCTCCAGATGGTTTTTCTCTCGATCTGCAAAAACGAATGGGAGAAGTTCTTTCTCAATCTTTTTCTCAGCTTGGAGTGAATTTCTTAACTCGAAACGCTGCCTTCGGTCGCGATGATTCTTCAGATTCCAATTGGATTCTTCATTTAAACTTGCTGTCTTTGCGACAAGAAATGGAGAAGGGGGAAAAGCGTTTGCCGGCTTCTTGTTCTTTGGTTTTTGATTGGCAATTACTTGATCGACGTAGTGGCGAGACAATGCATCAAGCGACAAGTTCGGGAGAAGGGAAAGGGGAAAACTCTCTAGACGCTCAGGTATTAGCCTTTCGAATGTCTGCTGAGAATTTTTTGGATCAGCCCTTTACAAAAAAACTGCTGACCCAATCGAGGGCAACAACGAATGAGGCGAGTCATTCCAAAGAACTCAATCAGGTGATGAGCATTCCCTATTTTTCAACTACGGAATTTCCCAAAGAAAACTCACTTCTAGAAAAATCAGATGCCGTTTTTTCTCTACGCACCATGCATGGTTTAGGGAGTGGTTTTTTCATTCGCGAAGACGGCTTGGCTCTGACCGCGGCACATTTGATTGCAGGGCGAAAATATTGGGACGGAGTTTTGGGCGATGGGAAAACAGTTCGCTTTCGAGTGATTCGGGAAAATACAGAATTTGATTTGGCGTTGCTTCAAGCAACAGAAGGTCAATACCCCATTTTGTTTTTAGGCAATTCTGGATCCTTGCAGATTGGGCAAGAGTTGTATTCGATCGGCACACCTGTGTACTTATCTCTACAACAAACGGCGATGCGAGGGATTGTGAGCGCATTGCGTACACAGAGATCTTGCACTTGGATTCAGACCGACTTGCCGATGAATCCCGGATGCAGTGGGGCGCCTTTATTGGATTCTTCCGGACTCGTGGTTGGATTAATTCTGCGCAAACTCAATGCGCCGGATGTGGATGGAATCGGTTTTGCGATTTCTTCAAATGACATTTGTCGTTTGTTAGACCTACGCTTCCAAACGAAACCGTGAACGCTTCTCTGCAATTTCGCAACCAGATCAATCGATTTGCTTTTTCTCTAAGATCTCGTCTGCGTTGGAAGCAAGAATACAGCGAAAGTGGACAACATGATTTGCAGAGTTTGCCGGCTCGCTATCGAGAACTATTCGATCGTTATCATTTTCAAGAAATCAGCTCTCGGCTCAATCAGCACAGTCTTCTTCTAAATCTTTCCAAGCTAGATCAGTTAGAAATGCTTTTTGGTCATTCCCATTTTTCTCTGCCTGCGCAGCACGTGAATATTTTAGATCTAGGCTCGCAGCATTTTGTTTATGCTCCGGCGCTCTCGCGTTTCTTTTCTCTTTGGAATTTAGAGAGGGGAAGGGAGGTCGAGCTCACCGGGATTGAACTCGATGCCTACCGTCGCAATTGGAAAGGACAGGCTCGTTGCGATTTGGGACGTTATTACGCTTCACTGGCTTCGCGTGGCCATTATCTCATTGGCGATTTGCTACATTATCCCTTTGCGAAACAATTCGATGTACTTTGCTTCTTCCGCCCTTTTCTCGCTCCAGAGCCTTTAATTCAGGCCGGATTACCAAAACGTTTTTTTGAACCGCAAGCGCAGTGGCAGCGGGTCAAAGATTTATTAAAACCAGGCGGAGATTGGCTGCTTTCTTATCAATCAGAATATGAAGCACAAGAAGGAATGTCGCGATTGAGAGAATTAGGAATCCATTTTCAGGATCCACGGATTTGGGAGCCTATTCCTGGCAGTGTGGAACAACGTCCACAATGGTTTCAGCGCGTTCGTTTAGGGTAAGGATTGGCCTTGGAATGGCGCATAGACTCCAGGAACCCCTTGCTGGAGTATTTCCAACAATCGATAGATATCTAGCGCATTGAGAGAGCCAGATCGATCAATATCTGTGGAATGAAGGGGAAGACTTGAGACACCGTTGAGCGCGTTGATCAAAGAGAGAATATCGCTACCTAAGCTCACTCCATCATTACCCACATCCCCAGGCAAATATCCCAAACGAATTTTCTGATTGCTTGGCAGATAAGAAATATCGGTCCAGGCCAGCGGGCGAATCGGTTTCGAAAGCTGCAAGCGAATTGAGTTTGAACCGATCACTTGTAAGGACTGAATCGTCGGAGCCTCTCCTGAAGCTCCAACTTGGGTGACCATAAATTGATTCGCATTCATCTGTGAAACGGAAGAGTTGAATTCCATGTCGACCGAATTCCAACCTAAATCAAATGGGGAAGAGCGCGGTTCACGCGCGTCGATAGACCCGCTCGCGGGATTACTCGAGATCATTTGCATCGAAGATCCTGAGAGCAGATTTGCAAAACGTTGTCCAACCACAATCCAATCCGCTTGAGTCATATAAACTCGGGTGAGTTCTCCATTCGCTTCCTGAGCCATGAGTAAAGACTCCTCGGGAGTGTAGCAGCGAAGATCTTCTTCTGGTTCTGGGTAGTCCCAATAGCCAGTCCGGCTGATATAAAGTCCCTCTTGCATTCTCTCCAAGCCAACCAGATCGATCATGGCGTTTCTTGCGGCAACATTTGAGTCATAATTCCAATTATACCAGGCTTTGTAAGGGGTTAAAAATTTGCAGTTTGGTAAAGCCTCTGCCACGGCCATTACAAGTGGTATTGTTCGAGACATTTGATTCGGCACGAGCGAGTAATTGCGAACGACCATTGGTAGCCACATCCAGATTTCAATTCCACTGTCTCGCAATGGCTTTAAAGAAGTTTTCAATTTTTCTAAATCGATGTCTTCATGGCCTTGGTGAAAAGGCATCAGTGCGGTTTCGTTTTCCAGAACCACAATATTTGTGCCTGTAATCTGTGCGATTTGTATCACTTCTTGGGTGATGAATTCCCAGCCTGCTGCGTCTGCAAAATCATAAGTAGCGGGGTTGTAATAAGCAGAGCCAGGCAGAGTAAAAGTTTTGACTCCACCGATGATTTGAACCGAGTCAGGTTTGTTCGCCATTAAGTGTGGATATAAATTTTCGATTTGCCCATCGCGCGAAGTGATGATGACTCGATCTGTCGCCTGACTCCAATACTCGAGTCCTTGCAAACAAAAATCTCTCAGTAGCAAACCTGGCACTGCTCCATCTTCCGGAAGCAGATTGTGTGGCTCTTGGGTGACATCTCCAAAGGGAAGATTGAACTCAGCCCAAGGAACAATCATGTCGCGCAGGCTGATATTTGCCAGTGCGGTATCGTTCGAGGAAAGGCCTCCAGAGTCGGTGACTGTCAATTGAACGAGAAAAGAACCAACGCTTTGATAGGCATGAGAAACTTGCAAGCCTTCAGCACTTGTTCCATCTCCAAAATTCCAAAGATAGGAAACGATATTGCCGTTTGAGTCTGTTGAGCCGCTCGCATCGAAATTCAAAATACTCAATCGCTTTGCATTTTGATTGGCACCCGCGTTTGCTATCGGAGCAACGTTTGGGAAAAAATTCCCTCCTCCACCTGGAGGATTGTCATCGCCTCCAATAGGAGTGGGTTCTGGATCGATTGGAGCTACAACAGGTTCAGAAGGGACAGGAACTGGAGCCGGTGCCGGTGGAATGGGAGCTGGCTTCGGATTGATTCGAGGTCGGCGCGAAGGCGGATTTCTTTTTTGCGGCGCTGCGATTGGAGTTTCTGCAACAGGGTTTTGAGTCTCTGGAGCAATTTGTGGTTCGCTTTCGGATGTTTGCTCTGAAGTGGGAGTTTCGATGGGCTTTCGCGAGACGCCTTCGAGTATGCCTTCTTCAATTGATTCGATGTTTTTTGAACATTGACTGAAGAGCACGCAGGCAACCAATAGAAAAACTCTCTCCTTCCAATATTTCCCCGGACCCATAACGACCTTTCCCCTCCCAGTCACCCAACCCAGTTGCATATTCATGTCGGGAGTGGGGCCCCCAAGCCACGTTGCTCAGAAGCCCCAGGCACTCCAGATTTCTATGCTCAGAACGCAGAGGAGGAGTTTCGGGGACTCAAAAAGCTCGATTTTTTTGTAAAAAGTTTTCTTTTTATAATTCATTATTTGACATGTGTTTATGAAAACAATTAGCCGATGCCTAATCCAGCCACCCAAAAAAACTATCTTGGCAAAACTGCCCCAAATGTAGAATCCGGCGAGGTTTCCGTCTTTTTTGCAGTCCATTTTGGAGATCGCTGTGTCGGATGCGACTACTCGAAAATTGTTAGAAATACTTTCCCAGGGAAAGGATTTTGAACTTCGCCGCGCCTCGGCTTTGATCATTGGGGAAATCCGGCCCAAAGGCCGGCCTACGATTCAGGCTTTGGGGAATTTGCTCAAAGATTCTAATCCTCAACTGCGTCGTGCTGGTATTGATGCGTTGGGAAAACTGGGTGGTGAAGATTCTCTCTCCCACCTATTAATATTGGTTCGCCAAGGTGGAGATGAAGCGGAACTTGCCGCACTCGCAGCCGCCAAGATCGGATCCGCTGGGGTAAAAATTCTACTCAAAGAAATGGAAGGAGCGGCTCCTTCTGTCAAAAAGGCAATCGCTGCCGCAATGGCACGATCGGGAGCTCAGCACGCTGTCGACACCGCCTTACAGTCTTTATTAGATGAAAATCCCGAGGTTGTAGATGCTGCTCGTCGTTCCTTGGAATCGGAAGCAGATCGAGTGGACGAGCCAGGCCGAAAGAATTTGGCCAAGCGCTTGGTTTCCTTCCTTTCCAAGAAAGAAGTGTTTGCTCGACCTACGGCGGTCGGAGCGAGTCTGCGAATTCTAGAAAAACTCCACGACCCTGCTGCAGAGAAAATGCTTTGGAAATGGGTCAACTCTTCTTACCCGGGGCCAATTCGAGCTGCCGCCTTGCGAGCACTAGTTCATTTACCGCCACCGAAAGAAAAGTCGATTTTGAAAACCTTGATGCGTTTACTGGATGAAAAGGATCCAGGCCTGGTAAGACCTTCACTAGAAATTTTGGGCAAGCTGACTATTCCCGCATCTTTCGTTGGCAAATTACTTCAACTTTTGGATTCTCCAGAGCCCTTTGTGCGAGTTTTTTCATTACGCGCTTTGCGAGGCGTGGACAACGCCAAGGTTGCAGAGGCCGTGATGGTTCGTTTGCATCACCCAGATCCAGAAATGCGTCGCGCTGCGGAAGAGATCGCTTCTTTGATGCCTTCGGCGCGAAAAATTCTGGCACGTCAGTTACTGGCTAGCAAAGACGTCGCTCAAAGTTGGGCATTAGTGCGCATTTTGCGCCGTGAGTCTGGTGGAATTGATTCTTCGACTGTGAACGCATTAATGACTCGCGCAATGATGGCCGTCGAAAAAGATGAGCCCTATAGCGAGCCTTTGCTACATTTCGTGCGCAAGCTAGAACCAAAGAAATCTTTCGACCTTTTGCGCAAGCGCGGTATGCAGCTTCGCAAAGCAAAGAAATTTGCCGAGGCCGTGCGTTGTTTGCGACTTTTGACGAAGGAGCCGGAATTTACCGCGACAGAGCGCTTTGAGTTAGCGCTTGCAGGCTTGATGCTTTCCCCGCGTCGGGTCGATCAAGACTCAAGAGCGGCGGATCCTAGTCTCACGCATTTCCTGACCTTGGCCCACATGGATTCTTTCCGTTTGCTCGACAAGCTGAAAAAGGAACGCATTGTTGGGGCGGAGGAGTATTTCTATCTTGGCTATCATTTCATCGAGCGAGGAGATCAGAAGAAATCGGGCATCGATTTCTTGAAATACTCTCTAAAGAAGTGGCCAAAATCCAAGGTTGCGAAAGAGGCAAAGATTAAACTAGCGGCGGCTAGCTAATTTTTCGCCGATCTTTACTTTTTCTCCGGGTTTTAAATCTCGAAGAGTTGCTACATTTTTTGGGAAAAGCAAAATCACTGTAGAGCCCAGATGAAAAACGGCGAGCTCTTGGCCTTTATTGAGTTTTGTTCCTGGAGAAATCAGCGATTCAATTGAACCCACATTGAGGGCTCCAACCATGATCAGCTCTGCGGGACCGAATTCCGTTTGTAGATGAAAGAGCACTCGTTCGTTTTGACAGAAAAGTTTGGGAACTTTCTCAACTACGCTTTGTTGCACCGATCGCAAGCGACCAGCGATTCGTTTTGTTCCCTCTAAACGCAAATCAAACGGTGCATAAATTCGATGACAGTCTCCTGGAGCTAGGTATAGAGTCAAAAATTGTCCGTCTTGAAATAACTCGAATCGCCGATCTTCTTCGAAAAGCTCGGAAAGCGTGTAGTCGAGTCCTTTCGCTTGAATCAAGGTTTGCACATGAATTGGTCCGCAGGCACTGACACGGGCATCGACGGGGGAAACAAGAATCTGAGGATTTGAATCAACTAAACGGGCATCTGCTCGCAAGCGACGAGTAAAAAAGGCATCGAAGCTCGGGTACTCAGCTAAAGACTTTTCCGCCTCCTCCAGATTGACGCCATATTTTTTCGAATAGATTCCATACAAGCTCGAGCGTAAAAAACGAGGGAGCGGAGATCGTGCTGCAACACCGGTTAGTTTCGAGAGAAATTTTTGCATGAAGAAGCAACGATACAAATTTCGCGATCAATTGGGTATGGTATTTCTATGATTCACATTGAACCAAAAGGCTGGGGCAAGGAGCTCTGGATTCACAACGACGAAAAGTATTGCGGCAAAGTGCTTGTCCTCAACAAGGGCAAGCGATGTTCGCTGCATTTTCACGTAAAGAAGTGGGAGACTTTTTACGTGAATAAAGGGCTCGTACAAATGGAACTCGTCCATGCCAATGGGAAGAAGGAAACGATGCAGATGAAGCCTGGAGATACTCTGGAAATTACTCCTGGCTTGATGCATCGATTCACGGGATTGGAAGATTCAGAGATCATTGAATTCTCAACCGAGCACTTCGAAGAAGATTCCTATCGCGTAGAAAAAGGGGATTAACTTAGCGTTCGTTTGCCATTAGGAGAAAAAACTGCTATAAGTTTGCCCCTTTTCTCCCATGAAAACCCGCCCAACAGTACTCATTCTTGCCGCCGGCAAAGGCACGAGGATGCGTTCGCAAAAACCGAAAGTTCTTTTTGAGCTTTGCGGTCGACCGATGTTGTGGCATGTGATCCAAGCAGTGCGTTCTCTACGTCCTCAAAAAATCATTGTTGTGGTCAGCTCTGGAAAAGAGCAAATCCAAGAAGTCTTCGCCAAAGAAAAAGATCTTCTTTTTGTGGATCAAGGCGAACCCAAGGGAACCGGGCACGCTTTACAAGTTTCTCAATCCAAGTGGAAAGACGCGGCAGGACTTTTGGTGGTTTGTGGAGATACGCCTTTATTGCAGGCGGACACGCTCAAGCATTTTGTGCATTGTCATCAAGATCATGGCATCGATGGAGTGAGTGTTCTCACCACAGAACTAGAAGATTCCAGAGGCTACGGAAGAATTCTCCGCGACTCTCAAGGCAAGTTTCAGGCGATTCGTGAAGAGGCGGATGCCAGCGAAGAAGAAAAAGAAATTCGCGAAATCAATGCCGGAGTTTATTACTTCGACAGCGCTCGTTTGCGTGAGGTGATTTCCACTCTTCGCCCCAACAATCAACAAAAAGAAATCTATTTAACCGATGCGCTTGCAGCGATTGCTGGCACTGGCGCTGAAGTGCATGCCCATCGCTATGACGATTCTGAGGAGCTGCTCGGAGTCAATTCTCTTCGCGAGCTTGCCTATGCGCGCATGTTGTTGCAGGAAAGAATTCACTGGAAACATCTTTCTGCTGGAGTCGAAATTGTGGATCCGGCCAGTACCTATATTGATGTCGATGTGGAAATCGGCCCCAACACCCAGATTCTTCCTTGCACGGTGATTCGGGGCAAAGTGAAGATCGGTGCGCATTGCGAAGTTGGGCCTTTTACGCATTTGCGAGAAGGCACGGTGCTCGAAGAAGGCTCTGAGATTGGCAATTTCACGGAAGTCAAAAAAAGCCTAGTCGGAAAAAACAGCAAGGCGAAGCATTTGAGTTATTTAGGTGACGCCGTGATTGGGCAAAAAGTAAATATTGGTGCCGGCACGATTACCGCAAATTACGATGGCAAATCAAAACACCTGAGTCAAATTCACGACGGAGCATTTATTGGAAGCGGGACCGTGATTGTTGCGCCCGCTACGATTGGGAAGCGGGCGATGACGGGAGCGGGAGCCGTGATCACAAGAGGCAGCGATCTTCCGCCTTCGAGTGTGTATATTGGCGTCCCTGCAAAGCCCATGTCGAAGAAGGCTTTGAGCGGAAAACGAAAATCCACGGTGAATTCCAATGGTCAATAGCGAGGAGCGGTTCAAAATTTTTTCTGGCAACGCGCATCAAGCGTTAGCAAAATCTATTTGCGACAAATTAGGAAAAGCTCTAGGAGACTGTTATATCGGGAGATTTCCGGACGGAGAGATCGACGTCAAGATTAATGAAGACGTGCGTGGCGGCGATATTTTTGTCGTGCAGCCCACCTGTCCTCCGGTGAATGAAAACTTGATGGAGTTGCTCGTTTTGATCGACTGCATTCGTCGTGCTTCTGCAGATCGAATCACTGTAGTGATTCCTTATTTCGGCTATGCTCGCAAGGACCGCAAAGATGAAGGACGAGTGCCGATTACGGCAAAACTCGTAGCGGATCTGATTACTCAAGCGGGCGCGAATCGGGTGTTAACCATCGATTTACACGCCGCGCAGATTCAAGGTTTTTTCAATATTCCGGTAGACCATCTCTATGCCAAACCAGCGATGATTGAGCATTTCAAAAGCTGGAATTGGAAAGATCTAGTCGTGGTTTCGCCCGATGTGGGGGGGATCAAAATCGCTCGTGGTTATGCAAAAAGCCTAGGGGCGGGTCTTGCCATAGTTGATAAGCGCCGTGTAAGCTCGGAGCAAATCGAATCCGAGCATTTGATTGGTGAAGTCCAGGGGAAGAATGTTCTCATTGTCGACGACATGATTTCGACTGGGGGATCCATCAGCGGGGCTGCCCGAATTGTCAAAGAACACGGAGCCGAGAGAGTTTTCTTGGCGGCAACACATCCGGTCTTTTGTGGTCCTGCACGGGAGCGGTTGGACTCCGCTCCGGTCGAGCGGATTTTTGTTTCGGATACGGTTCCGATTCGCGGAGCGGCCCCAGCAAAAGTGGAGGTCGTCAGTGTGGCGGAGTTATTGGCGCGAGCCATTCTTTCCATACATCGCGCTGAATCGGTGAGTCGTTTGTTTACAGATTAATAGTTGAGGATGTTATGGCGTTAGAAGCAATCCAAGTCGTGAAAAAGGAAAAGCACGGTACACGTTCTAGCCGTCGGCTACGTACAGAAGGTCAAATTCCTGCGGTTCTCTATGGGCAGGGGAAGGATAGTGAATCAGTGACGTTGCCTGCGACCGCATTTGAAGACGCTGTGCATCGTCACGTTCGCGTTTTTCAATTAGGGCTAGGAAAAGAAAAGATCCAAGCTCTTGTGAAAGACATTCAATACGATCACTTGGGAGATGACATCCTTCATGTGGATTTCCTTCGGGTCAAGGAAGGCCAGAAGGTACGCGTGAAAGTGGCCATCGATTTCCAAGGACATCCCAAGGGTGTGACCGCGGGTGGAGAATTCGTGCACGTCATTTCCGATTTGGAAGTGGAGTGCGAGGTCATGCATATTCCCGAATCCATTCCGGTCAAAGTCGGGCATTTGGAGCTCAACCAATCCATTACGGTCAAGGATCTAGAACTGCCGCAAGGAGTAAGCACTCCAACTTCGAAAGAATCGATGGTTTGTACCGTGGTGACGAAGGCACTCGAGCCAGAGCCAACTGCCGAGGGTGCGCCACTAGCTACCGAGCCGGAATTGATCAAGAAACCTGTTGCTGCCGAGGATGGCGAAGCTGCAGGCGAGGCTGGTGCCAAAGCACCTGCCGAGAAGGCAAAGAAGGAAGAGAAAAAGTAGTCTGGGTCAGGACGCTTGCAGGCTTGCAGTTCGCCGCGTAGTATGTTCCGCCTCTTTTTCCAGGAGAGCCTTCGATGAAACTTATTGTAGGTTTGGGCAATCCTGGGAAGGAGTACGAGAAGACACGGCACAATGTCGGCTTCGATTTAATCGATCGCTTGGCTGTGCGACGTGGGTTGCGGTGGGAGCCGTTCAAGGCTGGCTGGACGCGCCGGCGCTTAGCGGATCTCGCTTTGGATCGTGAGTCAGGTTTTGCTTTACTCAAGCCCTTGACCTTCATGAATCGGAGCGGCGAAGCCGTCAGTGAATTTGCCAAACGCTTTAAGATTGAAGCGGCGGAGATTTTGTCGGTGAGCGATGATTTTGCGCTGCCCTTAGGCAAGATTCGCATACGAAAAGCGGGATCGAGTGGGGGGCAGAAGGGTTTGCAATCTTTGATCGATCATCTTGGGACCGAGGAATTCCCTCGACTGAGATTGGGAATCGGAGAACGCAAAGGTGAGGCTCCGGATTATGTGCTTTCGCGTTTTTCTAAAACCGAAAGCAAGGAGTTAGAGCAAAGCCTTGAGAGTGCTGCCGATGCTTTAGAGTATTGGCTAGGCACGGG
Organism: uncultured Planctomycetales bacterium; assembly: GCA_964570465.1. Taxonomy (GTDB): domain Bacteria; phylum Planctomycetota; class UBA1135; order UBA1135; family CAZMYG01; genus CAZMYG01. The sequence continues at coordinate 10,816 of CAZMYG010000060.1, forward strand.
CGATATCGAACAGTGTATGAATCGTTTTCATTAGGAGATTGAAGTGAACCGTTACGAAGCGATGTTTATTGTGGATCCTCGACACTTTCCAAAGGGAACAGAGGAAGCGATGTCTTTTGTGAAAGGGATGCTCGAGAAACACGGATGTCAGGTGCTGGAATCCGGACGTTGGGATGAGCGAAAGCTCTGCTATCCCATCAAGAAGCAAAAGAAGGGAATCTATTTTCTGTTCTTCTTCGAGGCGGAAACCGCTGCGATTGCAACGATTGAACGCGAATGCGTTTTGACCGAACAAGTCTTACGCGTTCTCTTCCTTCGCTTGGAAGGAGAAATTCCCAAAGACGTTTTCAAGAAAGTATCTGAGACTCCAAGCGGGAAACACACTGGCGATCACTCGGAAGTAGTCATCCCTGAATTGGAAATAGAAGGCGCTGGCGCCTTGGATTGGGAAGAGGTGAAGTAATGTCGCCCCGCATCATCACAGATAAAAAACCGGAAAAGAAAAAATTCAAGAAATTCATCGAGAAGCGAAATTGCCGTTTCTGCGAAGAAAAGCTAATCCCCGCGGACTACAAGGATCTCGGCGCCTTGCAGAAGAGTTTGAGCCCTCAGGCCAAGCTGCTCTCTCGCAAGCGTTCCGGTAACTGTACTTATCATCAACGCGTCTTGCAGGTCGCAGTGAAACGCGCACGCTTTTTGTCCTTGCTTCCCTACGTTTCTTAAGGATTTTGATCATGGAATTATTACTTCGAGTTGATGTGCCGTCTTTGGGACGTGCGGGACAGCTAGTGAATGTGAAGCCTGGCTATGGGCGCAATTATCTTTTGCCCAAGCGCCTAGCAACACATATGAGCCAAGAGAATCTTCGCGTTATTGAAAAAGATAAGAAAAAACGCGATGAGTTGGAGAGCAAGAAAGTTGCTGAGTTCAAAACTCTGGCCGGAAAACTTTCTCAAGCGAATTCGACCATCGAAGCAAAGATGGCCGAAGGCGGACATCTCTATGGCTCTGTAACGACTGCAAATATTGCCCAAGCTCTGAAGAAACAAGGCTTCGAAATCGAAGAGTCGGCGATCCATCTCGATAATCCCATCAAGGAAAAGGGCAATTTCACGATTACGATCCGCTTACACTCCGGAGTCGAAACGACAACGCAGATTACTGTTGTCGAAGAGAAGTCGAAGTAAGCAGTTCCTCGCTTTCGCTGCACAGAACAGCGAAAGCGACTCAGGCTCTCGCGTTCTTAAGCCAACTCTCTCGCAAGTTTTCATTCTTTTAATGAGCGCGCAACCAAGGCGATCCAAGACACAACTTATGCAATCGTAGCGAAGGAGCTGGGGAAATAGACGACAAGTTTCGTTAGACTCACCGCCTCGATTTCGTTTCCTGAAGGATAATGGTGAGCAAACATGACTACAAAATTGCTTTGGGGCACGCTTGTTCTTTTAGTACTAGGATTCCTTTTGTTGACAGCCTTAACCTTACCGAGTCACCCCACAGAAACGGATACCGCTTTGTCGAGAGAGATCGAAGCGAAACTTAGCCGGATCATTTCAATTCTAGAATCCATGGAGGCTCACCTAGGTCGCAACGTCGAACAGCCCTTCGTCGCAAGAGAAAGCTCTGCAGTCAAAACCAGCTTTGAAAAAAATTCTTCGCCTCGAACTTCATCGAACGAATATCAACTAGAGGAAATCACTACTTCGATTAAGGCTTTGCAATCAACTATTGCTTTAAAAAATTTCGCGGATGAAAATTCTCTTCGACAAGCAAAGGACCGCAAATACTGGACAGACTGGGCAGAGCTCGAACGTTTTTTGGGAGACTTTCAACGAAATGGAATTTCCGCAAAGCAGGCCTTATTTTTTCTCTCGCCTCCCGAGATTTTAGCCCGCTTTGGGCCTCCCTCAAAAATCACCGCCATAGAAAATGGAAATATCAGCTGGAAATATGAACGAGTCTCGGAATCCCTACCAACAAGTCTTTCTATTCGTTTTGTGAACGGACTAGTCGGGAAAATTTTTTTCTGGGATGTAGAAAATGAACAATAAATTTGTGGGCCCTCTAGGATTCGAGGACAGTAATTTCGAATACAGAATCGAGAGCGCGGACACGGCCTGGAGGCGTGTTTCGCCGCGAATGAGCCCAAGCTCTCGACTGTGAAAACATCACATTCTCTCTAATTGCTGACTAGCCCTTGGAGCTTCGCTCATAAAAAGTTATCCTTCTCCCTTTCCGCGAAGCCAAAACTAAGAAATCGACGCCAAAAGCAGGAAACCAATGAGCTCCATAGAGCGAGTGCCACCTCATCATCAAGAAGCTGAAATGTCCGTACTAGGAGCGATGCTGCTCGATCGTGACATCGTTTCTGAAGTGATGCTGATTGTGAATGAGTCGGATTTCTATCTGCCCCGACATCGGCTGATTTTCGCGGCCATCGCGAGTCTAGGGGACAAGAACCTAGCCATCGATTACATCACGCTTTCCGAAGAGCTCACGCGTCGCAATCAACTCGAAGCGTCTGGGGGAAAAGAATATCTCATCGAGCTCGAAGAGGCTGTTCCTTCTTCAGCTCACGCTCTCGAACACGCCAAGATTGTTCGCGAATCGGCCATGCTGCGCCGTTTGATTCATAGCTGCCAAGACATTGTCGAAGGAGCCTATAGCAAGCCTGGTGAAGTTGAAGAATATCTCGATATAGCTGAGCAAAAAGTTTTTGAAATTGCCGGCGCGGCGAAGCGCACCGAGCCCAAGGCGATTGGGGAAATTCTTCAGGAAGTATTCAAAGGCATCGATTTCCGTGATCCCAAGAGCCGACACACCGGACTCGAAACCGGTTATTTCGATTTGGACAATATGACGGGCGGTTTGAACCCTGGAGATCTGGTCATCATTGCTGGACGACCGAGTATGGGAAAAAGCGCCTTTGCTCTGAACATGGTCGAGCACGTAGCACTGAAGGAAAACAAAGGGGTTGCCTTCTTCAGTCTCGAAATGTCGAGCCAGCAAATTGTGCAACGTATGCTTTGCTCGCGGGCACGAATCAATGCGCATCGACTGCGCGAAGGACGATTAACTCACGAAGAAAGCTCTAAACTTGCGGAGGCGGCAAGTGAACTTTCTCAGGCAGGAATTTTCATTGACGATTTACCAGGACTCTCTGCCTTGCAGGTCCGCGCCAAGGCTCGCAGGCTCGTATCAAGAAAGAATATTGGTCTTCTCATCGTGGACTATTTGCAATTGATGGAAAGTCCACAAGCCGAAAGTCGTCAGCAAGAAATCTCGGTCATTTCACGCCGACTCAAATCTCTGGCGCGCGAACTAAACATTCCCGTGATAGCACTCTCTCAGCTCAATCGTGCGGCGGACAATCGCGACGACAAACGACCGAAGCTGGCCGATCTGCGTGAATCAGGAGCCATCGAGCAAGACGCCGACGTCGTGATGATGCTCTATCGAGAAGAGTACTACTATCCCGACCGCGAACATGTGAAAGGCAAAGCAGAAGTGCATATCGCCAAACAAAGAAATGGTCCGACGGGGGTCGTCACCTTGAGCTTTCTGGCAAATTCCATGCGCTTTGAAAACTTGGCTGCGATGGTGGAAAGTCATTTCTAATCCTTCATGAACTTTTTTCTTTCGCTACTTTTTTCCATTTCCCTCTTCCTCACAAGCGCAACAGCGCAGGAAAGAGTGCTCGCCATCGAAATCGAAGGAAATCAGGTTTACACCTCCGAGGAAATTCGAGGCGGTTTATATACCAAGATTGGTGAGCTGCTTGATCCCAAGGTACTTCAACAAGATTTGATTTATCTTTGGCAAAACAAACGTGTTCGTGCGGAAGTGTTTGAAGAAACAGTCGCAGGCGGAATTCGCCTGCGTTTCAAAGTGCAAGAAGTTCCAGCGATTCGTGAACTCAGCATTCGAGGAAATCGCGAAATCAAGAAAGAAGACTTACTCGACGCAGCCAAACTCACTCCGGGTATTCCGATCGATGAAGTTGTTGCCGTACGAGCACGTACGGATCTGCTGCGTTTCTATCGAGATCGTGGTTATTTCTTTGCCGATGTGCTTTTGAAATACGATCGAGCCGCGAATCGTGTGATCTTTGAAATTTTGGAAGGGCCTTTGGTCAAGGTTGAGTCCGTCGAGTTCGAAGGCAATCACAGTATTCCTGCGACTTATTTCTTGGGGCTCAAGCGCAGTTTGAATTCGGTGATGAAGCTTGGAAGCGGGTTTCTGTTTTTTGGAGGCTCCGAGTTTAAAGAAGGAACTTTGCGTGAGGATCTTATCGAGTTGCGCAGCCTCTATCGCAATGCCGGATTCCGCGACGCGGTAGTAGAAGTGAAAGAACTCGAATTCAGTGAAGACCGCAAAGAAGTGACGATTCGAATTCTCGTTCAAGAAGGTCCACGATATATCGTTTCTTCGGTATCGATAGAAGGAAATGAATCCTTTCCACAAGAAGATTTGCTCCCATTAATTCGGCTCAAGTCAGGAGATTTTTATACGGCCGACGCCGTGCAAATGGATCGTCGTTCTTTAGCTCGTTTCTATGGAGAGCGCGGCTATCCTGAGCATCCGAGCATCAGCGATCATTGGCGCTTCGAAGATCCACCCAAAGAGAAATTTTCAGATAAAGACGCTCGCGTAGCGCTGGTCTATCAAATCCACGAAGGAAAAAAGATCAAAATCCGCGACATTCAAATCCAAGGCAATCGCGCGA
>CAZMYG010000061.1:0-15188 GCA_964570465.1 uncultured Planctomycetales bacterium
CGTCCGCTTTCTTTCCACCAAGCGCCGCCCGAAGCTAGCGCGGACGCGGCCTGGAAGCGTGTTTCGCAGAGGAACTCCTGCCCACTAACTGCGCCGTAATTTCTCGTAAACACTCTGAGCGAGTCGACTATTCATCCCAGAAATTTGCATGATCTGATCGACACTGGCCTCTCGAATTGAGGCAACCGAACCAAAATGGCGCAGCAAAGATTTTTTCTTCTGTGCGCCAAGACCAGGGATTTCGTCGAGTTCGGATCGAATCGCTTCGCGTTTCTTGCGATGAAAGGTGATGGCAAAACGATGCGCTTCGTCACGAATTCTTTCCATCAGAAGCCTTTCCGGAGAACCCGCAGGCAAAGCGATGGGTTGATCGGCGCCCGGTAAAAACACCCGCTCACCGGTATGAAACTTCTCTCCTTCTTTTTCTTTCTCTCGATCCTTGGCTAATGCCACAAACTCAACATCCCAAGCACCAAGCTCATCGCGCGCCGCCAAGGCAGAAGAAAGTTGCCCCTTTCCCCCATCAATCACAATCAAATCCGGCAAATCATCTTCTTCCAAGCCACGACGCAAAGAGCGGCTCACCACTTCTAACATCGCGGCAAAATCATCTTGGCCTGAAACGCTTTGAATTTTGTAATGTCGATAACCCGTTTTGTTCGGACGCCCTTCAACAAATCGAACGCGAGAGGCCACCATCGCTGAACCTTGCATCTGAGAAATATCGAAGCAATCCATGCACTCGGGACGTTTCACAAGCCCCAATCTCTCTTGCAATCGATCCAAAGCACTGCCATCCGCATCTCTTCGCAGTTCGATCTGCGCCGCCGCCTCTTTCGCGTTCGCGCTCGCCATCTTCAATTGCAAATGTTTCTCGCCGCGTTGTGCAGAAAAAATAGAAACAGGATGTTCGGCTCTTTCCGAAAAAACTCGTTCGAGCATTTCTCTCTCGTGAATTTCTCCGGGGACTACAATTTCTGCAGGAATCGCTTCGCCTTCGTTGTAAAAGCGCGAGAGAAAACTAGAAAGCAATTCTTCTTCCGGCACCGTGGAAGGAACTAAGTGGCTCTTGGAATCGACAAGTCCTCCAGCGCGAAAACGCAGCACGGTAACAATCGAGTTCTTTTCATTGCGAAAAAAACCAAAGGTGTCTCGCTCCACCTGAGTTCGAGTCAAAACAGGACGACGTTCAACGGTTTGTTGCAGAGCTTTTAATTGGTCGCGAAATACTTTGGCTCTTTCGAATTGAAGTTCATCAGCAGCCTTTTTCATCTTGCGCTCGAGTTCCTTTTCGAGCTCCGCAGTTTTCCCGCTAAGTACGGCAACGGCTTTTTCGACGAGTGCTGCATAGTCTTTGGCATCAATCAAACCCACACAGGGAGCCGCACAAAGACCAATGGAATGTTTCAAGCAAGGACGCGAGCGATGTTTCATCATGGAGTCGGAACAATCGCGCATCGGAATGAGGCTGTGTAAGAGTCGCAAACTACGGCGTAAGGCCTGAGAAGAAGGATAAGGACCAAAATAGCGGTAGCCGGGTTCTTTCTCCCCATGACTGCGCACAGGCTCGAAACGGGGAAACTCCTTCGAGAGATCCAGGCGAAGCATTAAAAAAGATTTGTCATCTCGCAACCGCACATTGTGAATTGGCTGATGCTGTTTCACGAGACGGTCTTCGAGTAATAGAGCCTCACCTTCTCCAGGGGTTAAAACGAATTCCACGGCCGCCGCTTGCCTTGAGAGAAATTGCAGTTGGAATCTCCCGTCGCCACCGGGTCGTAAATACGAACGCAATCGCGCACGCAAGTTTTTTGCTTTGCCAATGTAGAGAAAATCTCCCTTGGCATTTTTGAAAAAATAAACTCCGGTAGATTCCGGGGCATTGGCAATGCTTTGTGCGATCTCCTCTTTCATTTTTCGAGCTCGAGTTTCTCGAGACGAAATACTTCATCGCGCAGCTTTGTAGCCTTTTCAAATTCTAAAGAGGCGGAAGCGGCATACATTTCTCGTCGCAACTCCTCGATACGCCGGCGCACGGCTTTTTTATCTTTGGCAAAATCGCCATAGGCAGGTGAATCTTCAGCAACTTTGGGAATCGCGGCATAGTCGGCTTCGTAAATGGTCTCAAGCAAGTCGCGGATGTTTTTCTTGATTGTTTTAGGAGTGATGCCGTTTTCTCGATTGTAGGCTTCCTGTACTGCACGACGCCGTTTCGTTTCCTCCATCGCGGCCTTCATCGAGGAAGTAATCGTGTCGGCATAGAGAATCGCACGACCATTTACATTTCTAGCTGCGCGACCAAAGGTTTGTATCAAGGAAGTTTCGGATCGCAAAAATCCTTCTTTGTCCGCGTCAAGAATCGCTACCAAGGAAACCTCGGGCAAATCCAAACCTTCGCGCAAGAGATTGATGCCAATGAGACAATGAAAAAGCCCCAAGCGAAGATCGCGCAAAATCGACATGCGCTCGAGAGTGTCTATATCAGAATGCAGATATTTCACTTTCACGCCAAGGTCGGCAAAGTAATCGGAGAGCTCCTCAGACATGCGCTTGGTCAAAGTTGTGACTAATACACGCTCATCGCGTTTTTCTCGTAGTCGAATCTCGTGTAAGAGATCGTCGATTTGAGTTTTTGCCGGCCTTACTTCCAATTCTGGATCCAGCAAACCTGTTGGACGAACGATTTGTTCGACGACTTTTTCTTTCGCATGTTCTTTTTCGTAAGGACCCGGAGTGGCCGAGACAAACACCCTCTGTCCAATCAACGCTTCAAATTCTTCAAATTTGAGAGGCCGATTGTCTAGCGCACAGGGCAAACGAAAACCGTAGTCCACCAAGACTTGCTTGCGATTACGGTCTCCGCGAAACATCCCGCCAATTTGCGGAACACTGACATGGCTTTCATCGATGAAGAGCAGAAAATCCTTGGGAAAATAATTGATCAAAGTATCTGGTGCTTCCCCTGGTGATCTTCCATCCAAATGCCTGGAATAATTTTCAATGCCATGACAGACCCCCATTTCCCGCAGCATCTCTAAATCGAGCCTCGTGCGTCGATCTAAACGTTCCGCTTCCATTTCCTTGTCGGCGCGCCGCAGTTGAGAAAGTCTTTCTTCAAGTTCCTTTTCAATGGCCTCGCATGCAACGAGTACTTTGTCCTTGGTCTGCGCATATTGTGAAGTCGGATAGATGGTGACCTTCTCTAGATTCGAAAGCAGTTCACCGGTTTTGTGATGCACTTCGCAAATGGAATCAATCTCATCGCCAAACATCTCGATGCGCACAATGCGATCTTCTTCATAGGAAGGAAACACTTCGATGACGTCACCACGCGCACGCATGGCACCAGGACGAAAGTCTAAAAAATTACGGCTGTATTGAATCGACGCCAAACGTCGCAACAACAAATCACGATCAATACGCTCTCCCTTCTCCACGCTGACCGCGAGCTCTTTATAGCTCTCTACCGAACCCAAACCGTAGATACAGGAAACCGAGGCGACAATGATTACATCGCGACGATCGAGCAAAGAACGGGTTGCGGAATTGCGCATTCTCTCGAGTGCCTCGTTACGCGAGGCGTCCTTTTCAATGTAGGTGTCAGTCGAGGGGATATAGGCTTCGGGCTGATAGTAGTCGTAGTAGGAAACGAAATACTCAACTGCGTTTTTAGGGAAGAGTGCTTTGAATTCGCCAAAAAGTTGCGCTGCGAGAGTTTTGTTGGGCGCCATCACCAAGGCGGGACGATTCAGTCGCGCAATGGTATGCGCCATAGTGAAGGTTTTCCCCGAACCGGTGACACCTAATAAGGTTTGTTGTTTTTCTCCCGCTTCTATCCCACGAACGAGAGAGTCGATGGCGCGGGGTTGATCCCCGCGAGGTTCAAATTCGCTGACTAGCTCGAAATTCACCCAATTTTCTTCTCATTTCCCTCGATACTTTCAACCTTCACTCCCTTTTCTTTTAAAAACTCGACGGCCTTGTCTACTTCAGGAGCTTCCCCGTCCAGTTCCAGCGCAATCAATGCGATTTCATCGGTTACCGAGGCGCCACGAATATTAGGAATGATTTGGAACTTTTTCCCGAGGTTGTAGAGCAAAGGCTCTTTGATGAGCTGCTGAGGAAAGGTGCAGAAAATTTTTCGTTTCATATTTTTTGTCCTTTTGGTGACCTTGAGTTCCAAAAATGGCCCGCAGACCAAAAGGCGAGCCCAAGCAAAAAGGTCACGGAAGAATACCACAGCCAATTCGGATATCGAATGGGCTCCTGCGATTGGGAAATAAAATACAATTCGCTATCTCGTAGCCAATCAAAGCTAATCAGGTCACAGAGAGCGCCCAGAGGATTGAGAGTGAGGAAAACTCGCTCGGCCACCAAAGAATCCAAGGCTGGCAAAACCCAAACAGAACCAATCAGAAGTGTAGAAAGTAGAAGCACCACAATCGGACCGACGAATCCAGAACCATGTTCTTTCGCCAACAAAGAACAAATGCCCATTGAAAACGCGATGCACGCAGAAGCAAGGACCCAAAAACCAAAGTAAAAAGAGGAATTGAAATCGAGCGCTCGCCCCGAGAGAAAAAAGAAAAGAGAAGAGGCCACAGGAAACGCGGCAGCGAATAAGAAAAAGTTACGAAAACTCTTTGGCCCTTTTGGAAAAATCAATGCCGCAGAAAAAGGAAGCAAGGAGAGGAGAAAAAAAGCAATCGCGCGAAATCCGCCGAGCCCTTTTAGTTCTACAAACAACCAAGCAGAACCGCCCAGAAGCAACAGCAGATTGAGAAAGAAAAAAAAGACTGCGTTTTTACCAACCACCCCAGGCGCCAACACGGTGGAGCATCTTGACCATTTCGCGGACGTGTTCTTGTTTTAAATGTTTTCCCCGGTTGGGTTTTGGAGTTTCGTGTTTTTGTTCGGCGTTTTGTGTTTCCGTCTCTTTAGAAAACTGCGAAGCTCCTTTAGAGCTCGTTGTTCTGGGGACTTGATACGAACTTTCGTGCTGTTTCTCAAAACTCATGACTGACCATTATACTGCCCTTGCCAAAAGCGCAAGATCACCTATCTTGTCAAACCTGCACATGGCGGCTTAGCCAAGCGGTAAGGCAATGGTTTGCAAAACCATCATTCGCCGGTTCGATTCCGGCAGCCGCCTCCAAATTCAATCACTGAACCATTCTAAAAACGCCCGAAAACTCAGTAAAACCAATGCCATTACCAGACAAAGCAGGGAGAGGCTTTTACGGAATCCTGGTCCTTGGGGAATTTCCTTAGACCAACCTGGAGCTAGAGATCCACTATGATCCGATTCCGTTTCACTTTGAAAATTAATCATGCTCTGTCCCAGCGGAGTTTGTACGGAACCTAAACGGGTCGGTACTTTCCAAAAACCTAACTCCGGATTGAGAAACAGGATTTCTCCCGCCTGCAAGTGAGCTGAAATCGAAGAAGCATCTCCCAATAACCAAGCATAAGCGCGACGCACAAAAACTGGGAAATCAGCAAGAACTGGCCAATTGGAATCCGAGAGAGAAAAACAGCTCGCCACGATTCGATTCGTTCCCCACTGAGTATGGAATACCAAGGGTCCATCACTCGCAGAAAGAATCGCTTGCCCCGAAACATGGGCGGTCAAAGCACGAGAAACGCGCAACCAATCAAAATGCAAGTCTCGTGTGAAATGCGAATAGGGCGGAGGGATTTGAACTGTTGGATTCTCTCGCCAAGGAAGTTTGCTTAGCCCTTCGATTTGCGCTCCAAACAATAAGTATCGCCCGTTTCCATCGGGAGGGATTTTCCATTCTCCTCCTTGAGAGATGACAACCGCACCGGGCTCAATCCCTTCCACAGCATCGAGAGTTTGTATGCTCGCCTTGCTTTCTTCGGATAAGGCTTCTGCTACTGCTTGAAGAAAAGGGTCCAAGGAATTTCCATTTCGAATGAGAACAATCGGCGCTGCTGCCAACATTTTCACTTTGGCGCTGAGCAAATCGTCGAGAGAGTAGGCATCGAAAGGCAAGCATTCCACCTTGAGAAATATCTCTTTTCCTCGATCAAATTTGATTTCTTGAACGACATTTGCGTGAGCTGGAAGTTTCACAGGAACTGATTTCAGAACCTGATCCCCGAGTCTCAGGCGGATTTCCCTTTCTTGATCTTTATCTGAAAAGTTATGAAGACCTAACTGGAGTCGAATACTTGGTTTTGGCCAAGGATCATCAAGCTGAAAAGAAACGAATCCCACATTCGAGATGTTTTCGCCCACATTGAAAAAATAGCAGGGTTTCCAATCGCGCAAAGCTTGCGAGTTCTTGCCGATTCCATCACTGAAAACGAGTACTGGATCGTGAACTTTGGCAAATTGCTCGCGAATGTTTTGAAAGTCGGAATCCACCGGTAGCACTTGCAGAGCATCGATGCGCCGAATCAAATCCGCCCAGTTTTCGCTGGGAGCAGAAAGAGTTCGACAACGATCTTCTAAAACGGAGAGAGAAACTCGATCACCTGGAAGTCGTTCGGAAAGAAACCGTTTTGCTTGAGCAACCGCTTTGGCAAATCGTGTTTCTCCGTCTGAACTAAGAGCGCGCATCGAAGCCGAAGCGTCGAGAACAAGGTGATAAGTTCCCCCGCCTTTTTGCATATAGGAAGGCCCAGCTCCTGCGAGTCCTAGGAAAAATAGAGTGCCTAATGAAAGTAGCAGACTCCAAGTTGGCAATTTTGCGAGTATTCGCTCCCACACATTGGAAGCAGCGAGTGCCTTTTCCCAGATTTCTAAGAAGGCAGTCTTACGAGTTTTCACTCCTAGCTGCCGTAACAAGAACCAAAGAGATGCAATCAAGGAAATCGTGAGCCAGAAAACCCAAGCTCTTTCTAACTGCACGACGTTCATGCGCTCTTGGCTCCAGTGAGAATGCGCAAACAGGCGGCATCAAAGGACTCCTGACTGAAAACGCGAAAATAGGCGCTATTCCTCTGTGCCGCGATCGAAGCGACTTCTCGTAAGTAAACTTCCATCAATTGCTGATAACGCGAACGCAAACGTTGACTCACCCCCAACCAACGACGGCGTCCACTTTCCAGATCCTGAAACTGCACGGCACCACGATCGTTTGGATCTAATTCGAGAGGATCTAACAAATGCACGCAACACAAACGACGTCCCGTCAAACGCGCCAAGCTGCGGTCCATTTCTTGCGAAGGATAGAAGTCAGAGAAAATCCAAGTCCAGCTCTTGGAACGCGTCCCGGCCAAAGTTTTTTCAATGGACTGGGAAAGCTTTTCCTGACCTTCCGTTTTTAGAGATTGCAAATACTCTAGGAAATTCCGAATTTCCGACTCTCCATGAAAACTTTGAGCTTTCGTCCCGGGAAAAACACTCAACTGCACTCCATCAAGACAAGAGAGAGCGATATAGCCAAAAGCTGCCGCTAATTGGTAAGCAAGTCGAGCCTTTGCACCCGTACCCATCGAAGGACTCGCATCGAGAAAAATGGAGAGCGAGGCCCGCTCTTCTGGCTCGAACACTTTCACAAACAATTCGTTCAATCGTCCATAGACATTCCAATCGATATGCCGCGTGTCATCTCCGTAGGCGTAGCGACGATGCTCCTGAAACAAAGTGCCGGCACCGCGCTTGCCCAAACCGCTGCGATCCACTCCTAATTCTCCAGAAAGAGCCTTGCGCGCGAATCGTCCGAGTGATTCGAGCTTCTCGAGAAATTGGGGATGAGTGAGTTCTAGTCCTTCAATCATGGACGAATCTTTTGGAAATAAAGTCGGACAAAGGCAGCGTCTTCTGCTTCAAACTGTTCGCGTTGGATTCTTTGCTCTGCAACTTCTTTGAGTTCCTCGTAGTGCGATGCATAAGGAGAGAATGTTTGAGAACGCAAAAGACCAGGCTGTCTGACAGGCAAATCGTAGAGATGAACTTCTTTCAACGTGCTCTGCCCTTCTAGTTTTTGAGCAGGCACAAATTTGGGAACTCTTTCGAAGGCAAGTTGCGGTGTTTTAGGAGATTCGCCGGTTTGCGAAGCATCGCCACCGCGTCCTGGATTTTGCGAGTTTGTATTTTTGGTTTGGGGGCTTGTTTCCTCTCCTGACAAGTCGGGTTGGGAAGCTGAGTTCTCTAGAGTCTCTTTAGATAAGTCTGGACGTGTACTTATAGACTGATTCCACATTCTTTTCAGCCAACTCTCTCCTCCACCCCAAGGCATAAAAAGCAGCGCATAAAAAATTGCAGCGAGTATGAAGGCATAACCATCCCAACGAAAACTTCTTGCAGGATAGAAAGTCTTTACATCGAGAGTGCGCAAATCTTGGTTCAAGCGTTGTAGAAACAAAGCAGAAACAGGGGAATGCTTTTCTTGATTCTTTTTCAACCAAAGCCAGGTGCGTAATTGTCCTTCTCGATTTAGTTTTTTCTCAAGATCCGCAAGAAAGCGCAGCCCACCTGCTCGCCAAGAAAAAAGTAAAACGATGAGAGGGGTCAATACGCAGAGCAATCCCACTGAAAACAAAACAGAAAAGGGATCGGGCACCCAAATTTGCCAGCGCACAGAGCTAAATACGAGCAATGCAAAAGCCAATAGAACAAAAGCGAGCACCCGTGTTACGCGATGAAGAGTTTGATAACGAAATTCGAAGACTCGGGCGCGATGCAACCAACGGCGGATCTCGTCTTGGGTTTCCACGATATGGACAAACTAGCATGTGAGGCCGTCAAAGTACTAGCCTTGAATTGAATATGAGTCCCATAACTCACCATCAAATAAAGGCTTAGAAAAGACCAGAGTTTACAATGAGAGGATAAAAAACCGGGGGCTCCAGGTTGCCCCAGAACCCCCGGCAGCATAAGAAGGAGGAGATATCAAAAATATCGTCTATTTATCAATAAAACTTAAGATGTTCCAAATTGGATCCGGGCAATAAAAAAGGGGGCCCCGCACGGTTGCACGAGACCCCCTGGCACATAAGAAGGAGGAGATGCGACTATTCTCGGCAAACGGGAACGTTGCTTGAGGAAAAACTACTCAACTAAGGTTTTTTTTCGCCTTCTGGAGCTGTTTTTTCTGCTTCTGGAGGGACCGGCACCTCCGTTTTGGGTGCTTCTATTGGAGCTGGGGGAACGTATTTCAAATCGACGACTGTTTTCTTCAGTGCATCAACTGTGTAGGAATGCACTTGGAATACAAACGGCTCTTTCTCTCCCTTAGTGGCAAAGTAACTTTGATCATCCAGTTGACGGCCCACCTGTAAGAGAAGCTCTTCCCCATTCTCCAATTTCATCGAAACCTTGAGTTGTGGATCATTCAGCCCAAACTTCGCCGCATCATCGAGTGGACCTACAAATTCTTTGAAATAGGCAGAGGAGAAAGATCGCGCCATCGCAGCCGCCACTTCCTTTTTGGCAGGAGCTTCTTCCGGCTTAATCAATTTCCACTCTTCGCCTTCTTTTTTCAGAGAGATCTCACCTTCGACAAGTTTTCCTTGGAGATGAATCTCAGAAACTTTGTTGGCATCGAATCGAGCCAAGCTCGTGTCGAGCCACTCCTTTGCGGTTGGGACAATCGGAGAGAAACCCTGAACGAGATAAACTTCTTTGGAATCAAGCTTGCGCAAATATGCGGGCAACTTACTAGCACGGCGCTGATAGTCCGGATCTTGAGGATTTCCCTCGAGCTTGCCCTGCACAAATCCAGCAAGGAGATTGCCAGAGGCATCGGCAATTTTCACTTCAATGCCTTTTTTCCCTAGATTGTAGGGAGCATCCAAATCCGATGGGCTGTCTTCGATCAAATCCGTATTGCGGAAAGTGCCGATCTTGCTCAGCAAAGTCTTCACTCTTCCTTCTTGCGCTTTGTATCCGTGCTGAGAAGCAACAACCCACTGTCCCTCAGCATTTTTTTGCAAGATTGTAGGCTCCCCTTCTCCTTGGCGGATTTCAAGCTTGCTCGCATGATCCGCAATGAAACTTGGGAAGAGTGGTGAAGAGGCTTTTTCAGACTCTTCATAGACACTTTGTCCAAATGGGTTCTCCAAGACCACAGTCAGAATCAATAGAACTACAAAAATGAATGCCAGAATCCAGTTGCCACGACTCATGACTGAACCTCCTGACTCTTGAGAAAGTTGTTTTTGCGTCGACGTCGAACGGTAAATCGCGTGAGTCCAGCCATAATCACCAACGCCGGCATGCCGAGCACATTTCCCCATTTGATCCAAGCTCGTGTACGGCTCGCTTTTTCTTCGACTTGGCTCACATTGGTTCGTGCCGTTTCGACTTTTTCGTCAACCCCTTCTTGAAAAAGATCCTCAATCCCAATTCCAGTAGGACCAATCTCTTTCTCATACTCCTGCTCGAAATCGATGATCTTGCGATCGCGAACTGTTTTTGCGCGAATCCCAATCAGATCTGGATCCAACGCCAACCAATCAATGGCATTTAAGAACAACACCATATTAGGCTGGAAAGAAGCAGCGTGATCGCTGATGAAATCGGAATCACCAAAAACCAAAATCCGAGTGTCTGGACTTTCACTGATAATGGAACGAGGAGCTTCTTCTTCCTTCTTTTCTTCTACTGGATTGCCGTCTTCTGCAGGAGGCACCGGTGGCTTTTCAAGCTTGGGAACTTCTTTACCAGTAAACAGTGAAGCAAATTTTCCACTCAGAGCGACCGCAATCGCTGAAGGCGCAGGTTTTTGATCTCGAAGAGAACTCTTCACCATCTTCAAATTTTTCTCGTCAGGAAAAGTCTTGTCGACTTGATCGGTGCGATAGGAAGTACCTGAAGATCGGACAATCTCTTCTGTTTTTAACCCGCCAACC
Organism: uncultured Planctomycetales bacterium; assembly: GCA_964570465.1. GTDB lineage: Bacteria > Planctomycetota > UBA1135 > UBA1135 > CAZMYG01 > CAZMYG01. The sequence continues at coordinate 10,825 of CAZMYG010000061.1, forward strand.
TTCTCACCTAAAACACTCACAGGACTTGCCCATAAAAAGGCTGCGGAATCAGCGCGACTGGTAATGGGATTTTCCTTAGAAAAACCTTCTGGCAATGCGCGCACCCAGAAAGGATAAGGAGTTTGTTTCTCCAACCGAATCCGTCGACCAGAGATTTCTACCGTGTCGGGAACATTCACGGGCAAACAAGAAGCATCGAAGATCAATTCCCTTTCTACGCGGAATCCATATTGTTCGAAAAGATCATCGAGCCCCGTTTTAATCGGAGTGCCCATGAAACCCATTTCGAAGTTGTATTCGTTTTGATCAATCAAGAAGAGCGCTCGTCCCCCACGCATCACAAATTGATCGATTTCGAATTTTTCGCGTTCGCCCATGTCCTTGGGTTTTGCGACAACGAGAATGTCAATGTCTTCCGCGATCGGTTTGCCCTCTTTCACATCGACTTCACTCAATGTGTAATGCTCGCCCAAACTTTGCCGTGCCACATTGAAAATGCGCCCTTTATTTCCACGATCCATCATGCCTGGAAATTGTGGCGTTTCTGGTTCTTCACGCGTTAAGAAACCGACGGTTTTCTTTTTGGGATCGACCAAGGATTTGATTGAAGTGGTTAATTGATATTCGAGATTAGGCAGATCTCCGATCCAAACAACTGGGATCAACTTCTCTTTGTCTTTGTAACGCAGAATCAAACCGAAGGCGACTTGCTTCGCAACTCGCTTGTCTCTTTCGATGGCTTGAAGGTTGAGAAAACGAATACCTGAGTCTTCCGCTTCTTTCTTTACAGTTCCAACAGAGGGATCAAACCAATCAATTGAGATCTTCCCTTTGGAGTAAATGCGATATTCGTTGAGTGTGTCTTCGAGCTTGTCTTTGAGAGCGATCACCTGAGCAGGTACATCCTGAGTGATATAGGCTTTGATCTGAATGCGGCCGGGCAAATTGCCAAGCAAATTGCGAGTGGCATCAGAAATGGTGTTCTCCTGATCTTCTGTCAAATCCGCGCGCGCGAATGCATGATTGCGCACAAGCACGTTCGAGAGAATGGCGATCCCGACTAACAAAACAATCGAGATCAAAATATTGGTTTCAAAATAGCTTCGGCTCTTTTCCATGTTAGCTCCATTTCCTCCACTGAAGGGTTGCCGAATTCAAATAGAGAAAGAGAACGATGAATGCGAGATAGTAAAATACGTCTCGAAAATCAAGAATTCCACGCATCGCCGATTCGTAATGCGAACCGATCGAAATGTAGTCAAACCAGGGAACGAGTTCCGGCGTCAAGCGCATGAGCACGCCGCCACTCCCCAACATGTACAGAGCAAAAAGCAAGACCATGGTCACAATGAAAGCGATGATTTGATTGCGAGTGAGGCTAGAAATAAACAGCCCTAAAGCAATACAAGCTCCACCGAGAAACAGTGCGCCGACATAGCCACCCCAAACGGGGCCCCAATCTAGAGGTCCTAATGCGGATACCGTAAATGCCAGAGGTAGAGAAGAGATCAATGCCGCTGCAACCAAAGTGAGTCCCGCCAAAAACTTACCCAACACAATTTCCCAAGTATTCATGGGTAAGGTGAGCAGTAATTCCTCCGTGCCGGATCGACGTTCCTCAGACCATAACCGCATCGTGATCGCAGGAATGAAAGGGATAAATACCAAGGGGATATAGTCGAAAAAGGCGCGCATCGTTGCTTGGCCTTGAATGAAGAAACTCGCCATATCGAAAAACATCCAACTCAGCGAAGCTACAAACAACACAATAACGATATAAGCAATCGGAGAATCAAAGTAGACCGAGAATTCTCGGCGTGCGACTCCAAGTACTCGTTTCATGCCACACCTGCCATAGTGAGTTTGCGGAATACATCTTCGAGTGTCGCACTCTCGCGGCGCAGCTCGGAGATTTTCCAACCTTTTGATGAGGCTAAAGCAAAGATCTCTTCACAGATTTCTTCGCCTCCTTTTCCATCGCCTGCCTTGGCCTCTAAAACAAATTCGCTGCGCCCGTTTTGCGCTCGTTTATCTCGAATGCCTGCGATGACAGACAAGGATTTCAATGCGGCTTCAGATTGATCGATCGGGGCTTTCCAAATCAGATGAATCGTTTCCCCCGCACCAGAACCGGTGAGTTGTTGCACGGGCCCATCCGCAACAATTTTTCCTCGGCTGATAATAAGAGCACGGCTGCAAGTGGCCTGCACCTCCGAAAGAATGTGAGTCGAGAGAATGACGGTTTTCTCTCGGCCCAGCGCCCGAATCAAATCGCGAATCTCGGCAATTTGATTGGGATCGAGACCCACAGTCGGCTCATCGAGAATCAAAATCTCTGGATCGTGAATCATCGCTTGCGCTAAACCCACGCGCTGGCGATAGCCTTTGGAGAGCTCCGCAATCGCCTTGCGTCGGACATTGCCCAAACTGCACATTCCTTCCACGCGATCGATCGCAGCAGCGCGTTTCTCTTTAGGAATCTCTCGAACCTCCGCAATGAAATTCAAATAGTCATCCACCCACATCTCGGTATAGAGCGGCGTGGATTCGGGCAAATAGCCGATGCGTCTCTTGACCTCGAGGGGATATTCGATCACATCCAAATCCGCCACCTCTGCCTTGCCCGAATCAGGCAGGAGATAGCCAGTCAAGATTTTCATCGTGGTCGTTTTCCCTGCGCCATTTGGGCCGAGAAAACCTACGACCTCGCCACGTTGAATTGAAAAGTCGACTTGGTCCAGCGCACGAGTCGGACCATAACTCTTTGTCAGTTTTTGGACTTGTATCATTTTTTCCCGCTTTCGAAACGAAAGACGATGAAACGATCTCGTTTACAAATTGCGGAAAAATTCTAGGTGAGCCGTTTTCTCTGTCAACTTGTGATTTCTTCCTTAGTCCATATTAAAGGACTTGAGGAATTCATCATTCGAAGCTGTTTTTGAGAGTTTCTCAACGAGACTTTCCATTGCTTCGAGAGGATTCATCCGCTGCAAAACACGGCGCAAGGTTGTGATCTTAGCGAGCTTTGCGGCAGAAATTAGTTTTTCCTCTTTACGGGTTCCTGACATCGAAAGATCGAAGGCCGGGAAAACTCGACGCTCGGCTAATTGTCTCGAGAGCACGAGTTCCATATTTCCCGTTCCCTTGAATTCTTCGAAGATGAGTTGATCCATTCGCGAACCGGTTTCAACCAAGGTAGTCCCCAAAATCGTGAGCGATCCACCTTCTTCGGTGTTGCGTGCAGAACCCATCACAGAACGTGGTCTTTCCATGGTTTTGGCATCAAGACCACCGGTCAGCGTTCTTCCCGAAGAACCAATTTCTGTGTTGTAGGCGCGAGAGAGACGGGTGATCGAATCGAGAAGAAGTACTACTTCTTCGCCGCATTCAACTAATCGCTTTGCACGTTTCCAAACCATCTCAGCGACCGCGATATGATTTTTTGCGGATTCGTCCAGAGTCGAAAGGAAAACATCGCCTTTGGTTGCACGTCTCCAATCTGTTCCTTCCTCGGGACGCTCGTCGATGAGCAAAATCATCAAATGGACGTCGGGATATTTGCGTTCGATCGCCTTGGCAACTTTTTGCAAGAAGACCGTTTTTCCCGCGCGAGGCGGAGCCACGATCAAACCGCGAGTCCCGCGACCGACTGGAGAGAACATATCGAGAACACGTAGCGAAACATCGCCTTTGCCTGAACCGTCGAGATCGACATCGCCAAGTTCATATTGGAAATCTGGATCAATTGAGGTCAAACGTTTGAAGTCGATTAACTTTCTTGCTTGATCAGGACTCATGCCGTCGACGGTTTGTACATCTTTGACGACAGGGTTTTGTCCGGGACGTCGGGGAGGGCCCATAGGACCTTCAACCCAGGAACCTTCGCGCAAACCGTAGCGGCGAACGACGTTGACGGGAACGAATACGTCCTCGTTAGAAGGACGGAAATTGTTTTTTGTCGAGCGCAGAAAACCGAAACCTTCGCCTTGAACTTCTAAAACACCGCGTGCGGTGGCAGAAAGTTCACCTGTGGCGAGCTCTTGAGACATAGTAAAACTCCTAGTTTAGATGGGGATCGGTGAACTTACTTAAATAAGACGCCGGTCGCCCGGTTAAGACCTTTTGGATCAACCCTTGCAGAACTGCCAAGGGAGGACCTTAGAAGAGATCACTCAATAAAAATCCCAGCTTTTTTGTTTCTGGGCTCTGATCTCCCCTCAGATCGATGAATCTATCGGAAATACTCTAGGCCACGATCAAGCCTATTTCCAGGACATTTTTTAATTGGTCGGGGCGACTGGATTCGAACCAGCGACCTCTACGTCCCGAACGTAGCGCTCTAGCCAAGCTGAGCTACGCCCCGA
>CAZMYG010000062.1:0-15104 GCA_964570465.1 uncultured Planctomycetales bacterium
CTCTAATTCTCAAAACCAATATGGCTGCAGGTCACGGCGGAGCTTCGGGGCGTTATGACTATCTCAAAGAGATCGCCTTCGACTATGCGTTTATTTTGGGGCAGTTGGGAATTACGAAGTAGAAACTCTCTCGCTTTCTCTCAAGCGCCGTCCTTCCTTTTCCGAAAAACAGCAGTCACGAAGACTTGGAGTGGAAAGGAAACAGATATGGCAAAGATCGATACTCTTTTTCAGTACATGATGTCCGTTGGCGCTTCGGATCTTCATATGACCTCATTGCAGCGGCCGATGCTTCGCGTCGATGGCAGTATGACTCCGAAAGAAGATGCAGCTGTGACTTCTCCCGAAGAAATGCGCGCGATGCTGAAGGAAATCGCGCCCGAGCGGAACTGGAAAGAGTTTGAAGAAACCGGCGATGCGGATTTTGCCTACGAACTTGCTGATGTTGGGCGATTTCGTTGCAACTATTTCATGGATCGCAATGGTCCTGGCGCAGTGTTCCGACAAATTCCAACGAAGATTCCAACTGCTGAGCAATTGGGTTTGCCGCCTGGAGTTTTGAAATTCTGTCATCTGACAAAGGGGCTTGTTGTCGTCACTGGGCCCACAGGAAGTGGAAAATCGACCACACTCGCGGCGATGGTGAATTTCATCAATCGCAATCGCGAAGATCACTTGATCACGATCGAAGATCCGATCGAGTTCGTACATCCGACGATGAAATGTCTGATCAATCAGCGAGAAGTGGGCAGACACACCAATAGTTTCAAGCGCGCGCTACGCGCCGCTTTGCGTGAAGATCCAGACATTGTGCTTGTCGGGGAAATGCGTGATCTCGAAACGGTGCAAATTGCGATCGAAACCGCAGAAACGGGGCATTTGGTTTTTGGAACCTTGCACACAACAACCGCCGCATCAACGGTAGATCGCATCATCGATCAATTCCCTACCGAGCAACAAGCGCAGATTCGCGTCATGCTCTCGGAATCTCTTAAGGGCGTTATTGCACAAACCTTGTGTAAGAAAAAACCCAAGGGTCGAGTCGCTGCGCTTGAAATCATGGCGGTGAACTCCGCCATTGCCTCGCTAATTCGCGAAGGGAAAACACATCAAATCACTTCGATGATGCAAGTCGGTGCAAAGCACGGCATGCGTTTGATGAACGACTCACTCTTTGAGCTCGTGCAGCAAGGTTTGGTTGATCCGCTGGAAGCTTATATGAAGAGTGTGCAGAAAGATGATCTTGTTGGAAAACTGCAATCCAAGGGAATTCATCTCGATCTTTCTAAATTGGCCGAAGGCGATAGTGGAAAAGCTCCAGCAGCGGGCGCTGCTCCAGCTCCGACACCAGCGAAGTCAGAACCTGCAGCTCCTTTTCCCTCTTATAGGCCGACACCAACGCCTTCGACTGCGGGCACAGGATCTGGTAATGGAAAAATTTCCGATCCATTCGAGAGCTTCCGAAATAAGAAGAGCTAGTCAACTAGGGTTTGCTTTGCAGCAACGCTTTGGAAGCGTGCGTTTGCGGAGTTTTTCTAGGCCATCTTTCGACAATGCCAATTCGCGTAAGCGCGAAATCGTATTTCACCGGGTCTTGTGAATCGAATTTGCGAAGTTTGGCTGTGATTTCTTCTGCTAGTCTCCAAGAAGCGTTCGCCGTGCTGGCAAGTCCTAGATGATTCGCGATTCGAGCAATATGAGTGTCGACAGGAATTATCAAATCCGCTGGAGAAATCTTTTTCCACAGACCTAAATCGTGTTCGTCTTTACGCACAACCCAACGTAGAAACATACATAGCCTTTTGCAAGCAGATCCGTCCGCAGGAGAAGGGAAAAAGAAACGTACTCCTTCGCCACAAGCAGGGAACTTTCCTCCGTAAAAAGGTCCAGGATCTAACTTGTTAACGCGGCTCACAAAAGAAATCAAAAAATCCGCGATGCGTGTAGGGTCGGCGAATGCGCCGCCCCTACGAAAAAACTTTTCAATCGACCCAGACTGTTTCAAAATTTGTTTCAGCAGGAATAGCAAGCACGCCACATCTTCGCCACGATTGAAGCGATGAGAAAAATCATCAAAGAGTTTCGCATCTCGGAGCGGATCGAATCGTTCAACAAATTGGCGAGGACTTGGACCTAGAGTTTGAAAAACACGCTCGAGACTGCGGCGGATTTGAAAAACGTTACCGTAAGCCAGAGCGGAGGAAATAAAGGCGACGATTTCTTGATCTGCGGGATTGAAATATCGATGCGGAAATAAAAGCGGGTCGTCGCCAAGATCCTTCTTCCCATATTGCAACAAAAGCCGATCAAGCTTGCCTTTGAGGCTCTTTGGAGAAGATTCTTGGCGACGTGTTGTTCTCAGAGCGAATTACTTCTTCGCTTCTGCAGTATCCGTTTTGATTGGATTCTCTCCACCCCAGAATTCGATGGAGTTGAACACAACCGCATCTCCGAGCATGCACACGGAGTAGACAGGAATAATGACTGTTGCCAAGAAGACAATTTCCTGGCCCCACTTCTCGCCAATTGATCCATTCCATTTGTGGAATTTTTGGGTCAATTTGAACGGTCCGTAGCAAGCTGGGGTAGCAACCAAAAGTCCTGCAACCAAAAGGGAGCCAAACACTTTCCCTAATCGCCCTAGTTTCATTTTTTTCTCCTACTAAACAATGAAGGATGTCAGACCAACCACGTGTTGGCCCGATTTTTCCGATCAATGGAGCGAGAAAGTCCCACGTTGCCTACTATTTGTCAAGAACGCCCATTTCCTCCATCACCGCTTTTGTATCGAATTGAAGAAGGCTCGAAGCCCTCGGGCCGATCCAATCAGAGAGAGTTGTGCAAATTCGTGAGCAAACCGCGATCACTCCTAATTCCGTGGGATGAAGTCGATCCTCTTGAAGCAATTCCTTGGCGGTAAAGACCACACTTTTCCCTTCTTCCGTGTCATCCACTAGAGAAAATCCTTCGGTTTGCATTTCTCGAGTCCATTGAGCCAGCGGAAGCACCAATACATTGGCTCGTTTCTCCGCCCATAGAAGTAAACGGCCATTGAGTCGATTAAGCGCCTCCGGACTTGGAATAGAACGAGGGGAAAGCATGTTTGGATCAGCGCCCCACATATCTGGAAAATCACCAACAACCATAGGACCTAGAAACTGATCGAGTAAAGCAAGCCCCTCTTCGAGTTTCTCTAAACGTTGCTCGATAGCGCTCTCACTTTCTGTGCGCTCTCCTGGAGAACGTTTGCTGAGCTCGGTCACGTTTCCATAACCAAACCAAAATAAGAAATCGACTCCGATTAAAAGGCTCGGTTGCAGGCGAAGCGCTTCTTGAATTTGTCGCGTCGCTTCCGGGCCTGGATTGAGAAAGAGCATCGAGTTCGTGAATCGCCCTGGAGGTTCATGAGAAATGCGAATCGCCTTTTCGAAAAGAGTCGAGAGGGGCAGATTATTCCCAAATCCGTCGCTGAGACTCGCTCCAACAAAAACAACTCGATCCAGTAGATTTGTGGGTGGACGCTGAACAGGAGCTGCCGATGAGTTCTTTTCCTGAATCGCAAGTTCTCTTTGGAATTGCGCGAGTTCTGAGGGAAATTTGTTCCAGAGGAAAAATCCATAGCACAAGCAAAGCGGGAGAAATAACCACACTGCGAGCAAAGAAAAGCGATGCAATTTTCGTACGAGTTTTTTGCCGAGCTCTGGATTGAGTCTTACCTTCTCAAGAAAATCGACTCGGATACTAATTGGAAAATGTCGCCAGGACCCATGCCAACGCCCCCGCCCAGAAAGCGCGCCTACTTTTTCCAGTGCCTGAATCATGGGTTCAACTCCCCCACAAAGAACCGCTCCATAAAGATCCGCCTCTAATTCAACGCGTCGGCTGAAATAACCAAACCAAAGCCAAAAGAGTCCGGCTGCGGGTAAAAAAAGTAGAAGCAAAGCAAGTTCTGTTTGTGGCAAAAATTCCCCTATACAGGAAAGCAGCAGTGCAGCATCCACCGCCATGAGAAAGAAAATCGCGACATGATGTCGTTTTGCGTGGCCAAGTTCGTGACCGAATACTGCTTCTGTTTCTGTGGGCTGGAGAGATTCCAGTAGACCATCCGTGAGAATCACATAACGAAATCGCGGAAACAGCCCCAGAATCGCCGCGTTCACGCTGAATCCTGGGGTTTTCCAAAGCAGAATTTCGCGACAACGAAATTGCGCTCGTTTTGCAATTTCTTCGAGTCGTCCTCTCATCTCGCCTTGAGGAAGGGGGCTTGTGTTCCAGAGAAAGCGCGCAGAGAGCGGGATTAAAAAAAGCAAAAACAGAACAAACAAAACCGTGACGGCAACATTGGCAACGCTGAGTGTTTCTAAAAGTAATTTGGTCGCAGGAAAAGCGTTGAGCAAATCGGAACCCAAGAAAAAGACGCTTAAAGGAAGTAGCGCAAAAAGTAAGAGCTTCGATTGCGCGAAGACATAGTCAACGGAAGAAAGACCTACTGGCCGTTCCACGCGATAGCGAATCACCCAAAGACAGAGCTGCGAAAACAAAAAAGGCGCAAGCAGCGCAAAAAACTCCAAGAAATCGGAATTTCCAAGAGGGAGTTTCTCTACGACAACTGGCCAAGGAGCCCAAAACGCAATCATCGTAAAGGTGATGATGGGTGAGAACGGAAACGTGAGCGCCAAAAAGCGCACCCACGTCCGATCACGAAAACGAGGACCCAACCAGCGAAGAGCAAACGCCCAAATAAACGGGATCAGCAAAAAAAGGGCTGTTTTTAGTAAAGCTTGTGGCCAAGAACTTGCAGGATCCAACTCAGACTCGGAAGCATAAAGCGCCACGAGACTTGCCAAGAAGACTTGAAAGACGGAAAACATCTTTTCTTAGAACCTAGTCCAGGAGGTTTTTGTCATGCGTTCGATTTTTTTCTTCGTTCTGTTTCTTTGCTATCCGATCCTACCCCAGAATCCAAAACCTTCCCCTAATCTCTCCGCTCTCACTCAAGAGATGACCCGACTTTACTCGGAAGGGGAAATAAGCGGGAGCGCGATTTGGTATCCGGCGGAATTTTTTCGCTTTACCTTCGAGGAAAAGAAAAAATACTCGCAGGCAGAACTGGAGAAAATTGAACAGAGCTTTCGAGGAGTCAATCTTTTTGCGGTTACCTTGGGACAATTACGCGATGGACAAATTATCTATGACACCCAAGAGTTGCTGAGAAACCGACTCGAACTGCGCGACGAGCAAGGACAAAGCTGGGTCCCTCTTTCCGAAGGAATGCTTAGGCCTGAACTTCGTTCCTATGCCGCCGCAATTCGCCCGGCACTTGTCGAGGCTTTGGGTCCATCTGGGAAAAATGTAAGCTTTGTTTTTTTCTCGGGATTTGATCTGGAAGGGAAGCGTTCGTTAGATCCGAGGTCTGGAAATTCTTTCTCTTTATTGGTGCACAAAAATTCTTTCCTTTCAAAGGAGGAAGTTTTCTCTGCGCGATTTGAATGGAGACTCCCGCTCTCTTCCTTATTTCCTTCTAAGATTTGCACGAAATGCCAGGAAGCCTGCCAATGGAATTGGAATTACTGCCCTTTTGATGGAACAAAACTCTGAGGAGTTTTTGCGTAAAGCCCAGCGATTTGCTGAAGACGCGCGATGCGTTGCTCGACGGGAGGATGAGTGGAAAAAAGGAACTTTGCTCGTTCTTCCAATGGTTTAACTGGATTCACTATATATAGGTGCTGGGTAGCACGGTTGGCGACTTCGAGTGGCTCTGGATCGTGGGCAATTTTGTTAAGCGCAGAAGCGAGACCTAGTGGGTTTCGTGTTAACTCCACACCAGAAGCATCTGCGAGATATTCCCGCTGCCGACTCCATGCCATTTGAATCATCTTGGCAAACAACGGCGCTAACAAAGCCAAAATCACCGCGAGCGCAAAGAAAATCGCCGTCCCCGCATTCCCCCCCTCACGTCGATTCGATCGATGCCGTCCTCCAAAACGCATTCCTCGCCAGAAGGAATCACAAAGCAAAACAATCGCTCCAACTAAAATCGCTATGAGAATTCCGAATCGAATATCTCCGTTTCGGATATGGGACATCTCATGACCCATTACACCTTGAAGTTCTTCTCGATTTAGTTTTTCTAGTAAACCGGTTGTCACCGCGATGACAGATTTTTGAGGATTCTTCCCTGTCGCAAAAGCATTCGGCGCGGAGTCTTCGATGATAAAAACTCGTGGCATGGGCAAACCGGCAGCGATGCGCATTTCATCGACAACATTGAAAAGGCGTGGGTGATCCGCGTGAGTGATTTCCCGCGCTTTCGACATTGAGAGAACAATCTCGTCTCCAGCAAACCAACCGATCAATCCTTGAAAGGTTGCGATACCAATACCAAGTGCAAGACCCACACTTGGCGAACCCCAAGCACCGCCAATCGCCAAACCAACCAAACCGAAAAGCAGCGAGACTCCTACAAAAAGAAGTAGAGAGTCTCGCCGGTTGCGACGAATTGCAGGATAAAGAGTGACTCTTTCCAACTGAGCCTAAACTAAAACTCGACCTTGACGTTTTGCCGTTCGGCAGCGTTTTCCACTTCGAAGAACTCCGCCTTTTGGAACTGAAACATCCCGGCAATCATGTTCGAGGGAAAGGATTCGATCTTGTTGTTGAAAGTCATCACGTTGTCGTTGTAGTTCTGCCGCGCAAAGGAAATTTTGTTCTCTGTCGCGGTGAGCTCTTCTTGAAGATCGAGCATGTTTTGATTTGCCTTCAGATCTGGATAGTTCTCAACCACGGCGAAGAGTTGGCGCAATGAAGCGGTGATTTCATTGTTCGCTGCAGCTACAGCGCCTGGGGTTGTCGCAGCTTGAGCCGCTGATCGGGCTGCTGCGAGCTTGGTGAAGATCTCGCTCTCATGCTTCATGTATCCCTTCACCGTGTTGACGAGATTGGGAATTAAATCGTAGCGGCGTTTGAGCTGGATATCGATTTGGGACCAGGCATTTTTGACCTGATTCCTAAGCGCCACCAATCCGTTGTAAGTGCCTATAAAATAGAAAATTGCAATTAAAGCAATACCACCAAGCACGATCAAACCAACCAAGAAAGCTCCCATCTTTTCTCCTTTTTGGGGGACAAAGGTCGCGAAAACGCAGTAATTGAAGAAAATTTTCTTAAAGAAATCCATCAAAATGCCGATAGGACTGCCGGAACATAGGAAAGGCGGAGTCAGTATCCTGCAAGACAGGGAAAACGCGAGACGGCCGGGGAATCGAATCGCGGTCTTGTAAGGAAGGGAAGAAAGTACTCCCCGAGCGGTTGGGGAACCGCAAGGAGCTTTACGTGGCATACACGTTAGGGATCAGCAAAACGATTGGTGCTAGCTCTGTAACTCCAACTCCAGTTCTGAGCTCAGATGCTGCAAAGCAAAAAGAGGCTGTTCTGGAGAATCGAAATATCCCAGGCGCCACGGAGTCCCTCGACCGCACTGGGCAATCAAAAACTCCAACTGCTAATTTCATTTCGCAAGATTCACAGGAAATAAATCCAGAGAAAACTCCTCAACAAAATCTCCGCTCGCAGCTCGTCCAGGCAAGCGCTCGCTTGATTGACAAACAGCAAACTTCCTTGGAACGAATCAAGCACAACCTACCCAATTTGGAAGAGCTTGAGAGAGAGCGCCTAGAGAAGGAACGCACCGAGAGAGCAGCGAAAGAGCCCGCCAAAAAAGAAGAAAAGAAAACAGAAGAGCTTGAAGTGGCAGAGAAGAAATCCGAGCCCGCTTTTTACAGAGCCGTAGAAAGCTATCAGAAACAACGTGAGCCTAAATTTGATCTCGCTTCTGGTGGAGCCACGCGCGAACAAAAAGGCGAGCCGCCGGTTAACGTGGTCGCTTAATCAGGGAACTCCCCGGAAAACACTTCAACCGCAGGACCGCTCATCCAAACCGAGCCACCGGGTTGCCATTCGATTTCGAGATCTCCTCCAAGCAAATGCACGAGAAGGCGTGATTTGGAATTCCCACCGAGAATGGTTGCCACGGCGCTAGCACAGGCTCCCGTACCGCAGGCAAGGGTTTCGCCGGCTCCTCTTTCGTAGGTTCGCTGAGAAATCTCACTAGCGCTAATGCGGCTAACGAATTCCACGTTCACACTTTTGGGAAAGAGTGGGTTCCTTTGAATCTGCGAAGCAATTTTCTCCACCGGAAAATTTTTCTCGTCGCGGACAAAAATCACGCAATGAGGATTGCCCATGGAAAGACATTGAGCTTTGAATCGCTTCCCTCCAACGCGGATTTCTTGATTGAGTCCATCAACTCCGGCACCAGTCATCGGAATTTTTTTTCTCTCAAAAATTGGTTTACCCATGTCTACGCGCGCTCGCGCGACTTTGCCGTTTTTGATTTCGAGTTCAATCGTTTTGATGCCAGAGTCTGTATCAATTCGAAGTGTTTTCTTTCGAGCGATTCCGTGATCGTAGACATATTTTGCTACACAGCGGATTCCATTCCCGCACATAGCGCCGCGAGAGCCGTCGCAGTTGTACATCTCCATTCGGGCGTCGGCTTTTTTTGAAGGCAGAATCAAAATCAAACCATCGCTGCCGACACCATAACGGCGATCACTAATTTTTCTCGTCAGCGCAGGCAAATTGCCTGGTTTTTTCTGTGCGAAGCAATCGACATAGACATAGTCATTGCCGGCTCCTTCCATCTTGGTGAACTTCAAAATACGAACTCCTCCCCACGGGCAGGAATTTCGACTCGCCGAAATCCTTTCTCTAGCAATCCTTCTTTTAACGAGAGTGCGGCATCCTCTTCTCCATGAACAAGAAATGCCGCCGTTGCTTTGTTTGCGAGTGGACTTAACGCGGCCAGCAAATCGTTTCGATCGGCGTGCGCAGAAAACCCATCTAGATTTAAAATTTTGGCTCTCACGTCAAATTCCTCGCCCAGAATTCTGACACGCTTCTGCCCTTCTCGCAAACGGCGTCCCAATGTATGTACGGCCTGAAATCCAACCAAAAGAACTGTATTACAGGAATTTCCAATTGCATGAATCAAGTGATGTAGCACTCGCCCTGATTCACACATCCCAGAAGCAGAAATGATGATGATCGGATTTTTCATTCGATTGAGAGACTTGGATTCCTCCACCGATTCAACATAGCGAACTCCGCGAAAGAATAGAGGCGAGCCTTGCTCGGCAATCGTCTCTCTCATCTCTTGGTCGTAAACCTCCGGATGCCTTGCAACGACTTTTGTCGCTTCTGTAGACAGAGGAGAGTCCACAAAGATAGGGATAGTCGGTGCTCTTCCATCACGCATGATTCGAGAAAATGCATAGACCAAATTTTGCGTCCTTCCCACGCTGAATGCCGGGATGATCAGTCTCCCGCAACTCGTCGCGCAGTCTCTAAGAATTTTTGCGAGCTCTCCTTCCATATCAGGCAGTTTTGGGTGCCCTCGATCTCCATAGGTACTTTCAGAAATCACAAAATCACACTCCGGAAGCGATTCGGGATCTCGCAAAATCGGAAGACCGCGCCGACCTAAATCTCCAGTAAATACAATGCGTATTGTTTTCCCGTTTTCTTGTACCTCGATCTCCACAATGCCAGCACCGATGATGTGGCCAGCATCGAGAAAACGTGCTTGAAACGAGGGCAACGGCTCAAACCATTTTCCGTAACTAATTGGTGAAAACTTCTGAATCGCTTCTTCTGCGTCCTCGCTCGTGTAATTGGGTTCGATTTTTTGTTTGGGAAATTTCCGGTTGAAATAGTTAGCGTCGCCTTCTTGAATTCGCGCGGAGTCACGCAACATCAGTGAAGCGAGATCTACACTTGCAGAGGTCGCATGGATTTTCCCTCGGAACCCGTTCTTCACAAGATTGGGAAGATTGCCGCTATGGTCAATATGCGCATGGGAAAGAATGACCGCATCTATTTCCCTCGCGTTGAAAGGTAATTTGCGATTGATTCGATTGGACTCTTCTCTCCGTCCTTGAAACAGCCCACAGTCGAGAAGCAGTTTTTTTCCGTTTGCTTCGATTAAGTGCATCGAGCCTGTCACCGATCGCGCTGCACCGTGAAAAACAAATTTCATGAGAAAAGATTGCTTATCTTTTGTGTTGTTTTGAAATGGATCTTCGCGACCTTGGGAAGTCCGTTTTTGCCGTGAATGCGCAACACTTCTCGCCCAGCTTTCTCTACTTCGAGCCCCGCACCCAAAGGCAAATCGACCGCAATTTCTTCGGAAAGCGCTTTCATCCGCTTCAAAAATTCGTCGCGCGCGAGGATAGATGCTGCAGCTACTGCCACGTCTTCTTCCGCACGCGGGCGTTGATCAAGCTGGAAATCTTTAGCCTTCTCTCCTAACGCCGTGCGAATCAACGATTCGTCCCCGAATTGATCACTTAAAACATGACGGCAAGAAATTTGTTTCGCAAGTTCTAGAATTGCTTGAGCGTGCAATGCGGCGAGCAGCGGATTGAGATTTCCAAACTGAATATAGCGCCGGTTGTATTCGACCGGATCTAACGCCACGATCGCGTGGGGAACTTTTTCTCGAAGTGCGCCGGCAACTCGCTGAATCGTCACATCGGAGAGTTTTTTACTGTCGTCGACTTCTCCCATTCTCATTTGCACTCGCTCAGGGGCAGAAACGTAAACAGCAGCTACTACGAGCGGGCCAAAATAATCGCCTTTTCCAGATTCATCGGTCCCTATCACTTCTTCTTCAGGCTTTACCTTTTTCGAAACGGTTTGACCAAGCAAACGTTGTCCGAATTCTGCGGCTCCGGGTCCTTGCACGACAAATTTTCCTGAGTTGTAAAGAGTTGCGGCGAGTCCTTTGCCTACATAGGAAAAAATGGAGTACGGAATCTCTCGAGAAAGCATACCCTCAGCTTCAAGCTGCGTTGCGATTTCTCGCACCTTTCCCGGATCGGCGCGGCCTACGAAAGTTTCCTGTGTCATTATCTCGATTTGCCTTCTTGTATAAATTTTTCCGCGGCTTTTTCAGCAGCTTCTAATCGTGTTTGCAACATTTCTTCGTATTCTGCCACCATTTCCTCAGAAATCTCGCGAGGAATTTGCAGCGGCTCTCCGAAGGCCATACAAACTTTGGAAAATGGTTTGGGAACTGCGAAACGATCCCAAGAAGAGAATCGCCACGCGGAGGAGGCGAAAAATGCCACAGGCACAATTGGTATTTTGCTGAGAGAAGAAAGATATAAAACACCGGGCTGCGCTTGTCTTCGAGGACCTCGAGGACCATCGGGATTAATTGAAAGATCGAAACCGGAGTCCGCTGCACGACAAAGATTTCGCAAACCAGAAGCCCCCCCACGCGTCGTTGAGCCTCGAGCGACGTGAAAACCTAAACGCTGCGCAGTGCGGGCGATCAATTCTCCATCACGATGCTGACTTACCAAGGTCATTACTCGCTTCCCTCGATGCGTGTAACAAGGAACGAGAATCCATTCATGCCAGAAAGCAAAAATGAGATTTCCGTGTTTTGGGCGAAGATCGAGTTCGAGCTCGGGATTTGCGATGGAAAATTTCCAGGTAGAGCCTAAGAGACGAATGAAAATGCTTCCAAGTCGCGGCGCGAGAAAAAGAAGTAGTCGATCTCTCAGCCGGTTTTTACGAGGAACTTGAATTACTGTTTCGTTCCCCACGCAATGTAGTAAAGGCCAAAAAAAACTTCGTGCATTTCGACTTGATCAAAATACGCGCGGAGATCTTCCCACGGACGGCGAGTCCAGTCCGCATGCCAACGCGCGCCACCTCGACCAATCAAACGATTAAATCCAGTCCTCACTGGACCTCCGGTTTTTAAGCAGCGATCGAAAATGACAATGCGCCCGCCGGGGCGGAGTACTTTTGCTGCTGCAGCCATCACTGCCTTGTGATCGGGGACAATGGACATGGAATAGGTAGAAACGATGGCGTCTACAGGTTTCGTCAAACCAATTTGTTCTGCGTTACCTCGCACGGGAAGAACATTGTCCCAACGATGAGATTGGATTTTTTGATTCAGCTCTTTGAGCATCCCTGCAGAAAGATCCCACGCGATGATTTTTCCTTCTGGGCCTACTCGCTCTTCGATGTATTTGATGTTTCCTCCGGCACCACAGCAGAGATCCAAAACTGTTGCGCCGCGACCAACCTCCATCGCGGCGACTGCAGTTTTTCGGAATTGCCCCAGCAGACCGAAGGCGGCCAAATTCTGTGCGACATCGGTCCAACCGCGTCGCGTGTCATAGATTGCTTCAACTCGTTTGTAGTTAACCGCCATTTTGCAAAAATTCAGAGGGCGGGTCATAGACCCGCCCCCCAGTGGTCCTTTTCAAATGCCTTTAATTTAATTCCCGACGATATCGTCCCCTTTACCTTGATCGTCTTGGCCATTCGCCCCAGGGGAGCGCAATTTATAGCTCTTCCCGTCCTCTGCCAATTGATAAATATAGCTGTGATTCCAAGCATCTGCCGGAATTGATTTTCTGGAAGGCAAATACCCCTCTGGAAGATTTGCCGTAGGGACGAGAAGCAGCTCCAGCTTGGCTGGATACTTTCCCGTTTCCAGCTTGAAAAGAGTCAAACCGGACTTGATTTCCATCAAAGCTTGTTTGACTTGAGCTTCTGGACCCACCGGTTCAGCAGGCACAGGGGGGACTGGTGGAACTGGCGTGTCGCCGATTTCATCGTCGCCTAAGTCCTCTGCATCCTCCATATCGTCTTCATCCTCGTACTTGGCGGCACCTTTATTTCCCATTGATTGAGTAATGGCAAAGACATCGATCGCAATCACCTCAACCATTCGCGAAAAACCAAGCACGGTATCGATCCCAAAAGGTGAATAGTTTTTGCTGTAGATTCCAGCTTCGTCTACTCGTGAATAGCTCACTTCGCCAAAGAAATGCTTATTGATTGTGCTCGCCGAAGGCATGAGAGCAAAGTCGATCGGCAGTTCTCCAGGAATTTGCGCTGTCAGCATCGGCGCAAACATCTGTACCATCGAATAAACCGCTGTAATTGTTGGTCTCGCATCGCTGTAACCAACGCTGCAAGCATCCGCAGGTATTTGGCTCGCGCGCTTCGCGAAATCCGCAATCATGGAAGCGCCTTCCGCCTCTGGATTTGCCAATCTCTTGAGAGTTCTCTTGATTCCACTCTTGCTCAATCCAACCACCATATAGCTATCGGTAAAGGCAAAACTGGGAACGACAGAGGCCATTGGACCCATCTTGGCGAGATCTGGAATCGCTAAGGAATAGAATTTTCCTCCTTCCATTTCATTCTCTTTGATCTGGAAGCTGCCATCGCTTTGCGCGGAAACAACGTTTAACAAAGCGAGAAAGGATTTTTCAAATTTCGCTCGGTCTTTGAGTTCAACCAACAAATAGAGATCCGGGGTGCCCATCATGAGGCTTTGCATCGGCATGGAATAGAACGCCCATTTTTCTCCCATCGCATCGATGAAATCTTCCTTGAGCTTGACGCCGAGCTGGGTTTCGAAACCTGCGAGCATCTCTTTGCCTTTCTTGTAGTGCTCTTCATCGGCGGCCTTTATGCCTTCCCAAATCGTGTTCCAAAAGACATCCATCTTGCAGCCCCAAATGGAAAAGCTCTGTGCCTCTTTAGGGATTTTGGCGAGCAAAGTTTTATCGTAGGGGACGCTAGAAAAGGCTTGGAATAGCCCTTTTCTCGGAGCGGGAGCCGAGAAGAAACATTGGTTCAGCGAAAAGCTATCCTGTGGTGTGGACGTTACGCCAAGGGCCTTGAGTCCGCTAAGTCCTACTACTTCGATAATCCGCTCCGCGGTTTCGAGTTCTTCGAGATCGTGAACTTCATTCTCCGCCTTCATCTTCTCCTTGAATTGAACAAATAACTTCTGCATGGGCTCGGCAACGCGCAGGAAAAATTTGATCTCGCTCTCGGTGCCGCTGATTTTACCCATGACGGATTGATATTCTTTGTCTTGAGACAGACTTGAACCCATCCCCTTTTCCAAAACTCTTTTTGCAAAAGTTTGCCCTTGAGTTTTTTCTTTGGTGACGACAATGAAGAAACGACCTTGATGTGAAAACCAAGTTACATGTGGCTCATCTTGTTCATCTTTCTCGTGGACGTAATGAACCGTGCTGCCGCCAATTTTCTCTGACTCAACGGAAAGGACTTCACCCATTTTTTCCGCCTGCTTTTCAACAAGCTGAGCTAGCAGGCCTTCGAGCGCCGCTGAATCTACGCAACCGACCGCAACGTAAACATTGGGCTGGACGTGATGTTCTCCATCATCTGTAGAGCTGAGTTCAAGCCCGCCGATCGCGAGGTCAATGCTCTGTATCTTTAGATTTTGCAGCGGAGTGAAATCAACATTTGGCACATTCTCCCCAAGCTTTTTCCAAATCGCCGGATAACCCTTCTCCTTGAGATAGCTTTGCGGAGCTTCGATGAACTTTTTCACTTCCTCTTCTTTACAAAGCTTCGCCCAAGGAAGGTTCGCAGCTTTCTTTTCAGCTCGGGCCAAATCCGGAATCGAGAAATACAAAACAGTGTCTGCAGGCACCAGCGCAGAAAAATCCCCCCCGCTTTGTACGGCTAGCGGCGTTTCATTCGGGACTTCAGTTGCAAGGGCTTTTCCAAAATTGAAAAAACTGACAACGAAGAGGAGGGGAAGGGGTGCAAGGGCAACAAACAAACGACGCCGCGCGAGGCGGGACAACTGCTGAATCATAAGAGCTCCTTATCTATTATCTATCAATTGGATGGTCCGGTCCGGAAAAGCGCCCGGTTACGAGCGTAATCTAAAATGTTTTCACGGGTGAAAATTTGGCCCGGGATTATAGAGGGGAAAAAATCCCAAGTCTTGAACTAATTTCCTTCTATAAAAGCTTTTAAGTCTTTATCAAATGCGTCTGCTTTACTGAGTATTGCATCGACGGCTTTTGCAATTTTCTTCTCGCTCCCGCTAGCAACGGCCGCTGCGGCCTCCAAAAAGGCTTTCTTTCGAGATTCTTCTTTCCCGCTCAAACAGAAAGCTGCCAAAGCCCCCACTTCGAGCAATCTGCGCTGAGACTCGACATCTTCATCCGCCGAAAGACGAAAAT
>CAZMYG010000063.1:0-15084 GCA_964570465.1 uncultured Planctomycetales bacterium
GCCAATGACAACCGAATTCGCCAGTTCGTTGAGAACTCCATTTCTCCTGCAGGCCCCTGGGTCGAAGAATCTTGGGACTATGACCTTGCTGATCGACTGATTCGTCACCGAGCGGAGATTGTCGAGGGAGACTTTGCAGAGTGGATTTCCCTTTATGACGGCAACGGCAATCTTGCGAAACAAATACAGCCGCAGGGCAATGCCATTGGCTATCAATACAACACTCGAGATCAAAGAATACTCACTCACCGTGGTGTCGGCAGTCCAGAGAACGCAAGAAGCGAATCCTTTTACGATCGCAATGGCAATCTCGTTCGCCATCGTGCCCATACGGAAACCAGTCCCGATCTCTTGCTCGATCACCATTTTCTCTTCGATGGCTATGACCGGCTCATTGGAGAAATTGACCCCGTTGGAACGCGAACGAGTTTGCTTTTAGATCCTGTAAGTAATCTGATCCAAAAAGAAGTGCACGGTTATCTAGGTGGCGCCTCGCCCAACGACAATCAGGGAAACGCCAATGTGTTGCTGAGTTCGCAGAGAAGCTACTTCGACGAGCACGATCGCGTTTGGAAAACAGAGACCCAAGTCTTTGGCGATGAAGGACACGCACTAGAATCTGGCGGGAAGATCCTACAGCGTTTCGCCTACGATCGACTTGGACGTTTGAATTTTGCAATCGAGCATGACGGCGATACGAGACAAAATGAATACGACGGGCGCAGCCGACTCGCACGCACTCTCGACCCGCTTCAAAACGAAGTGCTGTACTTCTATGACCCAAACGACAATCTGATCGAAACGAAAGAAACAGAGCTTGCAACGAACGGCGCCCTCGGCCCCGAAAGTTTTTTCACGACTGTTGTCTATGACGCCCTCGATCGACAAATCCGAATCTCTGACAATCTCGGCCAAACCCGTCGATTCTCCTATGACACACAGGGGAATTTAATTCACGCGAGCGACGCGAATGGCCCGGTTTCCATCGTTCTTCCACGAGCCAATCCCCAGCTAGCTTCCTTCCCTGCCAATCTCGAAGGCAATGTCCTGCGCTTTTTCTACGATGGGCTCAAACGGCTGACGAAAAAAGAAATCTTGCTCACAAGTGATGGGCTTGGAAATGGCAGCCACAATCCTACCACAGATCTCACGCAATCCGGAGATGGACTGATTACCATACAAAGCGAGTGGGATAAAAACTCACGATTGATTCGCCAAATCGATGACAAGGGCAACAAAGCTCGTACTTTCTATGATGCACTAAACCGTCAAGTAGCGATTCAATATGGGGAAAGCAGTCCCGAGCAGAGTGTTGAGATTTTTCAGTACGACGGAGCCAATCGGCTGACTCAAAAGACGGATCAAAATGGTTCAGTCATTGGGTATGAGTATGACCGAGCTTCGAGACTCACACGCAAATTTGCGATTTCTTTAGTGCCAGGGTTAATCGGTACAAGCGAACAAGTGATGGAATACGATGGCTTGGGCCGGCTTACTTTTGCCAACGATCAAAGTCCTGGAGAAAGTGTTTCCTTCACTCGCCAGTACGATTCCCTTTCCCGACTTTATCGCGAGACCCAAAACCACGATGGCGCAAGCGAAGAGATCGAGAGCTTTTGGCAAGCGGAGAATTTGCGCAGCTCTTTGCTCTATCCCAATGGGCGTTCGCTCGCGATGAGCTATGACTCGCTCAATCGAGTGAACACCCTTGATGGCAACTTCTTCTATGAATACCAAGGGCCAGGACGAGTGATCGAAAAGCGTTATCCCAACGGAACGAAACAAAGCCTGAGTTACGATCGCGGAAGACGAGTCGTTTCGCATCGTTGGCTCAAGAGCAACAACGAACGTATTCTTGATTTCCGCTATCACTATGACCGAGAGAATCACCGCACGAGTACGCGCCGTTATCATGAACTTTCGACTGCCGGAAAACCCAAGGGCGAGACTTATCGCTACGACAGTGCCTATCGTTTGATCGAGTGGAAGGAAGGCGCTCTTTTTGAAGGCAGTGGATTTCCTCTGCCTTCGCCTGGAGTACCACCGGGTGATTCGATTTTTGGTGGCGGCATCTTAGGGGGAAACGCTGGGCCTAACGGGAGCCGACATCCGAGTAGCGGATCTTCAAATCCCTACCTTCACTTTGCCCAAGACGATGTTGCGTTCGATGACGATATAGGCGTGAATCACGCCATTGTGAGTGATAGCCAAAACTGGAAACTCGACGGCGTGGGCAACTGGGAACAGATGAGTCGGCGCGGCGTTCTGATCAACAGTACTGCGAGCGTGCACAACGAGTACACGAGTGTTGGAGGGCAAGCACAAACTCACGACAACAACGGCAACCTGCTCGATGATGGGATTTATCTTTACGACTACGACTTCTTAAATCGTCTGCGCCGTGTTGTGAAGAAAAGCACTCTACAAGAACTGGCCAATTACCAATACGACGCTCTCAACCGACGCGTTCGAAAAGAAACTACTGCGCACGCAACAACCGGCGCCAGTTTCACCCGTTTTCTTTACGACGGTTGGCACGCAATTGAAAAGCGCGATGCAAGTAATGCCGTCACGAAACAATTTGTTTATGGGGAACGGATTGATGAAATCCTCAAAATGGATCGCTATATCTCTGGCGTGATCAGTTCCACTTACTACTACCACGACGACATCCTGGGCTCCGTTTGTGCATTAAGTGATACAAGCGGCAATGTCGTTGAACGAGTGAAATACTCTCCCTACGGACAACCTTATTTCCTCGACAACAACCAGCAACCCATTCGTGATTTGCAGGGCAACTTCGCTACGCAATCTAGCCTTGGCAATCCCCTACTCTTCACTGCTGCAAAATACGATTCAGAACTCAGCCAACGTACCAACTCTCAAATCACCGACAAATCCGGCAACTACTACCTGCGCAACCGCTACCTCAACCCCAACCAAGGCCGATTCCTTACCCGCGACCCCATTGGCATCTGGACTGACGACGTCAATCTCGGCGGCGGGTACAGCTACGCGGGAAATGATCCAGTGAACAACCAAGATTTCAGCGGTTTGAAAGTTGTGCTCCGTGGAAGAACAAAGAAATTTTGTAAGACGAAGAAAGAGGAGGCGGAAAAGAACAAAAAATTGCTGGAAAAGGGAGAAAAACTAATCGAAAAACTGAAAAGAGAAAGCAAAACAACCAGAGAACGGTACGAAGAAATGGAAAAGGACAACCTGATTCACGAGATTACCTTTACGGACATGGACGAGAGCAATACAGATTCATGGCTCACAGAAGATAACGCGCGCTACAGAGGGGAAAGAGCCGTGTCCTCTGAGATTAACATCGACAGCGATAATGAACGCGCTAATTTGGCCACTACAGTCCACGAATTAGCCCACTCATATGATGTTGGAATAGGGAAATTCCCCGATGGGCATTTCCGAGAACAATGGACAAACCCGGATAAAAAACCAGAAGGCCCCTGGAATAAGGAACGAGAAAGTTCGGCTATAAGCTTTGAGCAACAGGTGCGGAAGGAACTAGGGATCCCGCCTCGTGAAAGCTATGGCCCTTGGAAAGTGGATCCCGATGGAACGCTAGGAGATTCATTGCCCGGCTGGGTTCCCTCACAAAAACGATTTGTCGATAAACCTAAAAAATAATGAAGCTCACTAACAGTTTGTTCTTGCTGATCCTGGTGTTTGGAGTCGGGACATGTTGCTTTTCATGCATCAGTAAAAACCGCTCCAAAAATTTGATTCCTCAATGGGATCCTCGCTTTGAGATGGCCATTCAGGCAATTCAAAATCCTAAAGATGCCACCAATACGGAGTTTTTTGTCATGGTTTCTGAAACACTGGCTCAAAACTTGAGCCTTTCTCCCCTAAGGGGAAAAATAGAGTGGCAAATTAGAGAACATTTAGATGGGCATTCCTTCAGCAGCTCAATTCGGCTTGAGCGGGTATGGAATTCTTGCGCCGCTCCTGACAAGCTTGAAATTCGTTCTGTTTGGATTGTGGAGCGTACCGACGGAGAAGTAATTCTCTGTACAAATATTGGGCCGGAACAATTGGATCAGAAGACTCTTGAAGAGCCTTATTGTTTTTTCTTGAATAGGAAAAAATCTAAAGATTTTTTTTCGTTTGTTGCAGAGTTGGTCCGAGATAACACACTCATTTCTTGGAGAGCCACGCAGCCAAGTTCAAGCGGCTCTTTCTTGTCTGTTTTTCTGAATGGTAAAGCCAATCAATTTATTTTCATTGGTGCAAAGGATATCGAAGATGCAGAAATTGACTTGGAGGGGAGTAAGGAAACCATTCCTTTTCTCCAGCTGGCTAAAAAAATTGAACGCCTTGTTTTTTGTCCTTAATCGATCCATCTAGGATCAAGGAAGGCTTCCGAAAAACGTGTCTTTATCTTTTGAGCCTCTCTGATCTAAACATTTCTGTGAATTTAACACCTAAGCTCCTTCGGAAGATTCCTTCTCTGCAGCGATAAAGAGAATTCGATTGCAGTGACGGCACTGCACGATTTGTTTTCCACTAAGGAGTTTCGCGTAGTCGTTGGTTACCACTTCCATATTACAGCCTTGGCAGGTTTGACCTTCGACCGCAACAATCGCTTGCCCTTCGCGGGCACCAAGTATCCGATTGTAGATTGTGTAGATTTCTGGCTTCACGTCTGGAACTAGTTTTTCTCGAGTCGCGAGCAATTCGCTTTTGCGTTTCTTAGCGGAAGCCACTTCGCTCTCAATACTTTGCCGGAATTTAGACATCTCTGCTTCGATCTGCGCTAACTCGGCTTGTGCTTTTTTCCCTTCCACTTCTAGACTTTCAATCTTGCTGAATTGCGCTAGCGCAGTGTCTTCGAATTGAGAAATCTCCTGGCGGATTGTTTGGATTTGATGCTGAATCGCCATCAACTGAGCATTGTCGCGAACTCGATTTGCTTCTCCATCGAGCTTACTAATTTTTTCTTCCCGCGATTTGATTTCGTTCTCCGCTTGATTGGCCTCGGAATGCCCTTTTTTCACTCCGTCCTTGGCCGCTTGAACCGCTTCTTTCGCTTTTTTTAATTCGGATTCCCGTCCAGAAAGCTCTTTAGGCAAAGCGAGCAATTCTTCTTCAACTTTGCGCAACTGGGAATCAAGCGTTTGTAATTCGATTAACTGCTTTAAGGTTATATCCATTTCCCTCTACCCTCTCTTAGAAACTCTATAAAACAAAAAAGGCCACCCAAAATGGGTGGCCCGATTCGCCGCGGCACTGCGAAAAACCCGCGACAACTCCACGGGAGTTTTGTCTGCGTTTCGCAAGC
Organism: uncultured Planctomycetales bacterium; assembly: GCA_964570465.1. GTDB lineage: Bacteria > Planctomycetota > UBA1135 > UBA1135 > CAZMYG01 > CAZMYG01. The sequence goes on from CAZMYG010000063.1 coordinate 5,306, forward strand.
GTAATTATGATGCTTCATTAGAAACATTGCCTAATAGTCTAGCTCCTGACTGTGCATCCAAGAATCCGGAAATTTTCCGAGCACGTACTGGATGCTGCAGCTTTCTCACGGCTTTAGCCTCGATCTGTCGTACACGTTCTCGAGTGACTCGGAAAATGCGACCGACTTCTTCGAGCGTGTAGGTGTAACCATCGCCAATTCCGTAACGTAACTTGATGATCTCGCGCTCGCGGAAGGTCAAAGTGTTGAGCACATCGTCGACGCGCTCCTTAAGCATTTCGTGAGTCGCTGCATGCACAGGATTCTCTGAAGCTTCATCCTCGATGAAATCGCCGAAGTAAGAATCATCGGAATCACCAATGGGACGATCCAAAGAAATCGGATGACGGCTGATCTTCATCACGCGCTTCGCTTCTTCGATCGAAATCCCCGTTGCCTCTGCCACTTCCTCAATCGAGGGCTCGCGGCCTTTGGTTTGCAGGAGTTTCTTTGTCACGTTGCGAAGCTTGCTCATCGTTTCGATCATATGCACAGGAATTCGAATCGTTCGAGCCTGATCAGCGATGGAGCGAGTGATTGCTTGGCGAATCCACCAAGTCGCATAGGTTGAAAACTTATAACCTCGGCGATACTCGTATTTTTCTACGGCCTTCATCAAGCCTGTGTTTCCTTCCTGGATCAAATCCAAGAACGAAAGTCCACGGTTGCGATATTTCTTGGCGATCGAAACGACCAAACGCAAATTTCCAGAGGACAGCTTTCGCTTGGCATCATCGTAGTTTGCGTAATGGCGCTGAACCTGAGTGAGTCGGCGTTTCAAATGCTTGGGAAGTTCCGCTCCCGACATCGCCAACTGTTCAAACTGCTCTTTGAGTGACTTGTACTCCGCACCTTGCTTTTGCGCGCCATGAATCGAGTTCATGCGCTTTTCCAAAGCAAACAGCTCTTGGAGTTTTTCGCTCAGCAATTCCATCAAAGGACGGAATTTCTTGACCTGCATATGCAGCTCTTCAATCAAGCTCACAACCTTGCGGCGACGAGCCTGAATGCGCCAAATCAATTCCTTCTTTTCCGAGTTGTTTTTGTATTCCCCAAAAACGAGACGCCGGAAGTCCTCTCGAACGAAGTCGCGCAGACGACGAATCGTCGCGATATTCTCAGGCAAACGAGAAGAGAGATCTTCTTTATCGAGGTCTGAACCTTCATTGCCCATCGAACCTGCGGGATTCACTTTCAAAGTACGGTCGAAAGCCAAATCTCCCGAAAGAACGTCATCGAAAATCTTCAGCGAAGCATCAATCGTGAAACCTGAACCCAAAACCGTTTTTCGGAATTGACGTCGAGTGACTTCGATGCGCTTAGCCAAAGAGATTTCTTCATCGCGAGTCAACAAAGGAATCTCGCCCATTTGGGTGAGATACATTCGGACCGGGTCATCGATTTTTTCAGTGGGCATTGGCGTGAGCAAAGCTTCTTGTTCCGCAGCAAACTCTGCTGCCTCAAGAGCCTCTGCATCTGGCTCCTCTGCTTCGCCCATTTCTGGCCCTGCGCCTTCGGCTTCGTCTTTCACCTCGATTCCGTTTTCTTCCAAAACGGTCAAAATCTTCTCGATTTTTTCGGGGGAGACGAAATCGTCACCGAGCACTTGATTGATTTCGGAATAGCTCAAGAAACCCTTAGTGCGCCCCAACTCGACGAGTTGAGTGAGTACGGGATCCTGATTCTTCTCCACAACTACCTGCTTATCCATAAAACTCCTCTATAGATCCTTAATGCTTTATGCATCCTCTAATGCGAATCTCTCAACAAACTGTGTATCTGCTCAAAGGGCACGTCCTCAGCCGCGAGATCACCTCGCTGGCGAGCGGCCTTGGCCTGCTCTTTAAGCTCTTGAATGCGCGATTCTCTTTTGCGTCGCGCAAACGCTTTCATTAATTGTTCCGCAATTTTTAGCGGCTCTTCGAAGGAAACACCTTCATAGCTGGCAAGTAAGTTTCGGGTGGGATTCCCGACTGCCCGGTTCATAAGTCGAGGGAGTGAAATACTGCCCTCCTGCTCATACTGCTCAAGCATATCCCGGAAAATTGACTGGTGCTCAGAAAAGTAGAAATCTTCTGGAAAAATCTTCTCCCGTACAAATGGGACAATTGAAGAATCTTGCAAAAGTAATGCCAACAATTCTGCCTCTATTTTTCGGTCTTTTTCTTGGCGTTTTTCTCGGTCTTTTTGCCAGCGCTGTTCCAAAGAAGAGTTCTGGTTCACCGTTCCACGAGCCAGTTTATTTTCAGTTTCTCGGAAACGAGCTCTTAACTCACTTTCGCGGACATTCCAGCGATGACATACCTGAGTCAGCAAAAGATCTCGCTTCACGACAGAAGAAATCTTTTTCAAAAGTCCTAAAAACTCCTCCAAAGCCTTGGCTTTCCCGGTCGCAGTCTCAATCGAATGGGTCGCTGCCAATCTCCTCAGAGTGAATTCAAAAAAATCCTCTTCCTTGGAGAGAGCGCTTAGCAAGGCTTCCGGACCTTTCTCTGCTACAAGATCTCCGGGGTCCATTCCCAAAGGCAAAACCACAACCCTCACGTCGAGATCTTGTTCGAGCAAAATCTCCACCCCACGCGCATTTGCTTTTTGACCCGCCGCATCACCATCGAATATTAAAACGACGGTGTTCACATAACGGCTCAAAAGTTTTGCGTGATCCGAGGTCAGCGAAGTTCCCAAAGTTGCGACTACGTTTTTCACTCCTGCCTGATGGGAAAGAATCACGTCGGTATAACCCTCGACGAGTCCAATCTTTCCTTTCTCACCAAGCTCAGAGCGAACTTTCTCGAGACCGTAAAGCAAGTTGCCTTTGCGAAACAAGGGCGATTCCGGGCTATTGAGATATTTGGGCTCGGAGTGATCTAACACTCGAGCTCCAAATCCCACGGGCCGCTTCAAACTGTCAAAGATCGGAATCATCAGCCGATTGCGAAATCGATCGTAAAATCGGCCTTGTTCATTGCGCACCAGCAAACCGGCTTTCTCCAAAAGAGACTCAGAGAACCCCGCTTTACGCGCAGCAATTTTCACTCGCTCCCAACCAGGTGGCGCAAATCCCAATTCAAAATCCGTCACGGTTTGCGCACTTAAACCTCGTCGAGTGAGATACTCTCGCACAGGCGCTCCCGCGGGAGATTTCAGTTCCGCGCGGTACAACTCGACGGCCCACTGCAAAACTTTTCTTAGCGTTGGACCTTCATCATTCGCTTTTGAACTAGCTACGGCATCCAAACGAATTCCGGCTCTTTCCGCCAAAAGCGACAGCGCCTCAGGAAAACTCAATTTCTCATGTTCTTGTACAAAGCCAATTACATCTCCACCTTTACCACAGCCAAAGCAGCGGAAAGTCTGGCGCTCAGGACTCACGTTGAAAGAAGGAGTCTTCTCTTCGTGAAAGGGGCATAAGGCGACGAGATTTTTTCCCCGACGGCGTAAGGGCAAATAGCCCTCAATCAGAGAAACAATATCGTTAGCCTCTTTGATTCGAGTGACGGTTTCGTCCGCGTGACGAAGCAAAATCCCCCCTTTTTACGTCTGCTCTATCCTTCTGTCTCACAAGAACTTAAGGGCAGAAAACACTCTTATTATACTTCAAATGTTTAGCCCAGAATTACGTGACTATAACACCTAAGTCCTGTTGATCAAGGGGGATAAATTCGGCGATCTTTAGAAAATCGCGAGTCTCCAATTCCTGCGCCCGTGACATGGGATTCACCCTACAAGATTGCAAAATCTCCGAAGTGTTTTTCCCGAGTATTGGGCGAAGAGTAGATTGGATTTGCTTGCGCCGTTGAGCGAACAATAAAGACACCAATTTTGCTGCTTTTGCGATTTCGCTCTTCGTTCCTAGCGCTTCTATCCGAGTCAAGCTCAACACAGCAGAATCAATCTTTGGTCTAGGCCAAAAAACCTCAGTAGGAATGATGCGCAGAATTTCTGCACGATATTGCAACTGCAAAAGCACTCCAAGTGCGCCTCTTTCCGAATCTCCGGCCTTGGCAACAGCGCGTTCCGCCACTTCGCGTTGCACACAAGCCGTCATTTTTTCAATTGCAGGTTCAAACTGACTCAAGGAAATCAATAAAGGACTAGCAATCGAATAAGGCAAATTGGCTACAAAAAGAAACGGCGAAAAAGCACGCAGGGGCTTTACCCACTCTGGATTGAGCTCTTTGCCGCTTAGAGCATCTCCAACTACGAACTCGATATTCTTTCGTTCTTCGAGAGCTTTTTGCGCAATCTGAGAAAGTCTTGGATCAATTTCCAAAGCCCAAACCTTTGCTGCACGCTCGGAAAGCGCGGAGGTTAAATAACCACAACCCGTACCCACTTCGACGACATGATCTTTGGATGTGATACCTGCTGACTCTGCAATTGCGGCGCAGAGATTGGGATCGTGAAGGAAATTTTGACCTCGGTGTTTGGAAGGAGAGAATCCAGCTTCTTCTAAAAGCTTTCGAAACTCACTCAGAGGAAGAGGGGATTTTTGCACAACGAAACTGTTCTATTTTTCCTTGGCGACTGCTGCTCGAATTGCGCGAATCCAAGAAGAGTCAATACGCGGTTCTTTTTCTAAACGTTCGAGTGTAGGAATCACCGCGACATTCCAAGTGGAAGCAATCTGTATCAAACCGAGTTTTTCTTCATTGCTTGGCCGAAACCCTTTTAATTTTTCTCGGAGAAAAGATTCGAAATCTGCCACACAACGAAAGCCCAAATCTTGGGCTCTCTGTTCTGCTGGAATTTGTAATCCCTCCTCGCAGCGGGCTCTTTCTCGACTGACATCGAAAGATCCACCTTTTGCTAAACCCATGGCAGGAAAGCTTTCCTCTTCTACCCACTCCCAAACATTGCCCACCACGTCATAACAACCAAAGGGCGAGCTTCCACTCTCAAAAGTTCCCGGTGCTGTACGTCGCCACAATCCCAATTCCACGGTGTTGGCATAAAGGGGAACCCAAGCGCTTCCCCACGGATAAGAGAAAGAAGAAGGACGAAGTAAAAAACTCGACTCGGTTCGATTGCAAGCGAGACGTTCCCACTCCGCATTATTAGGTAAACGCATCCCTCTCCAGCGAGCAAACGCTTGGGCATCGGTTTTGGAAACAAATACGACAGGAAGTAACTCCTCCGCTTTCTTTGGCTGTCGAATGCCTTCTTGTTTTTCCCAATTCAACAAAAAGCCGGCTCCTTGCCCGGAATAACCGCTTTGCTGAAGAAATTGAAAATACTGAAGAGAGCGAACTTCGAAACGGTCTGCAAATAGAGTGGGACCTTCATCTCCAGGGATTACAGCAAGCTGAAAAAACTCCTCTAGAAAAGGCGAAACCCTCGGTTGACCCGAGGGTTGTTCGCAAGAACTCAGAACCAAGAAAACCCAAACTAGCGCTTTTTTTGGTTGAGCAAAAAAGGGCACTTCTATTTCGAGCTAGTCGATCCCCCGTCCAAGACAACAATCTCGACACGGCGATTCTTACGTTTGTTTTCGTTCGAATCGTTTTTGGCAATCGGACGATGTTCGCCAAAGCCAGCAACCGAAAGGAGCTCTGAAGAGATTTTTCCGTCTTTGATCAAAGCGTTCGCCACTTCTAGCGCACGCGCAGCGGAAAGCTGCAAATTTCCGTAGGGAAATTTTTCAATCGAACGAACCACAGGATCGTTATCGGTGTGACCTTCAACACGAATTCGTTTTCCTTGCTCGCGAATCTGAGTGGCAATGTCTTGAACCAGAGTTTTGCCCGTGCTTTTCAGATTTGAGCTACCGGAGTCAAAGAGAATGGCATCTTTGATGCGATACACTTCGCCCTCAGGAGTGCGGAAGATTTCAATGTCTCCGCTAGTAATCGTTCCAGTTCCCTGGAAAGAACCTTCTAGCTGCGAAACACGTTTGTGATATTCCTCTCGAAGCGCAGAGGCTTCTTGATAAACCGCTTGTCCTTCAGCGCCTTCCACCTTTGCTTGAGCAAGCTGCGAAGAAAGATCGCGATTGCGGCTTTCAAGCTCGAGTTGATGTGACTTCAATGAGTCATACAATTCTTTGTAATGAGAGGCCAGCTCCATGGAATCGCGATACTTCTGCTGCCCTACACATCCAAAACTAGAAATACTCAACAAAGATGCTATGCCGAGCAACAATCCCAAACCGCCACGTTTGTTTTGCATGAAAGATCTCCTTCGAATTCGCGATTACTGTCCGAAAAACATTCCACCAATACTTTTAAAGAAACTATTTGGCGCCGACTTTTCCATACTGGCGACATTGATCAAGGCAAAGGAGCTGACCAACAACAACGCTCCAGTCGTGATCATCAAGAAACGAGGGAAGGCACCTTCACCGCCGACTTCAGCGAGAGCGGTTTGAGTAGACCGCGCACCAGCACGAGCTCGCCGAGCCGGTGCCGGGGTTCGCGTTGCTACAGGTTCTTCAAGATTGATTTCTTCACCAGAGCTATTCGTTTCTTCAATCACCAAGGTGTCTTCCTCAGAAATCGGCGCAGTTTCCATACCGGTTTCTTCCACAATTTCCGTGGGTTCTTCTTCGGAGAAGATCAACTCTTCTGCACCGGCGTCGACATCGACCACATCACCCGTTGAGGGGATGGAAAGTTCTTTTTGTAACTTCTCGACGTCTTCCTTGCGAAGTTTCATCGTTTCCCCAGATCGATAGGCGCGGATTTCGCCTTCCGAGACCAGGCGTCTCAACTCTTCTTCACGAAGTTTCAATTTTTCGAGTGCTTTTTCAAAAGAAAAGAATTCTTCGGCCATGATTTAGCTCCTGTGTCTTTCCACTCCCTATCAGCCCAATGAGCGAGGATTTTAACTGCTTTTTTGGACTTGCCAATGACTTTCTCCCTACGACATATAGCAGGCAAAACTAGGAAAGTTTCATCGCTGGGAACTCCAGCTTGACCGATAGCCCCTCTCCTTTTCGGTTTTGCAATTCCAGCTTCCCTCCCATGCCTTGGACAATTCCGTAGACCAGAAACAATCCTAGCCCCGATCCCTTCCCTACCTCCTTCGTCGTGAAGAAAGGATCCAAAGAACGGGCAAGATCTTCGTCTTTCATTCCTCCCCCATTATCTTCCACGAGAACTTCTAATCGCGGAGAACTTTCCAGAACACGAACGAGAATTCGACCTTGGAAAGCGGGCTCTGTCGCGTGACGCGAAGCGATCGCATCGAGAGAGTTTACAAAAAGGTTTAAAAAGACTTGTTCGAGCTCTGCGGGATCCGCATCCAAAACACTTTGCTCAGGTATGGTTTCGATTTGTATCGAGACCTTTTCCTCTTCTAAGCGGAAGCGAAGCGCTTCGACCGCTTTCTCAATAGCAGGGCGCAACGTAACTCTTTCCCTACGTTTGTTGCGCGGGGTTGCCTGCAGCACTCTCTGGACAATGTTTCGAATCCTCTCCAAACCAGATCGTGCGAGCTCCAGATATTCCGCACGTTTTTCGGGACTCAAATCCTTTTTATCTAAAGCGCGAATGGCGTTGATCATGCCGCCTAGGGGATTGTTGATTTCATGTGCGATGCCGGCAGTCAGAGTGCCCAATGCAGCCAAACGCTGCGCTGTAAAAAGCTCGTGCTGCGCGAGTGCTGCCTTCTCCGTAGCGATGGCGACTTCCTTTTTCAATTCCCCTTGGTGATTGCGCAAAGTGAAAACCATCTCATCAAAACTGCGAATCAACAGAGCCAATTCATCATGACGATTAGGAAGTTTCAAACTGACCTGTAAATCTCCTCCAGCGACTTTCCGACTGGCGTTTGCCAAAACTTCCACGGGCTCCAAAACCAATTTCGAAAGTGCCCAATAACTCGTCAATGCCAAAAGCAAAAGACTCGCACCGCTGAGCAGAAGAATGCCGCGCAAAGAAAGAATCGGTTTCTCCGGTTCTTGAAGAACGAAATAGCCGCCGCCCCAAATTTCTTCTCGATCCCCACTGCGGCGCACAATAGGCAAAGCGATCGCATTATCGGTTTCTACAGGTTGACGTCGTTCCAGTGCCTCGACAATTCTTTGCTTAGCAATGCGATCGAATTGCAAATCACGCGGCGTTTTTCCTTTTGGATTAAAGAAAAGTCCAATCGGCACCGCCTCGCTTTGACTGCGTACGCTTTCTTCAAAAACCGGCGTACGCGCTACCTTTCCTTCCATCAACAAAGCATCTGCAAATTGATCCCAATGCGGCCAATCCAAAAGAGCAATCAGATCCGGACCTTGTCCCGTTGTTTTCGAAATGGAAGCCGCCAAGGTGTAAAACAAATCGAAGAGCGCCGTTCTCGCTTGAAGTTCTCTCTCTTTTTGACGGCGCAAATCGTTAGGAATGAGAAATGCGAGAGCCCCAAAGACAATCAGGTCGATCAACAAAACACCGGAGATCACCTTGGTACGTAGCGACATCGAGAAGAGAACCTATCCAGAACCTAGAGTGTCCATGATTTTCAGCAATGGAAGGAAAAGAGAAATCACAATGAATCCCACTGCAACTGCCATCGCAACAAGCAATGCAGGCTCGAGAATTTTGAAGAAGATTTCCATCTTCTTGTCGACTTCATCTTCGTAGGCATCAGCAACTTTGAGCAGCATTCGGTCGAGTTCACCGGTTTCTTCGCCAACGTCAACCATATTGATAATCATTTCATCGAATACCGCGGCTTCTTGCATCGGCCGACTCATTCCTTCACCCTCTCGAACTGAGCTGCGGATTTTTTCAATCGCGTCGCCGACGATTTCATTGCCCATGGAATCACGAACAATTGCCAAAGCTTCAAGATGCGCCACACCACTGCCAATCAAAGTTCCAAAGGTTCGAGAAAATCGCGCGATCAAGGTTTTGTTGACAAGCGGGCCAATCGCAGGCAGTTGCAGAACTCTTTGGTGACAGGCGCGGCGAAATCCAACAGAGCGTTGATAGCTCGCTCGCAAAGCAAAGACAGCTAAGATCGGCAAACCAAAAACGATATACCAAAAATCTGCAACGAAACGGCTGGCACCAATCAGCAACTGAGTTACGAAAGGCAATTCGATGTCAAAAGAATTGAAGATTTCTTCAAACTTAGGAATCACAAAAATAAAAACAATCGAAAGCACGCCAATCGCCACCAAGGTCACGACGACGGGATAGGCAATCGCTCCTTTAATTCGATCTCGGATCGCCTGAGTACGCTCTAAAAATTCAGAGAGACGTTTCAGGATTTGATCGAGAACACCGCCCACCTCACCAGCTCGAACCAGGTTGGTATAGACATGATCAAAAACGATGGGATGCTTTGCCAAAGCTTCTGAAAGTGAAGTCCCGCTTGCAACATCCTCAGAAACAGAGGCCAAAACTTGTTTGAGCGCACCAGCAGGAAGTTGTTTTTCTAGAATTGATAAGGCCCGCACAATCGGAAGCCCCGCTCCAGATAGAGTCGCAAGTTGAGTCGTAAATTGCACGAGCTGGCGATTGGAGATTTTCCCCGTTTTGATTGCTCCCCGAATGGGAGAACGCTCAACACTCCCTGCAGGCGAAGCTGCAGCCGTCTTTACAGGCGCAGCACCTACCTTTCGTTGGATTTTTGCTGGCATTGACTGTTATTTAGCTTATTCGACGGACAAAGTTTCGCGAACGACCTCTTCCACAGTCGTCCATCCCTCGGTAACGGCAAACAAACCAGAATCCCTTAAACCCCTCATCCCACTCTTTTGGGCCTCTTCCCGAATCCGATTGGTCGAAGCTCGATCCAAGATGAGT
>CAZMYG010000064.1:0-15051 GCA_964570465.1 uncultured Planctomycetales bacterium
GAGGGTCGCAGCCGCGGCTTGGCTGGAGAGCGCGGGAAGCCGCGCCGACTTTTTTTGCCGTCTCTATTTTCTATTCCGGTTCTGGAGGACGCGGAGGGTTCCCGCGCTCTCCAGCCTTAGCGCGGGCGCGACCCGGGAGCGCTGGGCCGTGAGAAGGTTTGGCGCCAGACAGCGCTGAGTGCCTCAAGCCACAGCCTGTCGCAACCCGATAAATCCCCCCGTTATCCGGGTAAACACTAGTTTCTCCTTCAGGAGGAAGCGCAATGATTTCCATGGAAGAATTGCTGACCCTGCTCATTCAACGCGGGGGGTCCGATTTGCACTTGTCTGTTGGTTCTCCTCCGCGCATCCGTATTGACGGGCGCTTGGTGGCGATGGAATTCGAACCTCTCACACAAGAAGTAAATCAAAAACTGATTTACTCCGTGCTCACCAGCGACCAAATCGCACGCTTCGAAAAGAGTCTCGAACTCGATTGCTCCTTCGGTTTTGCAGGGCATGGACGATTCCGCACCAATGTGCTCATGCAGCGAGGAACGATCGGTGCTGTTTTGCGCGTGATCCCTTTTGAAGTGTTTAGCTTCGATCAACTAGGCATTCCGGCGAAAGTTTGCGAGGACCTTTCCAACCTCTCTAAGGGTCTCGTGCTTGTCACAGGAGCAACGGGTTCTGGTAAGTCGACAACCTTGGCTTCGATGGTTAATTACATCAACGAACAGAAAGCCATGCACATTGTCACGATCGAAGACCCGATCGAATTCATTCACAAAAATAAGCGCTGTCTCGTGACTCAACGCGAAGTGGGTTCTGATACTCGAGCTTTTCCTGCTGCTTTGCGCGCCGTCTTGCGACAAGACCCGGACGTGGTGCTCATCGGAGAAATGCGCGATATGGAAACGATTGAAGCGGCATTGACGTTGGCAGAAACCGGTCACTTGACCTTTGCCACCTTGCACACTTCCGATGCCGTGCAGACGATTAACCGTATCGTCGACGTTTTCCCTTCTCACCAGCAACAACAAATTCGCACACAGCTTTCATTTACTTTGCAGGGTGTGTTCTGTCAGCAATTGCTCCCGCGCGCCTCTGGACGCGGTCGTGCGTTGGCTGCGGAAATCATGATTTGCAATCCTGCGATTCGTTCGCTCGTGCGCGAGAACAAGGCACATCAGATTTATTCGATTATTCAAACCGGCGGCCGCACCGGGATGAAGACGATGAATCAATCGCTCGCTGATCTCTACAAAGGCAATATCGTGACTTATGACGAAGCGGTGTCGGTAGCGCCCGATCCAAGCGAATTCCAGCGTCTATTGAAAAAGGTTTAGAGGTTTTTCATGGTTGCCGGCACCCGGAAACTACGCAGCATCTTGGTCAATGCCGGAGTATTGACCGAGGCACAGGCAACCCAACACGCCGAAACTGCAGCGAAAGAAAATCGTTCTTTCTCCTCGGTACTCGTTAGTTCAGGATCGATTCAAGAAAAAGAGTTGATCGGTCATGTTGCGAAGGCTGCAAATCTTCCTCCTCTCGATTTGGGTAAACTAAATGTTGACCCGGAAGTTCTTAATCTCATTCCTCAAGATGTTGCCCTGGATTATGGAGTGTTTCCCATCGCCAAAGTGGGCGATTTGCTGACCGTTGCCGTTGCGGATCCCTTCGATGTTTTGAAACTCGACGATTTACGCATCATCACAGGTTGCTCACTGCGAGCCGTGGTGAGTACCAGCGATTCAGTCAAGGCTACAGTGCAGCGTGCCTATAACGCCGCTCTTGCGGACAGCAAGATGCAGGAGGTTTTGGGCGATCTTGAAAACTCGGATCTCACTCTCAAAGAAGCCGAAGCGCTCGATGAACGAGTCGATCTCTCAGAACTTTCTTCCGACGAATCTCCAGTCGTGAAAATGGTCAATGTGATCATTTTTCAAGCGCTCAAAGAGGGAGCTTCCGATATTCACATCGAGCCCTTCGAAAAGAAGCTCAAGATCCGCTACCGCGTCGACGGTCACTTGCACGAAGCCATTTCTCCACCCAAAAAATTGCAAAGTGCAATTGCCTCGCGTATCAAAATCATGTCGAACCTCGACATCGCGGAAAAATTCAAACCTCAAGACGGGAAATTTCAGATCAAATTCGAAGGACGTCAAATCGACTTTCGCGTGTCTTTTCTCCCGGTTGTCTTTGGAGAAAAATGCGTCATGCGTATTCTCGATGCCGGGAAACTCGCGCTCTCGCTCGACAAATTGGGTTTTGAGCAAAAAGCTCTCGACGATTACCGCACTTCCATTCTTCGCCCTTATGGGATGATTCTTGTAACTGGCCCAACAGGATCTGGAAAATCTACAACCTTGTATTCAGCTCTTCGCGAGTTGATTGCAGAGGACACGAATATCGTCACGGTTGAAGATCCTGTCGAATACCAAATCGATGGAGTGAATCAGGTTCCCGTCAATCCAAAACGTGGAATCACATTTCCTGGGGCTTTGCGTTCCATTTTGCGACAAGACCCCGACATCATTCTTTTGGGCGAAATTCGTGATGCGGAAACAATTGATATCGCCGTGAAGGCGGCGCTCACTGGGCACTTAGTGCTCTCGACTATTCACACGAACGATGCGCCCTCGACGGTGACTCGTATGTGCGATATGGGACTCGATCCTTTTATGGTGGCGTCGGCGACTTTGCTCATTGCTGCACAGCGATTGGGAAGAACATTGTGCTCGCATTGCAAAGAGCCAGTGCAAATTCCTAAGCAAGCTTTGCTAGATGCGGGCTACAACGAGGCAGAGACGGGTACGGCTACGTTTTTCAAGCCAGTCGGCTGTCCGCGTTGTTCGAATGGATACAAGGGTCGTTTCGCTCTCTTGGAAACATTAGCGATGACGGAGGAAGTGAAACGCATGGTGATCGAGCGCAAATCCGTGCTAGACATCAAAAAAATAGCCGTAGAGCAGGGGATGATCACTTTGCGTCGTTGTGGCCTTCTCAATGCAGCGCGAGGAAGAACCTCTTTAGAAGAAGTACTCAATGTGACGATGCCTGATTAACAGAGACGAGGATAGCATGATTAGTTTTAAGTATTCGGCGAAGAATCAGTCCGGGCAAACCATTACCGGGACCATTGCAGCCAAAGATCGCGGCCAAGCTCTTGAGGAGCTTCGCCGTAAAAACCTGACCATTCTGGATGTCAAAGCGTTGGGTGATTCGAAGGCAAGCAAAGAAAAAAAGGTCAAAAAGGGAAAAGCGAATCGTGGAGTCAAACGCGATGAAATTGTCGTTTTTTCACGCCAGTTGGCGACCATGGTCACTGCAGGTATTCCTCTCTTGGAATGTTTGGAAATCTTGGCAGAACAGGCGGAGACTCCCAACTTTCGCGCTACTTTGGAAGGCGTTGTCGAAGACGTCCGTTCGGGAAAAGATTTATCAAAAGCTCTCGAAAGATATCCACGGGTTTTTGTCCCCCTATACATCAACATGGTGCGAGCCGCAGAAGTCTCTGGTCAGCTCGATATCATTCTCGTGCGCTTAGCGGAATATCTGGAAGCCGCGGCTGCGTTGCGTCGCGAAATCAAATCCGCAATGACCTATCCCATTATTTCTCTATTCCTCGTCGTCGGTATTGCCTCGTTTCTATTGATCGGAATCGTCCCACAATTCAAGCCAGTTTTTGAATCCTTGGAAGTGAAGATGCCGGCCATGACCTTGATCGTCATGGATTCGGCGTTTTGGTTTAAGGATTATTGGTATATCGTTTTTGGATCTATGGTGGGAATGTGGTTTGCTTTCCTCGCATTTAAGAGAACAGAACGAGGGGCATTTATGATGGATTCGTTAGTGCTGAAGCTACCTATTTTTGGACAGCTCTTTCACAAGGTGGCCTTGGCACGATTCTCGCGAACATTTTCAACCTTGATCAAAAGCGGTGTGCCGATTCTCTCGGCCATGGAAATTGTCGCCGAAACTGCAGGGAATCGTGTGATTTCTAAAGCGGTGCTCACGGCAATGGATTCTGTACGGCAAGGGGAAACTCTTTCGGATCCGCTCGCGAAATCAAAAGCCTTTCCACCGATGGTGACCAAGATGATAGGGATTGGCGAGCGATCTGGAGCCTTAGATGCTTTGCTAGAAAAGATCGCTGTTTTCTACGATCAACAAGTAGGCGCTGCGGTGAAATCCTTAACTTCTATGATCGAGCCTCTCTTGATTACGGTCATGGGTGTGCTCGTGGGAACAATCGTGCTTGCAGTTTTCTTGCCGATTTTCGAACTGCAGAAAAAACTGGCACAAGGATAAAACATGGGCGAAGGCACAAAGAGGATTTTGCTTTATGGGATCGGTGTTTGTGCGATTTCCGTGTTGGTGTTTCTGGGTTTCCTGTACGAGCCTCCGCCTAGCGAGGAAGTGGACATTACTTTCATTGAATTGCAGATGGCAGGAGGCAATTATTTGCAGGCACGCGAAAGTCTTACGGATTTTCTGGAGAGGGAACCAAAACATCTACGCGCGCTTTTGATCGACGCCTTCTGTGCAGAAAAACTGGTTCAAAATGATGAAGCTCTCACTCGCTATCGCGAGGCCTTGAATTTGGTAGAGAACCAAGATCAAGAAGGGGAGATCCGAGTCGCGATGGCCTTGATTGAAAATCGACGCGAACGTCCCAAAGAAGGTTTAACGCATCTCAAAAATCTTCAAGAAGCAAAACCACTTGTTCAATCGAAGTTGCAATTCGCCGAGGCCAGTTGCCGCCTGACTCTGGGAGAAAAAGAAACGGCCCGGGCCCTTTATCAACGAGTGCAGAAGTCTTGTGAGGGTAACCTGGAACTTTTGCGACTTTCTTCTTTCCAGCTAGAAGTCCTTGGTGCAATCGAGGATGCGATACGGGGGTATGAGGAGGGATCGTCCCAGGGAGACAGAGAATCAAAGTTTTTACTTTCTAGACTCAAGTTTTTTTCCGGTGAGCCCGATAAGGGTTGCGCGCTACTGCGGGAACTCGGCGGTTTGGGATCGCCCTTTCTCAGTCGGAGGCTTGCAGCCGATGACGAATACAGGAAGGCGATCGAGTCGCGCGAGGGCTGTGTGCCAACGCAGGAGCGTGAAGGGAAATAGAAAGCCCTTGGGCGTGGAGGGTCACACCTCCGGGAAAGTGGAAGAATAGATGTCGTTTCAAAGGAGCATTCGAATGTACCGAAAAGAAGAAAAAGGTTTCACGTTGATCGAGTTGATGATCGTCGTCGCGATCATTGCGATTATTGCCTCGATCGCCATTCCTAATTTGTTGAGTGCGCGTTTGGCCTCGAATGAGTCTGCAGCGATCGCGACGCTGAGACAGTTCGTCGCTTCGCAAGCTCAGGTTCAGTCCATGGCCGCTATTGACCAGGACAATGATGGTACTGGTGAGTACGCCTATATGTGCGAACTCGCTGCGACCAAGCTGTTGCGTGGCCCTAACGGTGCTGCGTTAGCAGTGAATCTCCAGCCTCCCGTTCTCTCGGGATCCTTCGGTGGTGGCGTAGTTGCTGCTGACGGAGAATATCGAGCGACACGTTCTGGCTATATTTTCAAGATTTTCTTGCCAGATGCTAACGGTGCACCTGTGGGTGAAGTTGTGGCTCCTGGAGCTGCGGCTTCGGAAGCTAGTGTGATCCTCAATGGAGACAATCAGGAAAGTGCCTGGTGTTCCTATGCGGTTCCCATTAACCGCACGGCTTCAGGTACCAGAAGCTTTTTTGTGAATCAGACCGGCGAAGTGTTGAGCTTTGCAAACAATCTCGGTCCGGTTCCAACGGCTGCTTGCTATAGCAATGCGGCTGGTGAAACGATGATTACTGCAGCGAATGCGCTCAACGCATTTTCCGCAACTGCGGGTGCTCCAGTGACCATGCTATCCCCAACGGCGGCAGCGGATGCCAACCGTCTAGGTCAGGATGGAAACACCTGGACCCCAGTGGGTAACTAGTTCTTAACTTCTGTCGGGGCGGGCTGATGCTCGCCCCGACAATCAACAACAACATTGCGCAGCCGGGAAACTGCGCCAGCAGAAGCAAAAGGCTTTTGCAGAAAGGGATCTTATGAGACAGCAAAACAAATCGGGATTTACCCTCATCGAACTCATGATCGTCGTCACGATCATTGTCACCTTGGCCTCCATCGCAGTGCCGAGTTTAGTCAGCGCGCGTTTGGTTTCCAACGAAACGGCTGCAGTCGCTGCTTTGCGAACCGTGGTCAACTCGCAAGTGACGGTTCAGAATTTAAAGGCGATCGACACCAACAATAATGGCATTGGAGAATATGGTTCCTTTGCCGAACTCGCCGGTCGATCGCAGCTTCGCGGGACCAATATACTTTTGGCCCCTCCCGTGCTCGCGGCGAGTTTTGGTGCGGTCAATAATGGAACCGTTTCGCGTTTAGGCTACCACTTCCGCATGTTCTTACCGGGTGCCGGCGGAGTCGGTGTCGCGGAGGATCTCAATGGGGGAATTGCGAACGCAGCTTCCATCGATCCCAATCTCGCAGAGACTTTTTGGTGTGCCTATGCCTGGCCTCAATTTCTTGGCAATTCAGGGCGCCGAACTTTCTTTGTGAATCAACAGGGTGAGTTGCTCCAAACGCAAAATACCGTGCGCAATTACAGCGGAGTAGCAGCGACTCCCGTTGCCGATGCAGCATTCTCCAATCCAATTTTGGCTGGAGATATTACTGGTCCGATTGCTTCAAACGGTCAGGGCTCGGATGGTGAAACCTGGAACGCTGTCTCTAATTAACCAGAAATTTGAATCTGTAGAGGCTGTGTAGGGGCGGCGCATGCGCCGCCCCTACAGTTTTAGGATTTTCTCCGCATTGCTAGTTGT
Source organism: uncultured Planctomycetales bacterium (assembly GCA_964570465.1). GTDB lineage: Bacteria > Planctomycetota > UBA1135 > UBA1135 > CAZMYG01 > CAZMYG01. Next base: position 6,849 of record CAZMYG010000064.1, read on the forward strand.
TTTCTCTGCCAACAATTCCCAACTCTCCATGCGTAGTGCCGCAATCTTCTTGAGCGTATCCACGACAAAGGCAGGTTCATTGCGTTTTCCTCGATGGGGCACAGGAGCCAAGAAAGGCGCATCGGTTTCTACAAGCAGGCGATCGATTGGCACCGTCTTACAGGCAGCCTGCAACTCCACAGCCTTAGGGAAGGTCACAATCCCCGAAAAAGAGATATAAAAACCTCGATTCAAAAAACTCTTCGCCTGAGCGCTATTCCCCGTAAAGCAATGAACGATTCCAAAAGCTCCAGCTTCTTGATCTAGGATTTCTGTCATTTCTTCATAGGCATCTCGACAATGCAAAATCAAAGGCAATTTTAGGGACTTGGAAAGTCGAATCTGTCTTGCAAAGACTTCTCTTTGAGCTTCGCGTGGAGAGTGGTTGTAGTAATAATCCAAACCGGTCTCTCCGATGGCGCAAAAAGGATGACTCTTTGCGAGTTGTTCAAATTCCTCCCATTTTGGCGTTTCTAAATACTCGCTCGCATCGTGTGGATGAATACCCGCACTCGCCCGAAACGAAGGAAATCGCGAAGCCACTTCGAGTGATTTTTTAGAATTCGAAAAATCGGTTCCAACGACGAGCATTTTTTCGACGCCGACTTCTTTGGCTCTCGCGACGACAGCATCAAGATCGTTTGCAAACTCTTCCGCCCCCAAATGACAATGCGTATCAACAATCAGCGGCATTTGTCAGAAATAAGCTGAATCAAAAAGGGTTGAAAAGTGTCGTCTTCCTCTTTGTCCGCAATTTGCTTGAGAAAATCACAGGCTTCCTTCTCTTGGATTAAATAGAGAGAGCGAGATGCATTGATACGCAAATAAGCGTTGCCAGGTAATTCCACCATCTGTCGAAGATAGGGAACCGCTTCGCTCATTTTCAATGTTCCCAGACTATCGACAGCTCGATAACGGACTGGAGGATCCTTCTTCACATCTAAGGCAATTTGCAGAAGTGCCTGTTTCGCTTCTTCGTTGCCAATTTCTTTTAAGGTGTCGACCACATAGCTCATTCCCGAATGCCGCGTTCCGTCGTTTTGAATGAGAAATTGCGCAAGGATGGGAGTTGCTCGCTGCGAGTCGATTTCCTTCATCACCGCTGCTGCAGCCCAGCGCACATTCACATCATCCCCTTCACGCAGAAAACAACGCTCCGCCATTTGGAAGCCTTTTTCTCGATCCGTTTTCCCCAACAATCGCATGAGCCTGCGGCGAAACTCCAAATTGCCCGGTTTTTGAAAACTGGCTTCGATGGCCCCGCTTGCTTCTTTTCCAAACTTTTCAATTTTCTTCGTCACTTCATCCGCATTGGCGGATTCTTTCATTTTTTCATGAGGTGATAGAGAGAGATTTTCAATTCTCTGTGCGCTTGCGGACAATTGTTCGAGTAATTCCTTCGGAGCGATCGATTCTGTTGTAGAGGAAGTAGCGATTTTCCCCGATTGCATTCTCCGCTCCATTTCTTCCATGCGAATTTGCAAACGCTTCTCACTGGCTTCAATGGAGTCTTGAACATTGTTTTTCAGGAGAAAGAAAAAGACTAAGCCCAACAAAATTCCCCCGCCCCAGCCTATGGATGTTTTCTGCATTGCAGTAGATTAGCGCCCCAAATCAACATGGCAACAGCAGGAACCCCTTTTTCCATTCAGGCTGGCGTAATTTTGCGCGACTCCAAAACCGTGCTGCGGAACGCATTCATTGAGATCCGCAACGGTCGCGTGCACGCGTTTTCTCGAAAGGCGAAAACTGGGAAGGTACTCGACTATCGAAATCACTTACTCATTCCAGGATTGATCAATGCACATACTCATTTGGAATTAAGCCGCATCTCGGTGCCAGCGCCAAAATCCGGAAGAATCGATTTGTGGATTGAAGAATTGATCGAAGCAAAACAGAAACAAAACTCTTCTTTCTTTTTTCATTCCGCATTGGAAGGAGCGCGTCTGTGTTTGCAGTCTGGAACTACTACGGTAGGGGAGATTGAAAGCCATGGACTTAGTCAAAAAGCCATCTCAAAAACTCCTCTACGAGCACGGATTTATCATGAGCTTTTAGGTTTGGATTCTGGAGTTGCCTCAAAGAATTGGAATCAAGCCCGTGCCGCATTGCAGCGACGCTCTACCCAACAATTCCGTTTTGGGCTTTCTCCGCATTCTCCTTATTCCCTTTCGATTTCACTTCTCAATCGTTTGAAGAAAGCGCCAAGACAGTGGTTTTCCGCGATTCACCTTGCGGAGAGTCGACTCGAAACCGATTGGCTCGAATGGCAAGGTGGCGCGTTGGCTTTTCTTGCTCACTGGAAATTGTTGCATCCGAAGTCTTTGATCATCCATGGAAACTATCTCACTCGAGCAGAAATCAAAGAACTTGGTAAACGGCGAGCAAGTGTCGTTTATTGTCCAGGAAGTCATCATTTCTTTCGTTACGATCGCTATCCGCTCGAATCCATGCTTCGTGCAGGAATGAATGTGGCACTCGGAACCGATAGTCTCGCGAGCAATCGTTCGCTTTCGATGTTTCGTGAAATGGCGCTTTGTCGAAAACGCTTTCCTCGAGTCTCTGCGGCGAAGGTTTTTCAAATGGCGACAGAGAATGGGGCGAAGGCTTTGGGTTGGGACGATGAGTTGGGAACTCTCCGCGTAGGAAAAAAAGCAGACTTTTTGATTCTCGATTGCCCTACAAAACTCTCTGATGCAGCGCTCCTAGATTTCCTAACTCAATCAAAACCAAAGCCACTAGAAACTTGGATTCATGGCAAACGCTTATTTTCTGCGGGTTCCCAGGCCGCGAAGACCGTGATATAAATTCCCTTTTCATGGAATCACAAAAAGCAAAACCAATCGACCTCACGCCCAAATTTCGCGAGTTACGAGAGTTTCTCAAGACAGGGAATCATTTTGTTTTGACCGGTCACGTGAGAGCGGACGGCGATTGTGTCGGCGCACAGACTGCGCTGTTTCATTTGCTGGCAGCCTTAGGAAAGAAAGCAACGATACTCAATCCCGATCCTCTTTCTCCGCGTTATCACTTTTTACAAGAACACACGAAATTTCATTCTTTCGACCCTCAATCTGCCCAGGGCAAATTGCCGGATACCTACGACGGACTTTTTGTACTAGATGTGAATACTTTGAAACGAACAGGACCGATGGAATCCGTGCTGCGAGCAGGGAAGTCCAAGAAAATCGTTTTTGATCATCACGTCCCCAATGAAGAAGAAAAATGGGATCTCTCGTTGATCGATGCTTCTGCGGCAGCAACCGGTTTGTTGATTTATCGTTTTGCGAAGGCAGAAAACATTCCGCTCAATGCCGCCGCTTCGCAGGGAGTTTTCTTATCTCTCGTGACAGATACCGGATGGTTTAAATACTCCAACACTGATGCCGAAACTTTTCGCGTCGCTTCAGAACTCGTCGCTAGCGGTGTCGATCCTTCGATTATTTTCCAGCATGTTTATCAACAGCGCTCGCTCGAGTGGACTAGTGGTTTGCATCGCGCCTTGGAAAGTGTGCGCTTTGAAGCCAACGGAAAACTAGCGGTTGCCGTTCTCCCGCAAGGATTGAAGCCTGATGCAGCCGCGGAACTCTCCGACTCGGAAGAGATTCTCGATATTTTGCGCGCTGTGCATTCGGTTGAAGTCGTTGCCGTTTGTCGTGCCGATCAACCTGGCAAGGTCAAGGTCAGTCTGCGCTCCAAGGGCGATTACAACGTCAATCAATTTGCTCGACGCTACGGAGGAGGCGGGCATCGAAAGGCTTCTGGAATGGAAATTCCAGGAGCTCTATCAGAAGTAGCAGAACGACTCGGAAAAGAATTGGCCGCCGACCTAGGGCAATAAATCTTTCATCACATATCCCGCGATGCGGGGATTTTCTCTCAGTCGGCGCAGCGAGTAGGCATACCAATCTTGACCATAGGGCACATACACTCGCACTCGATGTCCGCCGGCAATCAACACTTCCTGCAGCTCTTCTCCCACACCGAGCAACATCTGAAATTCATATTGATTGGGTTTGAGTTTGTATTGATCGATCAGTCTGAGAGCTTCGAAAACGAGATCCTCGTCATGCGTGGCAATCGCTACATAGACATTCTTCTCAAAAGCCTCTTTGAGAATCTGCACATAGCTTTTATTGACAAGAGAACGCTCGCCATAAGCAACCCGGAAGGGTTCGATATAAACGCCTTTGACAAGTCGAATGTTAAGTGAAGGAATTTCAGCGAGTCCGCGCAAGTCTTGGAGAGTTCGGCGCAGGCAGGATTGAATCACAATGCCTACATTGTCGAACTCAGCGCGCAATTTGCGAAACACAGCAATGGTTGCATCCGTCGTCGAGGAGTCTTCCATTTCGAAACGCACGAAAAGCCCCAGTCGTTTCGCCTCTTCCAACACCTTTTTGGTGTTTTCAAAACAGAGTTCGCGATCGATTTTTAGCCCCAAGGCCGTTGGCTTCACGGAAAGATTGGTATCGAGCTTGAGATCCGCAATCGTACGTAGGATTTCCAAATTGGCTCGCACGTTTTCAAACGTTTGCTCTTTTTGAGTGACGTCTTCACCCAAAAGATCCATTGTTGCCATTCGTCCACGAGCATTGAGTTTCTGGACGAGCGAGACTCCATCGCGTAGGGTTTCGCCTGCGATATAGCGATCAGCGATTTTGCGAACGAATGATCGAGGAACGAGTGGTAAGGTCGCGACAATCCAACGGTTCAAGAAATCCATAAATTTAGGGCGCAGACTATGGGCTTTTCCAAGAAACGAGTCAATGAGAGATCTATGAGCAAGGGACAAGGTTTTGTTCTTTTACTCAGTACAGTTTCTCCTAGAAATTCCGCAAAAAAAATTGCCAAGAGTTTGGTTTCTGAATCTTTAGTGGCCTGTGTGAATCAAATTCCTCTCGTGTTTTCCTGCTACCGCTGGAAAGGAAAGGTTTGCGAAGAGAAAGAAACGCTATTACTCATCAAGACCAGACGTTCCTTACTTGCAGCCACCTGTTCCCGCTTGCGTGAGTTACATCCTTATGAAGTTCCCGAGATTCTAGAGCTGCCGCTGCGCAGCGGTTTTGCTGCTTATTTACGTTGGATTGAAGAATGCACTCGTCCCGTCAAGAGCAAGATTAAGAGAAGTCGATAAGGAGTTGTCATGTTGTTTGTCCCAAGTCTTTTAATTTTTCTCGTTCTGCTTGCAGATCGTGTTGTATTGACGAATGGAGCGATTTTCGAGGGAACGATTTTGAGTGAAGACGAAAAATCGTTAGAGCTTCAAGTTGAAAAAGGACAAAGCTTAACTTTCGAGAAAAAATCAATCGCCCGTATCGAGCGTGATCCTAAAAAAGAAGCGGTTCCAGAGAAAAAACAAGCGGTCACTACGCCTCGCTTCCAAGGCTTCGACGAGCATTTTCAACTTCGCAATCGAGAGGGAAAACTTATTGGAAATCTCCGTTCTCAAATGCGCGAAGATCTCGAGGGCGATACTCCCATACTTCGTTTGGAAGAGAGTTTCACCTTTTTTGAAGGGGAAAAAGATTTCCGCGTTCATTGGGTAGAAATAGTAGGTGTGGATTTCACGCCAAGAGAATTGCTCTACCGTGAAGAAGGTTCAGACGAAGGTCGTGTCGTTCTTGCGCGAGTTGAAGGCGATCAATTGAAAATTGAAGTCAGTGGGGGGCCAGAGAAGCGAAAACTCGTTTTGCCTTGGGACAAAGATTCCCGTTTCCCTCTTTCTCTCTATAGCAAAATTCGCGAGCGTGCGACTCGCGAGCAAAGTTCTTGGACAGGTAAAATTTTCCAGGCCACTTCCTTACAAATGGAAACTCATCGTATTGAATTTGGCTCGCGCGCAGCTCAAGAGGGAAATACTCCAGAAAACTGGCCTGTTCTCATTCGAGATTGCGCAGAAACGGTTTGCAGCGAAGCTTGGCTTCACACAAATCAAGGATTGGTCAAACGGCAATGGAACGGAAAGGAGCTAGAAGCTTTCCGCTCAAAGCCGGAGGAATTGCGCCGTACCGAGCATTCGCCCCGTTGAAGGACTGGCTAAGCCGGGTAGAATCTTTCCCCTTGCCACACAGGATCCCTCCTAAAGGCATTAAAAAACCATGAGTTCCCCAACAACCATAGAACGTTTAGCACAGGAATTCCCTCGTCATAAAGACGGAGTGAGTGCCTGTGTTGCTTACCTCGAAGAAGGATTGTCCGCTCCATTCATCGCTCGCTATCGCGCGGGTGCTGTCTATGGAATGCAGGAGGGCGAAATTCGCGAGCTCTCTGCAAGATGGAAAGAGCTAGAGGATCTCGAAAGGCGACGACGTTCGATTCTTCGCACTCTCGAATCGATTGCGGGATTGCTAGATGCTCAGAAGAAGCAAGAGCTTGAGCGCTGTCCCGATTTACAAACGCTGGAGGATCTCTATGCGCCTTTGCGTCCTGCGAAGACCGAAGAGGTGCAGATTGCGATTAATGCGGGGCTAGGGGCCTTCGCCGATTGGATTGCTTCCAATGATCACGGCGGCAAGTCTTTGCTCGACAAAGCGGCGGAATATGTAAACGCTTCCAAGGGAATCGAAACCGCGCAAGCCGCTTTGGATAAGGCTGCAAGAATTCTGGTTGAGAGAGTTTTTGATGATCCGCATTGGAGACGTTTGCTGCGCTTGGAAATGCGCGAGCGAGGGCAACTGTTTGCGGAAGTTCCTCAAGGCAAGGAAAAAGAAGCCGAGCGATTTCAAAACTATGTGAATCATCGCGAGGCTTTACGATCCATTCCTTCTCACCGAATGCTCGCTTTGCGTCGCGCAGAACGGGAGAAAACTTTAAAGCTGCGTGTTGAGATCGAAGAAACTCCATTTTTGGAGAAGATGCGGGCGCATTATTTGGGATTGCCGGAACCTGTCATTTCTACGCCGCCTGCTGCTGAACCTGCGCCAGCGACAAGCGAGCCTGTGCAAAACGTAGAGGCGGCGCATGCGCCGCCCCTACAACACAATGCCGAGTTGGCTGTGTTGCCTCCAAAGACAGAGATTCAAGAATTCTGGGAAAAAATCACTGCGGAAGCTTTCCGTCGATTGAAGGAAAGATGCAGTTCGGATGTGCGCTTGGAAGTGAAGGATCGCGCCGACGATGAATCGATTTCCGTCGCAACGCGCAATCTGCGCAATCTGCTGATGTCTCCCTATCTGGGAAATAAAAAGGTTTTAGGGGTGGATACCGGAGCGCGAACTGCATTGTGCGTGTATGTCGACGAGCATTCAGCTGCTTCTGAACAAAAGTCCTTCCCCATACAAACGGAAGAAGAAATCGCCGCTTTTCTTCAAGCGCTCGAAAGCATGCTGGAAGAAAAAGGAATTCAGGGAATCGCTATTGGCGGTGGCTCTGGCGCTCGCGCGCTGTTGCAAAAACTGCGCGAGAAACTTCGTGATCGAGAGAAACGTGTGGATTTGGCCTACTGGGCAGATGAAATCGCGGACTCTTATTGCAAGTCGGATGCGGCGAAAAAGGAATTTGCCACTTGGGAAAAGGGATATCGAGCAGCAGCTTTTCACGCTCGTCGTTTGCAAGATCCTCTAGCGGAATTGGTGAAAGTCGAACTACGTGATTTAGGTGTTGGGCAATATTCTCACGATGTCGGCCGATTCCGTTTACAGCAGGCGATGCATGAGATTGTTCAATCGATTGTGGCTCGCGTTGGAGCGAATCCCAATTTAGCTTCGGAATATTTACTTCAATACATTCCGGGTCTTACTTTGCCCTTAGCAAAGACCATTGTCGAAGATCGGCATAAAAATGGAGTGTTTGGTGCGCGAGCAGATCTCAAACGAGTTTCTGGCGTGGATGGGAAAGTTTGGGAGCAGGCGATTGCCTATCTGCGTTGGCCCTCCCAAAGCAATCCTTTAGATCAAACTGGAGTGCATCCTTCTCAGTATTCGCTTGCAGAGCGCATTGCGATTGCAGCGAATTTGCCTCTGGCTCAGGCGATTGGAAATCGAAAGGCTCTTTCTGGACTCGATCTTGGGCCTTTAGCTACAGAGGGAGTCACTTTGAAGGATCTCGACATGATTCGAGATCTTTTGATGACAGGCTCCCGCGATCCGCGTGGGCATTTCCGTACTTTCCTGTTCCGACGAGATATTCAGTCGGTAAATGATTTGAAGGAAGGAATGGAATT
>CAZMYG010000065.1:0-14886 GCA_964570465.1 uncultured Planctomycetales bacterium
CCCAACAATATTCCAGTACACCGCGAATATCAGGATCGAATGATCGAGGCGGGCAAGCGTAAGGAATTGGAAGCGGAATATCGCGCACGTTTGGCGCAGGAGCGCAGTCCGGCGAATCTTTATCTCCTAGCGCGATTGAAACCTGGCACTGTCGAGAGCGAAATTTTGCTTCAAGAGTCTCTGAAAAAGGAAAAGGATTTTTATTGGGGGCTTTATGGGCTGGGTTCTTCTCAATGGGATCGCGCGGATCGCGAACATGCCAAGAAACATTTGAATATGGCCTTGGTGATTCACCCTCGATTCGATCTTGGCTATGCCAAGTTGGCCGAGATTCTTTTGACCGAGAATGACGAAGAGGCTCGCCCGGCGCTTGAGTCCTACGTTGCTTTGCGACCTGCAGATATCCAAGGTCGGCTTAAACTCTCCATTCTCTACTATCGTTTAGGGCTGCTTGAGGAAGCGCGCGATCAAGTCAATGAAGTGCTAGAGCAAGATCCTGAAAATCGCGATGGACTCTATGCAAAGGCAGCAATGGAGCGAGCTTTTGGTCAACCCGCGCGCGCGGCGTCAATTTATCGCCAAATTCTCGACAGTTACCCTCAAGAGTTACGTGTTCATCTCAATTTGGGAATTCTGTATGAGGAAAATTTAAAAGATCCCAAGTCGGCGCTTTCTGAGTATGAAGCTTTTGTCCGGGAGAGCGAGTCGCGAAGTGGGGAGTTCCTTTTCGAACGTATTCAAGCACAGATTTGGATTGATCAGTTGCGTGCGGAACAGGGTCTCTAGTAAATACTCCTAAATTCTTTCTTGACATAGGATTACTCGCCCTATAATTGCCGCACAAAGTTCACTTAACCACGCGAGGACTTTCTATGAACGAGGGAACGGGACAAACCGTAACGAAAAAGGAATTGGTCAATCGCATTTCGGAAACCACTGGCCAAACCAAGGTTATCGTCAAGGACATCGTCCAGAAATTCCTCGACGAGATCATCAATGAGCTTGCCCGGGGGAATCGACTCGAGTTTCGCGAGTTTGGCGTTTTCGATATCAAGGAGCGCGCACCGCGTCGAGCCCAGAATCCTCGCACTCTTGAGAAGGTCAATGTGCCTGCCAAGCGCGTGGTCAAATTCAAGGTCGGTCGGCTGATGAAGGCTAGGGTGAGTGGGGAGTTGACGACGATGCCTGAGCGGAAAATGGGAGAGGACGAGGATTAGTTTTTTTCCTTTGCTCTAGGAGCAAGCGTTTGCATCAAGTAGTGGGGTTTGGGATCAACGGTGGACCAGAAAACAAAAATAGATTCGGGCGAAAATGGCCCGACCCCAAACGCACTCATCCTGGAGGAAGTTGAGGGCAGAACACCTGGAGAACCTTCGCGGCTGCTTTCAAAAATCAGTTGGGGAAAAGAAAGCTCTCGTAATGCCCGAACTAAGCCCGGGCGTTTTTTTTCGCAATTGTTATGGGGAGTGCAGGAAAAAATTTGGCTCTCCCTCGACTTTGGAATTGCTTGGCTTTCCGTTTGGGTCTCCTTTCTCTATTTGACGAATCGGGCGGATCCTACGCTCTCGCAGAATCTTTACCTCGCTTGCTCCTTTTTTGGGCTCTCCTTCATTTTTGTGGGCTATCTCTTTCATCTCTACGATCGACATTTGCCAATTCGCCTTTTCCAACAAGCAATGCGCGGCTCTCTAGCAGCGCTCATTGCTTCATTGGCAACTCTGAGCTTTTTTTATCTTGTCTATTTTCAAACGATTGGGCGAGTTGTTTTAGGTTTCACCGTGTTGTTGACCGCACTGATCTCGCTTCTAGCACGAGCCATTTTTGGAAACTGGATTCAGGCAGGAAAACGGAAGGTGTTATTTCTAGGATCGAGTGTACTGGGTTCGGAACTCGTCCAAGCATTGCAAGGACGGTTTTCAAAAATCTATGAACCTATAGAAAGCGAGCTTTCAAGCGGGCCAGAGTTGGTGGAGTTTTGCTACAAAAACGAGATCGATGAAATCGTTTTGCCTGCAGATCTTCATGGGCAAGAACATTCTTGGTTGAACGCTTTGCAATGTGCGCCCTCCGGTTGTCGGATTCGCACTCTTTCAGATCTTTACGAAGACGTGTATCGACGCGTGCCTGTGGATCACGCTAGTTTGACTTGGTTTTTGCGAGGCGGTTGGGATAGCACGAGTCATTTTCGCAATGCGGTCAAACGCTTGAGCGATATTGTTTTGGCGAGTCTTTTCCTTGTTACTTTTTTGCCCGTGATGTTGCTGATTGCTTTGGCAATTCGCCTGAGTAGCAAAGGCCCAATTTTCTATCAGCAGACTCGAGTAGGTGAGTACGGCAAGCTGTTTTCGATTTACAAATTTCGCACGATGAAGGTGAATGCGGAAACGGGCAAAGCTCAATGGGCCAGTGAAAAAGATCCCAGAATTCATCCTTTCGGCCGATTCTTGCGCGCGACACGATTGGATGAATTGCCACAGCTAGGAAATATCTTGCGCGGGCAAATGTCCTTTGTTGGGCCACGTCCTGAGAGACCGGAATTTACAAAGAATCTAGAAAAATGGATTCCTCTGTATTCTTGCAGGCATTTGATGCGACCTGGACTCAGTGGTTGGGCACAGATTCACTATCGCTATGGTGCAAGTGTCGACGATGCCAAGCGCAAACTCGAATACGATCTCTTCTATGTCCGCCACCACTCTCTGTGGATGGATTTAGGAATCATTTTGCGAACGCTGACGACTTTCATGCGCGGTGGGCGCTAGCCTCCGATTGAAACCATGAAGTTTTGGATTCTAAAAGACGGGGAAAATTTACCAATTCAGGCAGGTGCGAGAAAAATGCGCGCCTGGATGCTGGCGGAAGCTTTGATTGCCCGAGGCCATGAAGTTCTCTGGTGGAGTGGTAACTTTTCTCATGTGCATAAGAAGTTTTATGAAGGAGCGGAAGAAGGCAAATATTCCATTTCAGAGCGCTTTTCTTTGCGCTTGATTGACGCTGGCTCCTATCGAAAAAACTTTTCTTTTGCTCGCTACAAGCACAATCACAAGCTCGGAAAGACATTTCGAAAACTCACGGTGCAGGAGCAAGCGCCTGACGCGCTGATCGCTTCTTTTCCGACCATTCCTCTCGCTTACGAAGGGGTGCAATATGCGAAGAGTCGAAACATCCCGGCACTTGTCGATGTGCGGGACTATTGGCCGCAAACCATCGTAGATAGTTTTCCAGTATGGCTGCGGCCGGCGATTCGTGTGATCTTGGAGAAAGATTTTCGCCGGACCAAAATTGCCATGCAGGGCGCGAGCTGTTTAACAGGAATCTCTGAGGGTTGCTTGCAATGGGGTTTGCAAAATGCAGCACGCAAACGCGCCGAGAAGGATCGAGTCTTTCCTATTGGTTACCCCTCTTTATCTTCGCACGGCGCGATCTCGTTACCCTCTTTTGATGAGAAACGTTTGCAAGGGAAAACGGTTTTTTGCTATGTAGGGTCTTTTGGGCGTTCCTATGATCTCGAAATCTTGTCTAATGCCGTACGGCACTTTCATACAAAAGGAAGAAAGGAAATTCACTTCGTCTTGATTGGCGAAGGAGAAGGACTTTCTCGATTCCGTCAGAGTGTAGAGGGTCTCGACAATGTCACTTTCACCGGATGGCTCGGTGGATCTCAAATCCAACAATGTCTTTCGCGTTGTTCGGTAGGGATCGTTCCAGGCCCTCGAGTGCAGGATGCGATGCCGAATAAGATTTTCGAATATCTCGCGAACGGATTGCCTTTGCTTTCAGGATTGACTGGGGAATTAGAAACTTTGATCCGCCAAGAAAAAATTGGCTATTCCTATCGAGCCGGCGATTTGAATTCGTTTTGTGAAGGAGTCGAGTTTTTTACTCGCGACCGGAACTCGCTCAAAACGATGTCCAATCGCGCCAAAGATTTGTTCGAAGAAAAATTCCACGCAGATCGAATCTATTCAGAATTTGCAGAACTTGTCGAATCTCTCGTAGAAACTACACCGCTGCGTGGGCAAAAGACTGTATCGAATCGGTGATATAGCCAAATTGCTCTTGGGTGAGTTCTGGATACATCGGCAAGGAGAGAATCTCTTCGCTAGCACGTTCGGAAACAGGGAAGCTTCCTTTCTTGTAGCCGAGATAGCTCAAAGCCGGTTGTTGATGCAGTGGAATCGGGTAGTGAATTCCCGTCGCAATTCCCTTCGCCTGGAGTTGATCCTGCAAAGCCTGGCGTTGAGAAACTCGAATCACATAAAGATGAAAAACAGATCGGAGATTCGTGTCGATCTTGGGTAATTCAATGCCAGCCAAGCCTTCTAAGGCCTTCTGATACGATTGGGCCCAACGAATTCTTTGCTCAGTCCACTTCTCCAAATATTTGAGTTTCACATTCAAAATCGCAGCTTGCAAAGTATCGAGTCGGCAATTGAATCCTTCGATTTCGTGTTCGTATTTTTTCTTGCGTCCGTGATCTCGTAACAAGGACACCTTCTCTGCGATGGCGGGATTGTTGGTAACAATGGCGCCGGCATCTCCGAAGGCGCCCAGGTTTTTCCCAGGATAGAAGGAGAAACTCACCACATCGCCCAAGGTCCCAATCTTTTTGCCGTGATAAATCGCTCCGTGAGCTTGTGCTGCATCGCCAATGACTTTGAGATTGTGTTCCGCGGCAAATTTCAGAATGGGATCCATATCCGCAGGTCTTCCGTAAAGATGCACAGGCATGATGGCCTTGGTTTTTGGAGTTAGCGCGGCTTTGAGCAAAGCCGGATTCATGTTGTAAGTATCGGGATCCACATCGACAAATCGCACCGAAGCGCCGCACATGCGAATGGCTTCAACCGTTGCGATAAAAGTATTGGGAACTGTGAGGACTTCATCGCCAGGGCCAACATTACAGGCGAGTAGAGCTAATCGCAGCGCATCCGTGCCATTGCTTACTCCCACAGCGTGTTTAGTTCCGCAGTAGTTGGCGAAATTCGATTCGAAATCGGTGAGATAGCGCCCGCCGATAAAAGCGGTTTCATCAACCACCTTTTGAATTGCCTCGTTGATTTCTTTTTGAATCGACAGGTACTGTGCCTTGAGATCGACCAATGGAATTTTCATGAGGATTTCTCTTTCGAGTTGTAGGGAAGTTGAGAGATTTGCTTGATGATTTTTGCGGGGTTGCCGGCAACCACTGCTCCGGCAGGAACATCTTTGGTCACCACACTGCCTGCTCCGACTAAGGCATTTTCTCCAATTTCAACACCTGGCAACAAAGTGCTATTCGCGCCAATTTTTGCCCCGCGGCGAATGGTTGCGCCTTTGAGAGTTTCTTTCACAAGTGGGGAGCGAGGATATTTTGCGTTCGTGATCACGACTCTCGGTCCAATCCAACAATCGTCTTCCAAAATCGTGAACTCGGGAATGAAAGCCTGAGAGTGAATTCGAACTCCGTTTCCAATCGTGACATGATGTTCGATGACACTGCCGCTGCCGATACTGACATCGTCACCGATTTCATTTTCTTCGCGAATCAATGCGCTATGACCTGTTTGAAAACGTGCTCCGATTCGATTGCCCGCATAAATTGTGCTGTGACTGCGAATATAGGCGCCTTCTCCAATCATCGTAGAAAGCTCCCCTTCTTTTTTGTTTTTAGGCGCGAGTCCGACAATGCAGAAAGGAGCGATAAAGCTTCCTTTGCCTAATTCCACTCCGGGGTAGATAAAAAAATCAGGCATGTGATTTGAGTCCTAATCGACAGAGTTTTGGTCGGAATCGCATATTCACGGTTTGTCCGGTTTCTGCGGATTCATAAATAGCCTGGATCAACTCGAGAGATTTTCGACCTTCTAAACCGTCAACCAAGGCTTTCTTTCCATGCTGAATCGACTCGACAACACCCTTGAGGTATTGAGTGTGATTCCAGGCGAAGTCTTTGGGATTCTCGCCGTTGGTTGCGAGTATATCTGCGTCCTCTGCCAAGCTATCTGCAAATTGCCAGGTCAATAAGCGATCCATGGCGAATCCACCGACGACGGCAGCGCCTTTCTCTCCCAAAATCGAAACCGAACCTTCGAGATCTTTGGGACGAGTGGCGGTGGTTGCTTCGATGATTCCTAAAGCTCCATTGCGAAAGCGCAGATTCGCGACTGCCGTGTCTTCTGCCTCAATGTTAGCCAGCCGAGTCGAAATCATCGCGCTGACATGATCCACTTCGCCCATCATCCACTCGAGCATATCGATGTGATGGCTTGCTTGATTGGTGAGCACGCCTCCATCCGCTGCCCAAGTTCCGCGCCAGGGAGCTTCGTTGTAATAATCTTGAGTGCGGCACCAACGCACTCGCACGGTTCCGAGAACAAGTTTTCCAAAACGTCCTGCGCGCAATGCGCGATGCAAGGCTTGAATCGGTTTGTTGTAGCGGTTTTGTTTGACGACGAAGAGCATCACTCCCGCTTCGTCGCAAGCGCGAATCATGGCGTCGGCATCTTCGAGTCGCAGTGCGATCGGTTTCTCGACGACGATATGTTTCCGGTACTTGGTGAGATCCAGAACGCGATCTGCGTGATCTCCGGTAGGAGTGAGCACAATCAACACATCGATCGGATGCACTTCAAGCATCTCGTTGTAATTCGTGTAGAAAGGAACTCCGTATTGTTTGCCTAGAGCTTCCGCGCGGCTGATATTGAGATCGCACGCCGCTACAAGCTTCGCCTCAGGAATTCTTTTAAGAGATTCCGCGTGCTTTTTAGCGATGTTACTGCAACCGATTAGTGCAAAACGTGTTTGTTTCATCAGTGGCCCCTTCGTCGTGCAGAAGATTACCAGGATAGAAGCGGTGATTCCACTAGCGGAATTCTGCGAAATCTTACTGCCGAACTTTTCATAGAAAAAGACGCTTTCCCTGTTAACCTTTGCGCCTGATGAGTTCTGCTCGCCCACCCTTTCTTTTCAGTATTGATCTCGAGGATCTTCGCACTCAATTCCCAGGAGGCACTCAATATCGTGAGGCCGTGCCTGAGGCAACACAGCGCTATCTGCGTTTTCTGGATCAAAGAAAGAGCAAAGCCACGTTTTTTGTCGTTGGAGATGTGGCACAACGTTATCCCAGCCTAGTTGCCGAGATCGCAAGCGCGGGGCATGAAATCGGCTGTCATAGTCACCGGCATATTCCTTTGGATCAGTTAGATGAACAGCGTTTGAGTGAGGATCTTCAAAAGAATGTCGAGTTTCTAGTCAAGGCCGGGATCAACGAGAACGCGATTCAGGGATTTAGAGCGCCTTTTTTCTCTTTGACTGAAAAAACAGCTTGGGCTTATGGGGTTTTGGAAAAACTAGGCTTTCGCTATTCGAGCTCTGTGTTGCCGGCAGCAAACCCTGTCTATGGCTGGAAAGGCTTTGGCCAAGCGCCTCGAATGATGGGCAATGTCATGGAATTGCCCTTAGCCCTTTCGACTCTTACGCCGAAGCTTCCCTTTGGTGGTGGAGTTTACTTTCGCGTTCTTCCTGGTTTCATGTTGAAGCGAATGTTTCTTGCACATCGCGAACCAATCACAAGCTACTTTCATCCCTTCGATGTGGATCATCAGCAAGAATTTTTCAAACATCCAGGTATTCCGGATCGTTTTGTCTTTCACCTGATGATGAAACACAATCGCAAGACCTTGCTCGGCAAGCTGGAAAGAATTCTCGACTTGGGTTTTTCGATCAAAACCTATGGAGAAATCGCGAAGCAATATCGAGAAGATCGCGAACTTGCCCCGGCGATGTCTGGGGAAAGCCCTGGAACCACTTAGGGAAGTTGCTAGCATAGCGACTCCGAATTTTTCAGGCTAATTTCTGCAGGAGCAATCAATCTATGTGCGGAATTTTTGGGGTGGTCAGTCAAGAAAACTCTGGGCTGAAATCGAAGTCGCTCAAACGAGTTACGAACTATCTCTTCAAGCTTTCTGAATCACGAGGCAAGGAAGCCTCTGGTTTGACCTTGTTGTCTGATGTCGAGGAGGAACCTGTCTTTGTCATCAAGTCACCTCTTCCTGCATCAGATTTGATTAAGTCTTCTATTTATAAAGAAACATTCGGCAACGCTTTTGGTGTCAACGGACATCCCGCGAAGGGTTTAGCTTTTGGACATACTCGTTTAGTGACAAACGGTTCTCAGTTAGATCCTGAAAACAATCAGCCCATTATCTATGACGGGATTGTCGCGGTTCACAATGGAATCATTGTCAATGTCGAAGAGCTTTGGGCTAAACACAAAGACTTAAAGAGAAATTCCGGAGTCGATACCGAAGTTCTCGTTGCGTTGTTGCGCAAGTATTACAACGAGAGCGGCGCGTTAATTCCCTCGGTGATTCGAGTGTTTTCTGAAATCAATGGAACCGCGTCAATCGCAGCAACTTTCAACGATATCAAAGTTTTGTTGCTCGCAACCAATAACGGTTCTCTCTACTTCACCCGTTCGCAACCTGGAGCGCCTTTATTCTTTGCCTCGGAAAGACATATTCTCGAGCAATTAATCCGCAACAGCTTGAACAAGGACTATTCCATTGCGCAGATCTATCCCAACACCGGAATGCTGATTGACCTTGAGAAATTGACATCGACTACTTTTGAGTTCGATCAAAAGGTTCAAGAGTACGAAATTCCTAAACCTGTTTCACGACGTTCGATTAAAACCATCAGTGCTGGTAAAGCGTTGACGCCGCCTTCGGTTTTCGACATTCGCCGCATTTCGGTGCCCAAACGTTTTGAAGAAGAGACGGCCAAAATGGATCGCGCGGTAAAGGGTCTCAAACGCTGCACTCGCTGCATCATGACGGAGACAGTGCCCTTTATCGAGTTCAATGCACAAGGCGTTTGCAATTTCTGCGAGAACTACAAAAAAATCGAATTAATGGGATTGCCCGTTTTGGAAGAGAAACTCAAACCCTATCGCAAACCCGGCAGAGAAGCCGAATGCGTAATGGCTTTGAGTGGGGGGCGCGATAGCTGCTATGGACTTCATTACATTGTGAAAGAGTTGGGCATGAAGCCCATCGCCTATACCTATGACTGGGGCATGGTGACGGATTTAGCTCGTCGCAATATTGCTCGACTTTGCAGCAGATTGGGTGTCGAACACATCATTGTTTCAGCCAACATCGCTTGGAAGCGTGCCAATATTCGCAAGAACATTGGCGCGTGGTTGAAAAATCCCCACCTGGGAATGATTCCTCTGTTCATGGCGGGGGATAAGCATCTTTTCTACTACGCAAATCAGGTCAAAAAACAAAATCGACTCGAGTTGGATATTTTCACTTTCAATCTTTTAGAAAAAACCCAGTTCAAAGAAGAGTTCACCGGCATTCAATTCTGGAAGCCTGGCAAAGATTCAGACATGTTTGGCGAGCAACTCCAATTCATGAAGAGAATCAAGCTGGGGCTGTTTTATTCGAAAAATTTTATTAGCAATCCTGGTTATTGGAATTCATCGCTTTGGGATACGTTCAGCGCCTACTTTAACTATTACTACATTCCACAAAAATTCGTGCCCTTGTTCCGCTATGTCGAGTGGCGTGAAGAAACCGTGAATCAAGTTCTCTTGAACGAATACAACTGGGAATTAGCAACGGATACGACCAGCACTTGGAGAATCGGAGACGGAACCGCTTCTTTCTATAACTACATCTATTACATGGTGGCGGGATTTACCGAGAACGACACCATGCGTTCCAATCAAATTCGCGAAGGGCATATCACTCGCGAGCAAGCGATGGAGTTCATTGGTAAAGAAAACCGTCCGCGTTGGGATACCTTCAAATGGTATTGCGACATTATTGGCCTGAACTTTGAAGCCACGGTGGAAGCGCTGAACAAGATCGAGAAGCTTCACCCCGCACTCAAGGTCTAGAAATTAAGATTTAACTCTAGTTTTTTTGAACCGTTCACTATGTTGCTTTTCATTTTGAACGGAGATTTTGATGGGGACTTTGTAGGGTTGCAGTCGTGTGCGGCAATGGGATTTGATGCGATTGCAGAGTTGTTTTAGATCTTCTTCCTGTTTCAGGAAAACTTTCGCGCAGACAATATTTCCCATGATGGGATTTTTTTCTGCAAACACAGTCACATCCTGAATATTGTCGAGCTCTAGAATCACGCTCTCGACTTCTGCGGGATAAACCTTTTCTCCTCCGACATTGATGAGTTCGGATTTTCGTCCCAGAATGCGCAAATACTCGCCATCCACTTCCACGGAATCGCCAGTTAAAAACCAACCGTCTTCAGTGAAAGGACTGGGTGCATTGAGATAACCCAACATGGCGGATTGCGCTTTGATTTGAAGCATTCCGTCGACCACTCTCGTTTCAAAACCTTCTCCACCGACTTTCACCCAGAGAGAATCCGAAGACTTGGATTGAGAGCGCAAAATACCAAGCTCGGAGAGTCCATAGGTTTGTTGCAGACGAATCTCGGGAAAGAGTTGGTGAAATTGCCGCAAGGTGCTTTCCGGCATTGGCTCTGTGCCGTAGGTCACGGTCTTGAGCGATTGCAATGAATAACGTTTGTATGCCTCTGAAAGCAAAATGAGATTGATAAAAGTGGGGGAGGTCGGCAGTAGCTCCACTTGATGTTCTTCAACTGCGTGAAGCACTTCATCCGGCGTTCGTTGCGGAACGGTAACCATGCAGCCCGCATTAGACAGCGTGTAGAGCATGGTATTCACTCCGCCGATATGGTCGTAGAGCAGAAAGGTAATCGTACGGAAACTTCTTTTCTGAATCTTAAATTTTTCGAGTATGCCGGTCAGATCATGTACAGCCGCTTTGCTTTTCCCTGTTGAACCAGAGGAAAACAAAACGAGACCGGGATGTCCTTTTGATCGTAGGTTTTTATAAAATTCGTGATCAGCTTTTCGTTCCAAACGAGTCCACGAAATCGAGTCCTTTTCATCAATGCTGATCATTAGTTCGGCTTGTGAGATTTCGAGGAATTCAGGTTTTTTTGCTTCTACCGATTTGGTGAGAGGAACGAGCACGGCGTTCCGATTCATCAGGGCCAAGAAAAGTGCCACGGCATTGGGAGAAAAATCCGCTTCTAGAGCAACGACTGTTCCTGGCTTTACTTTTTCCTGATCGAGTTTCTTCTCCCAGTCTTGGATTTGCTTCAACAGCCATTCATAGGAATAGCTTTTTCGATTCCAAACCAAGGCCTTTGCAGACTGATTTTTCCGAAAAACCTCGAGGAGGAAATCCGCGTGCATCAAAGTCCCCCGAGATAGACGATTTGTCCCGTGATAAAACTACTTTCTGGCTTGAGGAAGAAATCGATGCAATTCGCCACATCTTCCATTTCACCGAATCGATGTATGGATTGCGATTGGAGGATTTTGTCTAGTTTTTCTGCGGGCACAGCTCCAATGAGATCCGTTTTGATCGGCGTGGGGCCAATGGCATTGACTGTGATTTTGTACTCCGAGAGTTCTTTGGCCAAAACCTTGGTAAACACTTCCACCGCAGCTTTGGAGGCTGCGTAAACCGATTCCCCTTCCAATCGAAGGGGAACGGCAACAGTGGTGAAATTCACAATCCTGCCACCTCCCGATCTCTGCATGAGCTTCGCGGCTTCTCGGGAGAAAAGAAAAGTACCTACTACGTTCGTATTAAAAATCTTTTGCAAGGCTCCCAGCGGAGTGAGCAAGGTGTGATTCATTCCCGCGACACCAGCGTTGTTGATCAGCGCATCCAGACGTCCGTAGTCTTTTTTGATCTCCAAAAAGGCTTTTTTCACTCCGGCTTCATCTGCCACATCGAGAGAAAAATGGCGATATTTTGGGTTTGTAATCGAGCCTGCTTGTCGGCTGCATCCAATGACTCGCCAGCCTCGTTCGAGATAGCGCTCGGCTAAGAATTTCCCAATTCCCTTTCTAGTACCGGTGATCAGGATGACAGGGTTTTTATCCAACGGAAGCTTCCTCCAAAAGCACGGATAAATACTCCGACAAGCTTTTTACAGAGCGGAAAGGGCTATTCTTTTGGGACATTGCTTTTTCATTCGCCAACTCAATCGTGATATCGAAGTTTTCCTGCACTCTTTGCTCGATGGCGATGACCAGAGTAACCAAGGAAAGCGAGTCCAAAGCTCCTCCTTCACCGAAAAGTATGGCATCCGCCTGCTTCGCGAGTTTCTTCTCACGAGGCCGTTGTTCATTGATTTCGTCGATGGACTCAAAAATAAGACGGGTGACTTTCTCTTTATCGACCACGTTGATTTACCTTTCCTGTTTGCAATGAATGAGTTTGCGAGGCCTTGGGACATTACGACAATCCAATTCTAGCTGCAAAGGGATTTTCTACTCTTCCTGCCAGGCAGCCAAACTATAGACTTTCCCGAACATGGACTATGTTCTGAAGAAAACCCACGAGTTACTTGCCGAGGAAAAGGCACAGATCTGCTCTCTCTACAAAGAAGTGTTTGGAGTGGAGAAGAGCGTCGACTTTTTCGAGAAGCAATTTCAGAAAAACCCGCTTGGAGATTCCTATCACGGTTTGATGAAGCAGGGGAATCGCATTGTTGGCTCTTATTCGGCAATCCCGTTGCGTTATCGCTATTTTGGAAAGGAAGAAACCTTTGCGATTTCTGTGGATACCATGATTCATCAAGATGCTCGCGAATCGGGCAGTCTCTATCGTTTGGCGAATCAGGTTTATGCCGAACTCACAAAGGACGGGATTCCTTTTGTGTTCTGTTTTCCAAACGAAAACATCTATCTCATTCGCAAAAAACTTTTGCGCTGGACCGATATTGGCCGCCTCTCTTTTTATGTGCTTCCAATCCGAGTGGGCGCGCTGAAGCCTTCCATGAAAATGCTGAACTGGTTTTCGCGTGTGGCGGCGCGGATGTTGAATACTTTACCGAGCAGTTCGGCCCCTCAGAGTTTTGCGATTGAAAAAGTAGATGGCAGTGATTTTGAAAATTACCGCTACGCTTTTTATTACAAATACAGCGCGCATTCTGAACCCTATATCAAGGTCGAATTGTCGGCCACCGAACGTTTTGTCTATCGCATCGAGTCTTTCAGCGAGGCGCGAGCTGCGTTTCTATTAGATGTGCAACCACTTGAGAAATCGGTTTTGCAACGCGCTGTGAAAAGAATTTGTAAGGATGCAGGCAAGCGTATCGATGTGATTATTTACATTGGGAATTTGAAATCCGCCCCCAAAAATCTCTTTCGCTTACCGACTAAGCTCGAGCCCAAGAAAATTTACATGTCGGGGAAAATTTTGGATCCAAAGCGAATCGACGAAAGAGTGTTTGATCTCGCAAACTGGAATGTAAATCTCTCGAATTACGATGTGATCTAAGGCTCTGCCTAAGGCAGTCGGTACAACTCGCCCTCTTTCGGATCTAAGGTCAGTGGCGTGGCTCCTACTTCTTTCAAGTAAGCCTGAATCACTTCGATATCTTTTTCTACGTTGTAATCAGGGCGAGCGTAGCCCGTGCAAATTCCTAGATTTTTATAGAGCGAATCTTTGCTGTCTGGAATTCGCGTATCGATTTCCTTAGAGATCAAAACGTATTTGATTTGATTGTTGCGCACGAAATCAGCGAGAGTTCCCTGTTCGCATTCCATGAGATAAGAAACGTTTTGATCGAAGTAAACCTTGGCGCGGAATTGGGGGCGATGCAGGTATTGAATGTAGGGAGTGACGAGCAATCTCTCCGTTGCCGTTACTTGATTGCCAATAGCATCGAAAGTAGCGCGAACAGCGCCTTTGCGTTCTCCACGATAATAAACCCCGACATGTCTGGCCTGATTGTCGAAACTGATATATCCCGCTGGCAACATACAGGCAGCAACCATGTACGGCGCGGCCTTCTCGCGGAAACGAGAGAAAAAATGATAGAGCGCAGCAAAGACGGATAGCAGGACAAAGAGGTTCAAGGGCAAATAGAGTCGGACAAAAAAGAGATTTTGAAATGCTACGGAATAGAGCAGTGCAAAGAACAGCACGACCAGGCTTGCCGAAGTAAATAAGACACTGGCTTGTTTGCGAATCGCAACCCAGGCGAAATAAACTAAGCTTCCCCAAAATGGATATAGCATGATTGGAGACACGCTTTCTTTGGGACCGTCTGTCATGAATTTCAAAAAGAGAGTGTGAGCTTGTAGTCCTGTGTCATAACGGATGGTGCTTTCCGATCGAACCGCCTTGATCATGTAGCGATAACCAACCAAAGCTCCCCAAAGTATGTAGGGAATTGCAAAGCCCAAGGTGAAAACTCCAACGTGAACAAAAATCTGTTTCCATTTTTCTCGGCCAGCGACGGATTTGTTGAAGAGTAAAGTCAATCCAATCAAGGCCACCATAATTGGGCCAAAGAAAGTGGTACTTCCATGTGTGGTCGCTGCAAGTCCACCTAATAAGCCAGAAGCCAAAAGCCATTTTTTCGAGAAGATTTGCTGCGCTTTCGCAAACTGCTGGGACAAGAGATAGCAGAGATACATACCTAAAATAAAAGTTGCTGATTGAGTGTGTGGCAATTCAGTTTGAGCGAGTAGCAGATTCGAAGGGATAAAGGCAAAAACCGTTGCGATCGAGAATCCCATGACAAAGTTTCTTCGGAAAAAGTAATAGCCGATGAAAAACACGAGCAAAACACTGATCACAGAGAAGGCGCCAATCGTAAGTCGCAGCGAATAGTCGTGCAGGCCAAAGGCCTGCACGGAAAGCATGTTCAGAAAATAATAAGTCGGGCGGAAAAACTGTCGGTACTCGTGTACATCGTTGTTGAGCACATATTGCCCGTCATTCCACATCAAAGCGATGTCCCAATATTGGTAGACATCGGAGCCCACAATGCCATTGCTCTTGAGCCCATGAAAAACAACCCAAGAAGAAGCGAATA
>CAZMYG010000066.1:0-14845 GCA_964570465.1 uncultured Planctomycetales bacterium
ATTCTGGCATAGGCATTCCAATCGATTTGACGGAAGTCATCTCCTGCGCTGTAGCCTCGGTGATCTTTGAATTCTCGACTTTCACCAATTTCGGTGGAGTTGGCGAAGTTGCCGCTCTTCTTCTCACGTCCGCGGAGAAAGTCGACACGCCAAGTTTCTAGGCGGCGAAAAAAATCTGGTCCGAAACGTTTTTCCTTCACTGAAACAAAACAGGCTTGCCCCAGGCCCCGTCGAAGAAATTCCCTTTTTCGAAAACGATTTTTCCTCTCACAAAAGTCATTTCCGGAAAACCGAACAAGGTTTTGCCTAGATAGGGACTCCAGCCTGCTCGAGACACAATATCACTTGCCTGAACCTGGCGACGTTGATGTCGATTACAGAGCACAAGATCCGCATCGAGTCCGGTTTCAATTTGCCCTTTCGAGCGGATTCCAAAAAGTTGCGCTGGAATCAAACTCGCTGCTTCGACGGCGCGTTCGAGAGAAAGAGCGCGCTCTTCTACGAGAGAAAGCAAAAGAGGAAGAAAGAAATCGACCGAAGGGATGCCAGAAGGTGCTTGAGCGTACGGGTTCTCTTTTTCTTCGCGAAAATGTGGAGCATGGTCTGTAGCGAGTGCATCAATAGTCCCGCGACTCAATGCTTCGCGCAGAGCATCGCGATCTTCTCCCGTTTGTATAGGAGGATTGACCTTCAAATAGTTCCCGGCTTTGGCTGTGTCGGCGGCGGTGAAAATCAAATTGTGAAAACTGACTGATGCGCTGACTGAGAGTTTTTTCTTTTTCGCTTCGCTGATGAGAGCGGTGCCCGCCGCTGTAGTGACATGGAAAACGTGCAGAGAGGCTTTTGTTTCTTCAGCGAGGGAAATCGCCGTCTCAATCGACGCGCGCTCTGCTTCTCTGGGTCGTAATTGATGATGATCGGCAGCGTTGGAATGAACGGCCTTCTCTCGCAGTCTCGTGAGAATCGTTTCATCTTCGCAATGTGCGACAATTGTTTTCCCTACTGCGGCCGCAGCTTGAAATAGATCTTTCAAAAGAGATCGCTCGGGTATGCCGTTCATTCCCGTTGAACCGCCAAGAAAAAGTTTGAAAGCCGGGACTAGTGGAGCGATTTCGCTGAGTTTTGGTAATGCCTGTGGAAGAAGATTTCCATAGCAGCCAAAGTCGACCAATCCTTGGCTCGCTAGTTTTTGTCTTTGCTGGATGCGCGCAGCATCAAGGGAAAGTGGTTCGTTGTTTTGCACTTCAAAGACGGTACAAACTCCGCCATGTGCTGCCGCTTTGGAGCCATTTTGCCAACCTTCTTTCTGTGCGAGTCCAGGCTCGCGAAAATGAACATGTACATCGATAAAGCCTGGAAAGATAGAAAGACCTGTTGCATCGATTTCGCGGTCTGCAGGCCCGGATAGAGAACTGCCAATCGCAGCGATTTTGTTTTGCTCAATACGTAAATCGGCCCGTTCGAAGCGACCGTGTCGGAATATCTCGCCATTTCGCAGCAAAATTTTCATGCGATTAAATTGCTCGCAAAGCGAGCAAGGTCATGTCGTCTTGTTTCTTTTGTCCGGTGAATTGCAAAACGTCCTGAACTACGCCTTCTACAATTCCCTGAGTACTTTTCTTTGAAAGTTGTGTCAACGTTTTGATCAATCGTTCATTCCCATAGAGTTCACCTTGTGGAGAACGCGCTTCGGGAACTCCATCACTAAACACAAACAAAGTGTCGCCTTTTCCCAATTTTGTTTCTAGCGCCTGAACAGGACCGTCTTCACGGAAACCGAAAGCGGGTTCGAATCCATCGAGTTCAGAAACCGTTCCATTGCTGCGGATCAAATAAGGTGATGGGTGACCTGCGTTGAAGTAAATCAGTTTGCGTTCTTTGGATTGATACTCCGCAAGGAACAAGGTCATAAACGATCCCGGTTTGAGATCGCGGGAGAGATCGCTGCCGAGTAACTCGATGACACGGCCAATATGTGTGCTGCTCTTGAGATAGGCACGCAGTGCTGCGCGCGCAGTTGCAGCGAGTAGCGCGGGACCAACTCCGTGTCCGCTGACGTCGGAAAGTACCAAAGCGACTCGATTTTCATCGAGAGGATAGAAATCGTAGGAGTCTCCTGTTGTTCCCTCGCAGGCTTCATACCAGCCGAACAGTTCCGCTGCAGGAAAGTTTGGAGGCTCTTGGGGGAGAAGACCTTTTTGAATTTCGCTGGCGATATGAAGTTCCTGCTCGAGTTTGGCTTTCTCAAGAGAATCTGCAACGAGCCGGGCATTCTCAATTGCGATCGCAAGCTGTCGCGAAAGAGCGTTGAAAAAGGAAAGATCCGTTTTGGAGAACTCGCGCTCTGCTGCACGGCTGTCGACGTAGATCACGCCAATCAATTGATCTTTCACCATCAACGGTGCGCACATGACGGCGCGCAGCTTGAGATCGAAAACGGAGCGCGCGAGATCGGCCGCTTCTGAATCCGAGGAAACCATTTTGCGCAGTGGTTTTCCGTTCTGCGCGACCTGTAAAGCAACCGTTGTGCTGTATTGAATGGGGCGAATCAAATCGGCTTTTCGTGCATCGCGAGCGACGCGAATCTTGATCTTTTCTTCATTTTTAAGCAGCAGAATGCCGCGTTCTGCGCGGGTGAGTTCGATGGA
Source organism: uncultured Planctomycetales bacterium (assembly GCA_964570465.1). GTDB lineage: Bacteria > Planctomycetota > UBA1135 > UBA1135 > CAZMYG01 > CAZMYG01. Next base: position 2,649 of record CAZMYG010000066.1, read on the forward strand.
CTTATCCACAATGTTGATCAGCAATCGATCTAACGAAAGAGTGGAGCTTACTTCTCCAATTGCCTCAAGCAGAAGCTGGACATACTTACGGTCTCGCAGCTCGTCGCCGGTTAAAAAGGAGTCATCTGAGACGGGGGAAAAGTCCTTCACGGGTCCAAGTATAACGTTTACACTCATTCTTCCCTCTAGGGGAAGTTCAAAAACCAAGGTCAAAAGCTATGAAAATCGAAAAAACCATCGACGGAAACCATGCTCTTTTGAAGATGATTGGAGAGTTCGACACTTTTCATGTCGCGAAGCTCTCAGAGGCGGTGGAATCTTTGCTCGCACAGAAGATTTCCCACGCAGTTCTCAATATGCGGATGGTCGAGTTTATGAACTCGACGGCTTTGGGGTCTTTGATTAAGGCTCAAAAGCGATTGCGAGAAAAGGGCGGCGATTTGGTGATTTCCAGGCCTTCGGTTTTTTGTAAGGAATTGCTTGTCCGAGTGGGTTTGGATCGCTTGATCAAAGTGTTCCCAACGGACGAAGCTGCAGGGGATTACTTGCGCGGTCTCTACAGCAGCCGTACAGATGCATCGAGCGTTTCTTCCAAACCCGCCAAGGAACCGGATCTCGAGGATGAATCGAGTGTTTTGATTGCCTTTGCAGACCCTGTAAAAGGCGAGGCAATTGGCGGACATGCCGTCGGGCGCCTAGCGCAAATCACGGAAACCGAAATTGAGCTAAACTGGCAAGGCGGGCGTACCGGACTCAAAGGCGACAAGCTCGTCCGCTTGGTTTCTCCAGGCACTGAGCTGCGATTGAAATTCCGTATCCCTCTCTTCAAGAAAGGTTTCTTTGAGTTGGCTACAACAGTGACTCAGGCATCCTCTCAAGAAGAAGGCGGAGTCAAAATTCGTTCGAAATTTGGCGAAATGACCCCGACCGACAAAAAAGCCATACAGCAATTTGTTCAAGATGTGGACTATCTCAAGTCCGAATTGAAGAAGGCGACCAAGAAATAGTTCTCAAGGATTTTTCTCGAGAACGCCGATAAGCCAATCCGTCCGAGTCTGTAGTTTAGGCTCAAAGCATAAGGAGACGGATCATGGCAACTAAGAAAGCTATTTTTATTGATCGAGGCGGAGTCATCCATCGTGAATTCGGTAAAGGAATCACGGGCAAGCCCAACGAGTTGGTCATAGAGAACAAAGTGATCACTGCCCTGAAGTCTGTCGATCACGAGCGGTTTCAGGTGTTTTTTGTCGATCATGCCGACCCGGTAGCGTTTGGGGTGTATTCTCAGCGAGCCTACGAAAAATTGACTCAACGCTTGCTGCGAATTCTCAAACGAAATCACATTACCGTGGACGGTTTTTACACCAGTTTCTATCACCCACAAGGAGAAGGAAAATACCGACGCGAGTCCGTGTTTTGCTATCCCAATGTAGGACTGTTTAAATTGCCCCAACAAGAACATGAACTCGATTTGCGAGCGAGTTGGTTTGTAGGCGATCGCACTCGAGAGATCTTGGCGGCGCAAAGAGCGGAGATGCAAACCATGCTCGTGCGAACGGGCGCGGCGGGACAGGACCGCGAGTATTATGTTGAGCCCGATTTCGTGGCCGACGATCTCTTGCAGGCGGTTCGGGTCATACACGGGCAAGAAGTCACTTTAATTCGCTAATTGCCTGTCTATAGTATTTCGCATTGTCCGGTAGTGCTGAGTAGAGGCTAGGAGGACTCCATGCAACAAATTGGTGAACTCGTAGTGCATAGAGCGGCGCTTTTTGGGAAAACGGATTGGAGTGTGCGCGAAGTCGCCCGCTTCATGACGGAGAAAAAAATCGGCGCCGTGCCAGTTCTCGAAGGTGCACATCTCGTTGGAATTTTTTCCGAGCGCGATTTGATGTCACGAGTCGTCGCTGTTGGAAAAAATCCCGATCAAGTCAAGCTCATCGAGGTGATGACTCGCGAGGTGATCAGTGCTCATCCCAGCGATTCTCCACAAACCTGTCTTCGCAAAATGCAGCAAGCCAAGTGCCGGCATTTGCCAGTCGTGAAAGACGGGAAACTACTCGGAACGATCTCCTTGCGCGAATTGATGCAGGTCGATCTCGCGGAGAAGGATCACGAGATCCAGGAAATGACGCATTACATTACGGGTTCGTAGTTGGTAGTCGGTGCCATTCTACGACAGCGCTGCACGGAGTAACTTCGCACGTTCAATATCACGAGTCTCCGCTTTGACTTCTTTTCCCAGTCTCGCTTGAAGATGCCCAGGCTGCGATTGAATTAGCAATTTCTGAATCGTAGGCGAACTGATTTTATCTAACACTCCTAGATGTATGCCCAGGCGCACTAACGAAAGATAACTAATCGCTTCATCGGAACTCATGGAGCGAGCGCTTTGTAGCAGCGCAAACGAGCGATGAATGCGATCTTCCAGTGCGTGGCGTTTTTCTTCGAAAAGAGTCGCGCGCACTTTCCTTTCAAACTCGATAATTTGCGGAGTGATTTGGCGGAGATCCTCAAGAATCTGATCTTCGTTTCGTCCCAAAGTGATCTGATTGGAAATTTGGTAAAAATCCCCAATCCCTTTGGTTCCTTCTCCGTGCAATCCTCGTACGGCGAGATTCGTTTTCGAGGCAGCGTTGAAAACTCGCTTGAGTTCTTTCTCCGTCATCGCAAGTGCAGGCAAATGAACCATAATCGAAACGCGCATCCCAGTACCAACATTGGTGGGGCAAGCAGTGAGATAGCCGAAATCGTTGGAGTACGCGTAATCCAGCTTTGCTTCTAGGCATCGATCTACGCGGCGCATTTCATTCCATAGCGAGTCGAGCTGAAATCCGGCGCCAATGACTTGAAGTCGAAGATGATCTTCCTCATTCACCATGATGGAGACGGTTTCTTGGGAGTTAAATGCGACGCCGCGAGGGAGCTTACTGTTTGCGAGCTCGCGGCTGATGAGATGGCGTTCGAGAAAAATTTGCCGGCCAATTCCTGATACCTCGGTCAGCGGAAAGTAGCTCAACTCTGGCGCCATAGCTGATTGGAAAATGTGAGTTTTGAGAAAGCCCTCGAGCTCCGCCGCTTTTTCATTTTGAAGTTTTGAAACAAAAGGAAAGCCTGTGACATTTCTCGCCAAGCGGATGCGAGTCGAAACGATGATGTCGGATTCTGCGGTGGTCACTTCTAACCATCGCCCGAGTTTGTCTGCGAGAGTCTTGAGAAACTTCTCCATGAATCACAAAGTCACGATGACTTTTCCAAATACAGCGCGTTCGCCTATACGCGCATGTGCTTGTTGAATCTTTTCGAGAGGGAAAACCGAATCGACTACCGGGCGCAATTTTCCGCTGGCGACGTGGCTCAGGATTTCATGCAACTCGCCACGGGATCCCATCGTGGAGCCCAAAATCGAAAGCGATTTAAAAAACACATGCCGGAAATCGAGTTTGATTTCAAAGCCAGAAGTCGTGCCACAGGTCACAAGACGTCCGCCTTTCACTAAGCAGCGAACACTTTTTTCTAGGGTTGTTTCTCCAACATGGTCGATCGCGACATCTACGCCTCGTTTGCCAGTAAGTTTGCGAACCTCTTCGTAGAAGTCTTGTCTTTGATAGTCAATCGCTTCGTCGGCGCCTAATTTTTTTGCCTTTTCACATTTTTCTGCAGAACTCGCCGTGGCGATTACGCGCGTCCCCCAGAGTTTTGCGATTTGAATTGCTGCGGAGGAGACACCAGAGCCCGCCGCATGAATCAACACAGTTTCTCCAGGACGAACTTTCGCCCGCTCGACGAGCATGTGCCAGGCCGTAAGAAAAACCAGAGGAATGGCCGCAGCGTCTTCGAAAGAAAGATTGCTCGGAATCGGCAAAGCTTGCTTCGCGTTGACCACAACAAATTCTGCGCAGCAGCCATCTCGTGTTTCGCCCAAAATTCCGTAATAACGGCAAAGTTGATCTTGTCCGGAAGCACAAGAAACACAGCGACCGCAACTCAATCCCGGAGCTAGCAGCACTCGATCGCCCTTTTTCAATCCAGAGACTGCGCCGCCTAGTTCTTCGACAATTCCAGCGCCATCACAGCCAGGTGTAATTGGAAGTGGATATTTGTGTCCTGGAACCCCGCGTCGCACCCAAGTATCGAGATGATTGAGACCGGCGGCTTTGACTTGTATGCGAACTTCTTCTGGGCCCGGTGTTGGGATTGCAATGTCTTCAATCCGCAAAACCTCTAGATCGCCGTGTTCGTGGATGCGAACGGCTTTCATATTTTTAGTACTCCTTGGAAGTTATCGGCCACTCCAGCGAGCGGGGCGCTTTTCTAAGAAAGCTTGCAAGCCTTCGTTGTAGTCCTCGCTGCGAATCAATTGTTCGCGGAACATTTCTTCGCAGGCCCAGAGTGCCTGAGCGAAAGGAACTTCTCTAGACTCTCGCAATGCGCGGCGAGTGAGTCGCAACACGGCGGCGCTTTTTTGCGTCAGCGCTTCTGCATAATCCCACGCAGCTTTACCCAGATCTGCTTCCGCGACAACGCGATTGACCAAGCCTCGCTGCATAGCTTCGTTCGCTTTAAATCGTCTTCCCGTGAGCACATAGTCCGCTGCGAAATGCCAGCCAATGCGATTTGCTAAAGAAGCAGCGGCGACTGGGGGAAAACATCCAAGATCAATTTCTGGAAAACCGAATTCCGTTCGTTCTGAAGCCACGACTAGATCGCAAGCAAAGGCCAGTTCTGCGCCGCCGCCTAAGCAAATGCCATCCACTTCGGCTACGGAGACCCGATTCCAGCGATCTAAAGTTCGCACGACTCGGTGAAATGCAGTCAGCATTTTATTCACCTTGTCGGGCATATGATCTCCCACCGCTGCGCCCGCAGAGAACACTTTGGCAATGGAAGATCTCAGTAAAACAACCTGAACTTTGGGATCCGCGGAGATTTCATCGAGCATGCGATTGAGCATGTCCAGCATCTCGATCCCCAAGATATTCAGAGGAGCTGCTTCTAAATGCAGAACTGCGACGCCGTTTTTTAGTTCGTAACGGATCATCTCGATCCCTTTCTATTTGGCCTGGAATTTCGCGGGTCGTTTGTTGACGTAAGCGTTCAAGCCTTCTTTCGCATCAGCAGAAGCAAACAGTTTTGCCTGCAATTCGCGTTCGATGGCAAGGCCGTATTCCAGAGGAACTTCGGTTCCCGTTTGAACGGATCGCTTGATATGTCCAACGGCCATTGAAGCTTTATTTGGAGTGGTGAATTGCTTGGCGAACTCGACAATCTTCTGTGTGAATTCGACATCTGTCTTGGCTTCGATTGTTTGATTAATCAAACCTAACTCCTGCGCTTTTTCGAATTCGAAAAGCTGTCCTGTCACCATCAATTCAATCGCTTTGCTCTTACCAATCATGCGAGCGAGTCTCTGCGTTCCCCCAGTTCCTGGGAGCACGCCGAGATTGATTTCGGGAAGACCAATTTTTCCGCCGCCTTTGCGTGCAATTCGCAAATCCGCTGCCATGGCGATTTCGAGTCCGCCTCCGACACAGTGTCCGTTCAGTGCCGCGATGACGAGCTTTGGAGTTTGTTCGAGACGCGAGAGCGTTTCGTTGGCGTGTAAGCAGAAATAGTATTTGAACACCGGATTGACCGACGCAAGCATTTTGATATTGGCGCCAGAGGAGAAAAACTTTTCCCCCGTACCGCGCAGCACAATCACTTGGATATTCTCATCGAATCGCGCTTGAAGTATGCACTCGTCGAGATCGCGCATCATTTCATGGGTGTAATTGTTCGCCGGCGGATCATTCATTTCGAGAATGGCAACGGCGCCTTCGGTTCGATAGTCGACGAGTTTCGTTCGCGTTTCGGTCATGGGATTCTCCAGATCTATTTTCAGTTAGGGAAAGGGTACTAATTTGCCCTTTCCAAGAGGAAGGCGCAAGAGATTGGAGATTAGGATTTATTTAGGGCTAGAAACAGAAGATGTGGAGAGAGAAGAAGGCCCCTCGGGAAAAGAGAGCCCGAGAGGCCTGTTTGGGGTTTTGATAGAGGATGGGATAGAGGAAAGCACTGCATTTGTTTTGGCGCTATTTGCTCGATTTCGGTTCTGAGAGATCAAATCCCAGGCGAGTACGGCCCCGCTGGCGAACAGACTGAAAATGAAGAATGCGGCTGCAGCACGAGAGGGTCGACGGCGCAGCAATCGCACAACACGTACCAAGGTCGTGGGTTGTTTCGCGGCAATTTGTTCTTTGCGCAAGAATCGATCGAGATCGCGTGCCAGCGCCAGCGCGCCGTGATAGCGATCCGCGTCATTACTCGCGGTTGCTGCGAAGGCGATATAGTCAAGTTCGGTTGGGATCTGGTGAGCCGTTAGCGAATAAAACGAACGCAAGAGTCGGCCCGTATTCACTACATCCATGCGAGCGGATGGGAGTTTGGGTTCCAGGGAGAAGTTAAAGAGCAGAGCGCGTCCGAATGGAGTGATGAAAACATTCGAGAGATTCAGATTCCCGTGAACCGTTCCTAATCGATGAATATGGTCAAGAGACTTGGCGATTTGAGAGCAGAGATCTGCAGCAATCGAGGCATAGTCGCGTTCCCAAAATCCAGAATCACCTAGTCCGCGTTCCGATTCGTCCAAATGAGCACGAATCGCGTGCAAAAATCGCCGTCCATCCAATGGAGCTTTATGGCGGCGCAGGAAATTCAAAATACGGTCAAGAGACACACCTACAAAATAGGGCTGCACGAAGAACAGTCTCGATCGATGATCGATACCGACTTCGTTGAGTGCAATCACTCCTGGCTGGCGAATCTTCATTCGAGAAAAAGCCGCATTGCGTGCGGATTCCAGCGCGCGGCCTTTTAGTGGAAGAAATCGAATGACGACTTTTTCGCCGCCTTCAACTTTGCGGGCTTGGAATACAGCGCCGTGTTTGCCAAGTCCCAGACGCGTACCCAGGCGATAACCGCCAGCAGTTGGGCTTTCCTGAGTTCGCGTCTTTTCCATCTCACCATCCCTTGATTCGTTGTGCGCAGGGACCATCCATTGCGCTTTCCCCTCAGAACGCAGATATGGCAGTTTGGGGACACGATTTTTTGCTGATGGCACACATAATTTGTTGATTTTTTCCTAATTGTCTTTTTTTCAGCCGGTTAGGAAGGCCGGCTTTTATGTCTCCGAAGTGATTTTTTGACGTTTTTAGGATATTGCATTTAGTCTCTGGGTGTGGTTTTCCGGATAGGCTCTTAGCTGCCCCCCCCTTCACATCCCCTCTCGATTAATTATTTAGGGGCTTCGCCATCTTGAAGCATTCGCTTCGCGGACTCATTCGCTTCCGTAGTGCCAGTTAGCGCTAATACATCGCCGCTTTGCAGTACATCGCTACCCTGAGGAATCAGCACATTGCTATTGCCTCGAGCGATGGCGAGTACGCTCGATCCGGTAAGACCTCGCAAATTGAGTTCGCCTAAGCTTTTTCCCGCGCCGTAACTTCTCGATTCGATGCGAACCGGATAAAGAGTTCCCATTCCAGGAAGCAAGGTCTCTACCATGGCGATGGCTTCTTCATCAGATTTCCTCGCTTCGTCGCGTTTTTTCGAAGACAACGCTTCGACGAGGATTTGCGCTCCGGCGCGCACATGTCCCTGAAGACTCAAAGCGCGGCGCCAGAAAATCAAAGCCATTAAGGTGAAGAAGAGAAAAACGAGTAATGGGCCAGGTAATACAGGCACGAAAGGTGCGGTGACTGCGAGAAGTGGAATCGATACGAGTAGCAGCAAGCCCAACTGCAAGGTGACGATAAAACTCTTTCGCGGCGCGGCGGCTAAATCGACTCTTGTTCCGTTATTCGTGTCTGGCAAGGCACGCAAGGCGAGAGCAAAGCCAAGAGATTTCGCGCAACGCAAAATTCCCAATACAAAAGGCGCGGCGATGACAACTGTCGAGAGCATGGCCAACACTTTTGCCGTCGTGAGACTCAATCCTAATTTCTCGTGGAAAAAACCATTCCATCGCGGCATGTACAAAGAGAAAAAGATAATCACTCCACAAAGCGCCAACACATCGACGATGAGAAATTGCACCCAGCGCCGGATTTGATTGCCTGTGGAATCGGGAGTGGGCTCCTGACGCACTCGCTCCAACCAAGAGGTGTAAAGACAGCTGAAGGTTTGAATCGGTTTGGGGAGTCGCGCGTCGACCCAAGCGGCAGCGCGATCGGAGCCTTGAATCATCCAGGGCGTTAATAAGGTGGTGATCGCGGAAACAGCGACTGCAAGTGGGAGCAGAGAATTTCCCGTCGGACCCAGAGGGGCGGCTAAGCTCGCGATGATGAAAGAGAATTCGCCGATTTGCGCGAGGCTCATCCCGGATTGCACGGCCAGTTTTGTTCCCTGTCCCGTGAGAAAGCCGCCCAAGGCAACGCTCGCGATTTTTCCAAGAACGACAACCACGGTGATGATGCAGATTTCTTGCCAGTAATAGGCGATGGTGGAGGGATCGATGGTCATGCCAATCGCCACAAAGAAAATCGCTGCGAACATATCGCGCACGGGCAGAATCAACGGCGCGACTTCCTTTTCAACTTTCGCTCGGGAGATGAGAGAGCCTGCGAGAAATGCGCCGAGCGCGGTGGAGTAACCCAATTTCAAAGCGAGCAAGGCGACGGCAAAACAAATTCCGATGCAGGTAATCAACGTTGTTTCTGAACGATTGAGTTTCACGACGGAGCGCATCAGCGGAGGGATGACCATACCGCCGATCAACATCACTCCGCCAAGAAATCCAGCGAGTTTCGCTGCGGTTGTCAGTAGATCCGAAGCGGAGGGCTGATTCCCAGTAGAGAGAGTCGTCAACACAGCGAGTAACAAAATCGCGACGAGATCTTCGAAGATCAGAATACTGATGACGATCTCTGAAAGTTTTCCACCGACTCCTTTTTCTTCGAAGGCTTTGAGAATGATGGTAGTACTCGAAATTGAAATTAGCGCGCCCAGGAAAAAACTTTCTGTCGAACCCCAGCCAAAAGCCTGTCCGGTGACGAATCCAGCCCAGATCATAAAGCTGCATTGAATAAGAGTGATGATTCCCGCGGTGGAGGTTGTTTTGAAGAGCTTCCCGAGGTCGAACTCGATGCCGAGATAGAACATCAGCAGAATCACGCCGAGTTCAGAAAGAGTGTGGATGATTTCAGGGTCGGCGACGAGTGGGATCGGGATGTGTGGGCCGATAATGAGTCCCGCGAGCAAATAGCCCAGAACTACCGGTTGTTTAAGCTTCTGAAAAACAATCGTCGTCACTGCTGCCACGCAGAGCACGACGGCCAGGTTTTTCAAAAACTCTTGAGGGTGTTCCATGTTCCTTTGAAGGATTTTTTCCTATGAAAAATCGAGGCAAGATAACCCGGCGCTGAACTGTGTGGCCAGATCAAAGATTTATTCTTTTTTCTAGTCTAGGGCGAAAGGAGAGTCAGATTGGCGATACATTTGATAGAGCATCCATCCACAAGTCGCGAGGCAAAACACCATTGCAGCAAATCCTCCGCAGCTAACGAAGAAGGCCAAAATTTGATCGGCTTTGAGTAAGCCCATTTGGCTGAGAAGGCGATGCCAGTCGTGAAGTTCAGGTGTGCCCGTAGGCATCCAACCAATTCCAGGTGCTGTTAAAGGAAGTTGCATCGCGCGAGCATCGGCAATGTATTTCGCGACGTAAAAAAGATTGCTACCTAACCAGGCAAAAGAAAGAGACATCCCGAAGTAATTTTTTTGGTGATGAAAATTCCAAATACTCAAAATGGGAACAATGCATTGGAAAAGACTTCCTCCGGCGATGGTGAGAAATGTTCCGAATGGTTGGAAAACAAAATGGCCGAGCTCATGCAAAAGAAAATTGAAAATGTCGAGCCAGCCAAAATAATCTGGGACGAATAGATAGTGGTAGAAGATGTAAGTCACGTAGACCATTACAGGAATTCGTATCCACCAACACCTTCCCGCGCACCATTTGCGACTGTCTTCGATCAGTTTATGGGCTTTTGCTTGGAACCATTCCATGACCGATTTGCATCGGCATTTCTGACTATGTAGCTGAGATATCTTGAGGTACCAATTTGGTACTTCAAATTTGAGATTTGAGAATTACCAAGGCTTTGGCAGGTTTAACTTTTCCAGTTTGGTTTCAAACTCAGCGCGTTCGCGATGTGTTTTCATTCCTTCAGGACCGCTCGCAGTCCAACCCCATTCCAAAGCGAGTTTTCGTGCGAGTTCGGTTTTGCCGGAATGAATTTGTTGGAGCAATTCGATTTCGGGACGCGTGAGATGCATGGAGTTGACTCGGTAGTCGAGAAACGCTTCCCAAGTATGAGGGCACCAGCGATTGACAATTTGCTGGCCAATCAGCTTGGAGTATTCGCGGATTTCTAATTGCGCATGATCATCCATACGAAGAGCTAGGAAGTGGAGGAGATTGTGCAAATCCACTTTCCAATAGGCTTCGGTGTAGGTGGAAAGAGGTAAATCTTTGCGAGCCTGTTCCCGCGCGACGCCTAATTCCAATCTCTCTTCATAATAGCGACGCGTGGTGTCGAGCAATTCGGCTTCTTTTTCAGAGAGTTTTTTCCCAATCTCCGCGGGGAGAAAGCCTTCACTTCCCTGACGATTTCCAGAAGATTGAGATCTCCACTGTGTGGGTGGAGTTTTCTGCGCGGCATCAATCGCAACGGAATATCGCGTGCTGTATTCGTTGACATTGGCAGTTCGATGTCTAATCCACTGTCTCCAGCAATCCATAGGAACTCGCAAATGTAGCTTGATCTCGCACATTTCAAAGGGAGTGCTGTGATGATGGCGCATGAGATAGCGAATGAGTCCGCGATCTTCGTGTACTTTCTTTGTCCCCTTGCCATAGGAAACGCGCGCGGCCTGCACAATCGATTCATCCGAACCCATGTAATCGACAACGCGGACGAATCCGTCGTCGAGAACTTTGAAACTTTGGCCCAGGATTTCATCCATGGCTGGAACTTGTAAACGAGGGAGTTTTTCAGCTTGTTCGTTCATGTTGTTGCTCGAGTAATTCTTCCATGAGTGTCGCGTTGGCATATTCTGCTCGCTCTTCGTAGGCGCGCAGGAGATTGCGCAAAACTCGTGTCACCATTGTTTCCGTCGACGGTTTGCCTTCCATGACGGTTTGAAGATCAGGAATCGTATCGAAGTCAACATCGGCAAAAGCAGCCATGTCGACGACGCGTCCTCCTTCGTAGCAGTCGATCAAATACATTCGATTCTCGACATAGCATCGGGCTAAGAAATGCCCGGGAAAATTGCAGCCCTGTATTTCCATTCCTAAGCGATGTCCTACCAGCATGAAGAGATGGACAAGAGTAATAGGAATGCCGCGCTTGCTTTGTATGGCGTGAATGAGATTGCTGTTCTTTGCGTTGTAGTAATCTCCGCGGGCGCCTTGAATTCCTTTAAGTCGGAAAAGAAATTCGATCAATGCGAAGGGTTCAAATTTGAATCCGTGGGAGCGAAATTCTTCTGCCAATCGATCCAGTCGTGTTTTTAAGGTGTCCCCGCGATGCATCCCATCTTGAAATCCGCAAATCAAGGCATGTGCGCCCTCTAATTTTTCGATTTCGGTGGGAAGTTTCTTCCAGCCGAGCCAGTGAAACTTCAACCACGCACGGGAATCCTCTTCGAGAATGCGCTGCAAAGCGAGTTTTTGCGCAGGACTTGGTGGTTCGGGTAATTGCTCAAGCTCGGATTTTAATGAAGAGCCAAAAGTGGCGAGTTCGCGAAGAACGGTTTTCTGAACAAACGGCGACTCGTCTTCGAGCAGTTTCAGGAGATGTGGAAGTTGTTTCGGATCAGGCATCGCTTAAACTCGTTGTCCTCAAACGGAATCTTAACCACAGAACACCAAGAGGATTTTCCATGAAGATCTTAAATTCTTCCATCCTGTTTTTGAGTTTTCTTATTTTTGTTTCCTGCGTCACTGCTCCGGAATCTCCGAAGTCGAATAGGTTCCAGACTATCCGAGAACGCTATTTTGTCGAGTTTCTCAAAAGGAATCCTGTTGTTTGCACTTATCTCGGTGGTGAGGGTTATTCAGAAGAACTCTCCTCAATGAATAGCCTGCTCCGCGATTGGAGCCCAAAAGCCATCGAGGATGAAAATCGTTTCTATCGAGAGATTTCTCGCGAGCT
>CAZMYG010000067.1:0-14702 GCA_964570465.1 uncultured Planctomycetales bacterium
GCCTTTACTGTGCCCTATTTTTCGGGCTTTTTGCGACAAACCTTTTGCGGATAGTAGGGCAAGAAGGCCCTGTTTCAACCTTTCTTCTTCCTATATCTTGATAAGGATGCCCACAAAGCAAAAAAACTCACTGACGCATCTGAGCGCTCGCGGGGAAAGTCGTATGGTCAACGTTTCTGAAAAAACCAATACGATTCGCCACGCAAAAGCGCGCGCGTTAGTAGTTTTTCCCAAAGGAGTTTGGAAAAAAGTGGAGCAGGGGAACGGTCCTAAGGGTGGGATTTTCGAGCCCGCTCGAATTGCAGGCATTCAAGCGGCAAAAAAGACCTGGGAATTGATTCCTCTTTGTCATCCTTTGACCTTGGATCATGTAAAGATCGAATTTGAAAACGCTGGATCAGATCGTCTAGCCATTTTTTGCGAAGCCCAAACCAGTGCCAAAACTGGGGTCGAAATGGAAGCTTTGACTGGGGCGAGCGTTGCTGCGTTGACGGTTTATGACATGTGCAAGGCTTTGGATAAGGGCATTCTGATCGAGCGGATTCAGCTTCTGGAAAAATCCGGCGGGAAAAGTGGCAAGTATTTCTTCAAAGAACATTCAAGAGTGACAACATGAGTTATCGAGTTTCGATAGTCGGTGCAACCGGTGCAGTAGGGCAGGAATTTCTCTCTGTGCTAGAAAAACGAAAATTTCCGATTTCCCGTTTGCGTTTATTTGCTTCGCCAAAATCCGTGGGGAAGAAATTTACTTTTGCTGGAGAGTCTATTGCCTTGGAGGCTTTTGATGAGAAGGCCCTCAAAGAAGAGGAAATTGTTTTTCTCAGTGCCGGTTCGGACTTTACCAAGAGACATGGTTGGAATCTGGCAAAACAAGGAAGTCTCGTCATCGACAACTCTAGTGCCTATCGCATGGATCCAAAAGTTCCGCTGATTGTGCCGGAGATCAATGGAAACCGCGCCAAAGAGCATCAGGGACTCATTGCCAATCCCAATTGCACAACGGCGATTCTCTTGATGCCGCTAGCACCTTTGCATCGTAAAGCCCGCGCGAAACGCTTGAGCGTAGCCACTTATCAGGCGGCCTCAGGAAAAGGTGCCAAGGGTTTGGAAGAATTGCATCTGGGATTAAGAGCCGCTTTAGCTGGAGAAAAGATTCCGGCCGAAGCGTTTCCTCATCCACTCGCGATGAATGTAATTCCCCAAGTCGATCAATTCGAAGCCGATGCGGGAACCAAGGAAGAGCGCAAAGTGCTTGAAGAAACGCGCAAAATTTTAGAAGACTCAGAAATCAAGATGGATGTCACCTGCGTGCGTGTGCCGGTTCGCCGCTGTCATTCAGAAGCCGTGAGTGTGGAATTCGAAAGAAAAATTAGTCCAGAAGAAGCTTGGAAGCTCTGGTCTCAGTTCCCGGGCCTTCAAGTTGTAGACGAGCCAAATCAAAGCAAATACCCACATCCTCTGTTGGTAGAAAACCAGGACGATGTCTATGTGGGTCGCTGCCGACCGTCAGCCATTTTTGATTCTGGACTTTCCTTTTGGTGTGTAGGCGATCAGCTGCTAAAAGGGGCAGCATTAAACGCGGTTCAAATCGCCGAAACGGTATTCTCAATCAAAAAATAAAACAGTGGATATCAAAGAAATTCGCAAATTGATTCGAGAGATGGAGCTGGGGAAGCTCGAAGAGTTGGAAATTGAAGAGGAAGGGAAGAAAATCCGGCTGAAGAAACGGAGTTCAGCTCCTAAGCCTGGGATTGCCGCGGCTCCCGTTTTTACTGAAGGCTGGGTGCCACAAAAACCTGCATCTTCTAGTGGCGCACTCGCTCCTGCGGGCCGCGCCCCTCAAGAAGAGGGAGTGGTTGATTTCCATTCTCCGATGGTTGGGACTTTCTATCGTTCTTCTTCGCCTGAAGCCGAGCCCTTTGTCAATCAAGGCAGCCGAGTGAAAGTGGACAGCGTTCTCTGCATCATCGAGGCGATGAAGGTAATGAACGAAATCAAAGCCGAGGTCGCAGGCGAGATTGTCGAAGTGCTTGCTAAAAACGGGGAAGCAGTCGAATTTGGACAAACTCTTTTCCGAATCAAGACTCATTAAGGACGCTTCTAAATAAATGTTCCGTCGAATTCTCATTGCCAATCGGGGAGAAATCGCCCTGCGCGTTCTTCGGGCTTGTCGTGAACTGGGAATTGAAACCGTTGCGGTCTATTCCCAAGCGGATCGAAATGCCCTGTATCTCCGCTTAGCGAACGAAACCATTTGTATCGGTCCTGGTCCCTCGAAGGATTCTTATCTCGATATTCCTCGCATTGTTTCTGCTGCGGAGATTTCCGATGTCGAGGCGATTCATCCTGGCTACGGATTTCTTTCTGAGAATGCACGTTTTGCCGAAGTTTGCCGATCCTGCAATATCAAATTCATTGGTCCAGAACCGGAAACTATCGCGGCATTAGGCGACAAAATCCAAGCCAAGGCGATTGCTAAGAAAGCAGGCGTTCCGATTGTGCCCGGCAGTGATGGTCCCGTGGAATCGGAAGACCATGCGCTAAAGCTCGCTATCAAAATGGGCTATCCAGTCATTCTCAAAGCCGCAGCAGGTGGGGGTGGAAGAGGAATGAGAGTCGCCCATAACGACGCTTCCTTGATCAACGGTTATCACGGAGCGCGTTCGGAAGCACTCGCGGCTTTTAAGAACGATTCGGTATATTTGGAAAAGTTCATTGAACGCCCGCGACATGTGGAATTTCAGATTCTGGGGGATCGACATGGAAATTTGATTCATCTCGGAGAACGCGATTGTTCTCTGCAAAGAAGAAATCAAAAGTTAGTTGAAGAATCCCCTTCTCCTGCCTTGAGTCCTGAGCTGCGTGAACGAATGGGCAACGCCGCCTTAGCGATTGCAAAAGCCGCGCACTATCACAATGCAGGCACTGTTGAGTTCTTACTCGATCAGTCGGGAAACTTTTATTTCATCGAGGTCAATGCGCGAATTCAGGTCGAACACCCTGTGACGGAAAGCGTGACCGGACTCGATTTGATTAAGGAGCAAATCCGAATCGCTTCGGGCGAAAAACTCGGCTGGAAACAATCAGATATTGTGTTCCGTGGGCATGCGATTGAATGCCGTATTAACGCTGAGGATCCTGAGAAAAACTTTCAACCAAGCCCCGGCAAAATCACGACTTTTTCCTTGCCGGGAGGAAAAGGAGTTCGCATCGATTCGCATGCTTATGCTGGCTATGAAGTGCCGCCTCATTACGATTCGATGATCGCGAAGCTGATTGTTTGGGGAAATACTCGTCGAGAAGCGATCAACATAGCGAAGCGCGCGCTCGACGAATTCGTCGTCGAAGGGATTCGCACGACCATTCCTCTGCAGCAAAGAATTTTATCCCACTCGAATTTTCACAGTGGCGAAGTGGACACAGGATTCATCGAGCATTATTTTTCAAATCCATAAAACATGTGTGGAATCATTGGTTGCGTGCGCAAGAAGGGAGATGTCAAGGAAATCCTGCTTTCCGGTCTGCGGCGCATGGAATATCGAGGCTATGACTCTGCGGGAATTGCAATCGCCGGTTCTGATCGCATCTTGATGGAGAAAAAACTCGGCCGCCTCGACAATCTCGAAAAAGCCCTCGCCAAAGAAAGTCAATTGCCCGAAAGCTCAATTGGTTTAGGGCACACTCGTTGGGCGACTCACGGAGCACCTTCCGATCGCAATGCACATCCACATCATGGCTGTGATTCGAATCTCGTTGTGATTCACAATGGAATTCTTGAGAACTATCTAGAGATCAAAGAAGAGCTGCTTCAAAAAGGACATCGTTTTGTTTCAGAAACCGATTCTGAAGTGTTTGCGCATTTGATTGAAGAGACGGTCAAACAAGCTAAAGGGAAAGAAAACGAGAAAATCTCTGATCTGGGCTATGCGGTAACACAAGCTGTACGTCGTGCGCGCGGCGCCTATGCACTTGTTGTTTTGCATCGCTCTTTTCCCGATCGCTTGGTTGTTGCCAGAAAAGAATCGCCAATTGTCTTGGGTATCTCTGAAGATGCAGGTTTCATTGGTTCTGATGTACCAGCATTCTTGCCCTATACCAATCGCGCGTTGTATTTACACGACGGCGAATTAGCGGAAATTCTCGCGGGAAAAATCCATATCTATGCCGTGAAGGATCTCAAAGAGGTCAAACGCGAAGAAGTGCTAATCCATTGGACTTCAGAAGAGGCGGAGAAACGTGGCTATCCACATTTCATGATTAAAGAGATTTTTGAGCAGCCCGAAGTGTTGGCTCGGACCGCCTTCGATCGTCTGCATGAAGAACAGGGAGATGTGGAGTTTGAAGATTTTTCTCTGAGCAGTTCAGAGATTCGCAATTTTCAAAAAATCCAATTACTCGCCTGCGGTACGGCCTTGCATGCTTGTTTAGTAGCGAAGTTCTGGCTTGAGAAGCTTGCCCGAATTCCCGTAGAAGTTGATTTTGCCTCGGAATATCGCTATCGAGATCCGATTGTCGATTCGAGAGTATTGGCGATCGCGGTTTCTCAATCTGGAGAAACGGCGGACACGATTGGAGCTGTCAAAGAAGCCGGAAGACGTGGCGCAAAAACTCTGGGGATTTGCAATGTAATGGGGGCTTCACTTTCAAGAGAAGTTGAAAGCGTTCTCCTCACTCATGCAGGCCCCGAAATTGGAGTCGCTTCAACCAAGGCTTTCTTAGCTCAGCTCGTGGCTTTGTATATGCTCTCGATTCGCTTGGGTCGAGCGCGCGGCAGTCTCGATCGCGCTGAAGGTCAAAAGAGAATTCGCGAGTTACGTGTGTTGCGCAGTCGACTTGAACAGCTGTTACAAAACGATCAAGTCAAGATCATTGAGCAGGCGGCAAAAGATTTTTCCAACGCAAAAGGATTTTTGTTTTTGGGACGTGGTTTGCATTATCCGATCGCCTTAGAAGGAGCTCTGAAGCTCAAAGAGATTTCTTATCTCCATGCGGAAGGTTATCCCGCCGGTGAAATGAAACACGGGCCTATTGCTTTGATTGAGCCGGAATTGCCTGTAGTTGCCATTGCTCCTCCAGGCGCTGTTTACGACAAGATGCGTAGCAATATGCAAGAGGTCAAAGCACGTGGGGGACAATTGATTGTCTTAGGTGATCCCAATGACAAATCCTTGCGCAAAGAAGCCTCACGATTTTTCGCTTTGCCCGAGACGGCAGAAGATTTGACTCCGATGACTAGCGTGGTCCCACTCCAACTGTTTGCTTATTACGTTGCCCTCGCTCGTGGTTGCGATATCGACAAACCTAGAAACCTCGCCAAGAGTGTCACCGTAGAATGAAAAACACATCTAAGACGAATGACTTTGAGGTCCTGAAAAAGAAATTACAGAGCAAGCAGGCTCGTGTGGGAGTGGTTGGGCTCGGTTATGTTGGTTTGCCTCTCTCCGTTGCCTTTGCGCAAGCGGGTTACTCGGTAGTTGGTTTTGATATCGACAAAAAGCGAGTACAGCGCCTAGTAAAAGGGGAAAGTGATATTCCCGATATTGCTTCGAGTGTGCTTTCAAAATTAGTTTCGGCGAAGAAATTCCTGCCCACAACGGACTTTGATTTACTGAGAGAACTCGATGCCGTTTCGATCTGCGTGCCCACTCCATTACGGAAAACTCGTGACCCGGATATTTCCTATATCGTTGCTGCCGTTGATCAAATTGAAAAACGAATGGGACCTGGCAAGTTGATTGTGCTGGAAAGCACAACTTATCCAGGAACAACACGGGAAATTCTTTTACCCAAACTGGAAAAGAACGGATTAAAACTCGGAGAGAATTTGTTCATCGCCTTTTCTCCAGAGCGAGTGGATCCGGGCAACACAAAATTTGGAATTCATAATACTCCGAAGGTGGTTGGCGGACTCAGTAAACGCTGCACTGAACTAGCCACTCTTTTGTATGCGGCGGCCGTAGAAAAAGTAGTTTCCGTATCTTCTGCCGAAGCCGCTGAATTAGTGAAATTGCTCGAGAACACTTTCCGGGCTGTCAATATTGGGCTCGTGAACGAAATCGCTTTGGTCTGCGACAAGCTGCATGTGAATGTTTGGGAAGTCATTGAGGCAGCAGCGACCAAACCGTTCGGTTTTATGCCCTTTTTCCCGGGACCTGGATTGGGTGGACATTGTATTCCCATCGATCCTCATTATCTCGCCTGGAAATTGAGGACTTTGGATTACAAGGTTCGTTTCATTGAATTGGCCGACGATATCAATCGATTTATGCCAGAGCATGTTGTGAATAAAACGGCACAGGCTCTCAACGAAATGAAAAAACCGATTCACGGCAGTCGAATTTTGATCGTTGGAATGGCCTACAAGAAAAATGTCGGAGATGTGCGGGAGTCGCCTTCTCTCGATATTGCCAAAATGCTGCACGAAAACGGCGCGGAACTTTCCTATTACGATCCTTATGTAAACGAAATTTCGGTGGATGCTTGGAAAGTGCCGGCTTTGAAAAACTGGGATGAAAAGAGTCTAAAAAGTTTTGATGCGGCAATCATTGCAACGGATCACAAGACCATCGACTATCGAATGCTCGTCAAAAATTGTCCACTCGTGATAGATACTCGCAATGCGACCAAAGGCCTTGAAGAATTAGGGCGAATTAGAAAACTATGAAATCTCTTTATTTAGTAACGGGTGGGGCGGGATTTATTGGTTCTCATATCGCATCGACTTTGCTTAAACGAGGAGATCGAGTGCGAGTGTTTGACAATCTTTCGACGGGAAAACGAGAGAATCTCAAAGCATTGAAAGGCGCGCAGATTCACGAAGGAGATTTGCGGGACCTGAAAGAAGTTCGCCACGCGATGAAAGGGGTTCATACTGTTTTCCATGAGGCGGCCTTGCCTTCGGTGAGTCGTTCTTTAGAGGATCCTTTCGGTACTCATCAGAGCAATACTTTGGGCACCTTGCATTTGCTGATTGCTGCAAAAGATGCCAAGGTGAAGAAAGTGATTTATGCGGGATCTTCTTCTGCTTATGGAGCTAATAAAGTTTTGCCCGCTCATGAATCCTTGCCGATGCGACCCATGTCTCCCTATGCCGCGAGTAAGGCTTCTGGAGAATTGCTCTTTCAAAGCTTTGCCACTTCCTATGATTTGCCTACGGTAGTGCTGCGTTATTTCAATGTCTTTGGCCCTCGCCAAGACGCAAGTTCTCCCTATTCCGGGGTGATTGCTCTTTTCATTCGCAATATGCTCGATGGCAAGCCAGTCACGATTAACGGAGACGGAGAACAAACACGTGACTTTACCTATATAGAAAACGTGGTTGCCGGCAATTTACTTGCCGCGAAACATAAAATTCTCCCAGGCGAAGTGATTAATTTGGCTCTAGGAAATCGAATTTCGATCAATGATCTCTTTTTTACTCTCGCTCGCCTGCTCGATTATCGAATCAAGCCGCGTTATGGCCCTGCTCGAGTGGGAGATGTGAGACACTCGGTTGCCGAGATCAAGAAGGCAAAGAAATATCTCCGTTTCAAACCCTCAGTTCAATTCGAAGAAGGATTGCGTCGAACGATTGAATGGTACCAAACTCAGTAACGAGCTAGATCTTCTAAGCTTCAAGCAAACCGTATTTGCGCATCTTGTTGAATAAAGTTGTTCGATTGATATCGAGAGCCGTCGCCGTTTGATTTCGATTCCCTTTAAAATAAACCAAAGCCGCTTCAATGATTTGTTTTTCTGGGGCTTCTAGGGCGACTTTCAAAGGTAATACGGCTCCCGCTAATTTGCCTGGATTAGTACGAGGCTGAAGGCGTAGATGAGGTGGAAGATCATCAATGCCTATTCGCGGACTGCGACAGAGAACGACTGCGCGTTCAATGGCATTTTGTAATTCACGCACATTGCCTGGCCAAGAATAGGCAAGCAATAGCTCAAGCGCTTCTCTAGAAAAGCCTTTGATTTTGCGGTGATTTTCTTTGGCGAGTTCTTCTAGAAAACTCTCTGCCAACAGAGGAATATCCGAAATTCGATCTCGCAGCGGTGGTAATTCCACGGTGACCACATTGACTCGATAGAAAAGATCTTCGCGAAATCGTCCAGCTTTCACTTCGGCAGCTAAATCACGATTTGTCGCTAGAACAATTCTCACATCGCAGGTTCTAGTTTTTGTATCGCCAACTCGTTCAAAACAACGATCTTGGACCACACGAAGCAATTTCACCTGGAGGGCTGGCGAAGCTGTTGCGATTTCATCGAGGAAAATAGTACCGCCACTCGCGGATTCAAATTTTCCAGGCTTATCTGCCACAGAGCCGGTATAGGCACCTTTGACACTTCCAAAGAGTTCAGACTCCAATAGCGTTTCCGGTAAGCCTCCACAATTCACTTCAACAAAAGGTCCATTCTTTCGTGGAGAAAAATGATGAATCGCTCGAGCAATCAGAGTTTTTCCTGTTCCACTCTCTCCCTGAATCAATACAGTCGCCTTGGTTTCCGCGACGGTTTGGCAGGTCTGGAAAATTTTTTGCATTCGATGATCGTGACCGATCACCTCATGAAAACGGAATTGACCTTCAAGTTGCTGCCTTAAGGCAACATTCTCGCGCAGCATTTGCCTTTGTTCTAAAGCGCGGCGAATTGCCAAAACCATTTGTTCGTCGACAAAGGGTTTGAGGAAAAATTCAAAAGCCCCTTCACGCAAGGCCGCCGCAGCACTCGCTTCAGTCCCTAAGCCGGTAAAGAGAATCGTGGTGGGCGAGGGCTCTTTTTGTTTTGTGGCCTTGAGTAGATCGAGTCCGCCAATATCTGGAAGATTCAAATCCGCGAGCAGCAAATCGAACTCTTCCTCGGAAAGTAATTTCAACCCCTCACTACCAGAGCTCACACATTCCACATTGAGCCCCTCGCGACGCAGCACTTCCGCTAAGTCGTGAGTGATTTGAGGATCTTCATCAACGAGGAGAATTTTGCCCTGTAGCGTAGTATCGAGCTGTCCAGATTCTGTTGCATGCTTGTTCATGTTTTGCCTCAATACGTTTTATTTTTGAGACAAAACCCTATCGAATTTTTTGAACGTCAAACTGTAGGACGTTTTAGAGTTGCGCTTAAGAATTGGACAAAGAGAGATGGATCTGAAGATAGCCCGCGCTGGGAATGCTGGCAAAAATTTCACCACCATGCGCTCGGACAATGCCTCGGGCAAAAGCAAGGTTCAGTCCAACGGGGATTTGGTGAGTGTCCAGTGCATAGGGTTCAAACAGTTGTGCGAGCCACTCTGCTTTGAATTGCGGACAATGGAAATGGATGGTCAAAGCGGACTTTTTGGCAGGACTTTGATTCTCCTTATATATATGTACGAGTTCCTTCTTGTTGAGCAGAGATACGGCAAAACTCAGAACAGATTCGAGTGCCAGTGACAATTGCTCGCTATCTCCAACCATCGACCAATTTGCGATCTCTGTTTCAATTTGAAAACGGGGGCGCTCCGTCTGGGGATTCATCTTTTTGAGTATTTGCTGAAACAGTTCCGCAAAGTCTAAAGGCAATTTCCGCAACTTTTTCTGTCCGGAAACAAAGCGAAGTCGATCCACAGTGTCTGCGATTCGCTCAACTCCTTCGCGGACAGCGGAGAGTTTTTCTCCCATTTCCTCGTCATCTTTTTTCTGCAAATCCAATTCGAGAAGTTGGAGATAACCAGAAACTGCAGCGAGAGAATTGTTCAATTCATCTGAAAGTCCTCGGCTCAGATTTGCATAGAGAACTTCTGCAGAAACTTTTTCGAAAGTCTTTGTACTGCTAAGTAAGGAGGACAAGTTTTCGTGCAGCTCAGCCAGTAAATAGGGTTTCCAGAGCGGCCAGGCACCAAGATTGCGCAGTTTGCGGGCAATTTCTGCACCCTTGGAAGAGAAGGCCACCAAGAGCCTACACTGATTTCGATCTTTCAGAAAACGCGCGATCAATCCCAGTTCAGATTCTTCCAGTAAATCCGCATCTAAGAACAAGACATCACAAGGAAGAGTGGAAAATTCTGTGAGCAGAGAAAGGACATCCGGAGCTTCTTGTATCTCCGGTTTTTCTGCCAGGCCGTTTAAAAGCGCGAGCAAAGCTTGCGCATTTTCCTTGGCAATCAGAACAATCCGTTTTCGTGGCCCCAAAGGGGTCCCTTTCTCTCCCCAAATCAAGAAGTGATGAGCTGATGCTCCGCTTTTTCTGTCGCTTCTTTCGCCCGATCCGCTTTGACTATGTTACGTTTCAACCCAGGAAATACAAGGCTTCTAAGGGGATTGCTTTTGGGGTGAGATGAATTCTGCAGCTTCTTGAAGGTTGTTTGCGATGTGACAAAACAGCTTTGGATTTTCGCTGGCAGCTTCTTCGGAATGAGGGCCTGTTTTAACCAAAATGGGTTTTACTCCAGCTTGTTGAGCAGCCTGTGCATCGCGTAGAGAGTCACCAATCGCAAAAGACTGTTCTAGTGAAATGGAATGTTCTTGAGCTGCTTGTAGAAACATCCCTGGTTTGGGTTTGCGACAGGCGCAATCCATGCGGTAATCAGGCGAACCAATCTGCGGGTGATGTGGACAATAGTAATAAGCGTCGATATGCGCGCCCTGTGCTGCAAGCATCGAAGACAGTTCGCTATGCATGGCTTGTAAGGTTTTTTCTGAAAGGAAACCCCGAGCAACGCCGGATTGATTTGTGATCACAACAACGAGATAGCCCGCTTCATTCCAAGAACGAATCGCTTTGGCCGCATGAGGGAGTAGTCGGAGCTGGGCCAAATCCGTGAGGAAATCCAAATCTTCGACAATCGTTCCGTCGCGATCTAAGAAGACGGCCCGTTTCATACTTGCAAGACTATTCGTTGGATCGTCCCAAGAACTCGCCGGTTTCCGTTGAAACTTTCACCGAATCTCCGATCTTCACATGCAAGGGAACCTTGAGTTCATAACCCGTCTCGAGCTTGGCCATTTTTTGCAAATTAGTGACTGAGTTCCCTTTTACTGCTTCTTCAGCTTCTGCAACTTTCAAAACCACAGAAGAAGGCAAATCAACCGCAATAGGAGAACCTTCCAGGAACGTAATGGTCGCGATGCCATTTTCCGTGATGAATCGCATGGCTTCTCCGATCACTTCTGCAGACAAGGTGAATTGCTCATAGTTTTCATTGTTCATAAAGACATAACCCGACATGCCTTCTCGATAGAGGTACTGGCACTCGGCTTTGTCTAGGAAAACATCTTCGAGTGTATCTCCAGTGCCTAATCGCAAATTGAGCTGATTACCGCCTTTGATGTTTTTCATCTTCACCTGATGAATGGCTCTCCAATTGCCTGGAGTAATGTGTTGATAATCGGTCACAACATAGAGGTTGCCCTCGTGACGAATGACCATTCCTTTCTTGATATCTGTCGCTTTAACCACGAAAACTCTCCACTGAATAGGATTTTGAAAATTTCGAAGGCGGCCAATATACAGAGCTAATATTGACGGCGCAAATTTGACGGAGGGATTTTGAGTGCTTTGCGATACTTCGTTACCGTGCGTCTTGCAATGGGCAAGCCATTTTTTTCATGCAGGATTTTTGCGATTTCATCATCGGAAAGAGGATGTCGACGATCTTCATGAGCAACAATCTCTGCAATTTTCTCTTTGATTGCCGTTTGTGATTCGACTTCACCACTTTGATTGAGAGTTCCGCCCGTGAAAAAAAACTTCAGCTCAAAAATGCCTTGTGGAGTTTGGATATATTTTCCCGAAATTGCCCGGCTTACCGTGGAGATATGAACGCCGACAGTATCGGCGACTTCTTGCATTCTCAATGGTTTAAGCCCTTCTACACCCTTGTGAAAAAAATCCTTTTGTCGGCGCACAATTTCGCGGCAAATCAATTCAATGGTGGACTGTCTTTGATGAATGGCATCGATGAAAAACTTTGCGGACTCAATTCTCTTCTTCAAAAACTCAAAAATTTTGGGATCTTTTTTAACTTGGGCCAACATCTGGCGATAGGTAGGGGAGATTTGTAACTCGGGCAAAGCTCCGCGCTCGAAGCGCAATTCCCATTTTCCGTCGATTTCTTCCACGACAACATCGGGGCGAATCATTGCATTGTGTTCGTCGGACAGATCGCCTCCGGGCCGTGGATCCAGAGTCCTCAAAAACTCAATTGCGGCTTTGATCTCGGAAATGGAGCGACCAAGGTCCTTGGCTATTTTAGGCATCCGATTGGATTCAATATCTCCAAGATGTTTTTCGACTAAGGACCGAGCCAGTGGATGAGCATCCGAAATGCGATTGATCTGCAGCAAAAGGCATTCTTGTAAATCCCTGGCGGCAATTCCGGGCGGACCAATTTCACGCAACTTTTCGATCATGGCCTGCACTTCTTCCGTTTTATATTGTGTTCCCATAGAAGAGGCCAAAGCTTCAGGGGGATCGATCAAATAACCTCGCGAATCCAAAGAGTAGATGAGGTACTCTCCAATTTCCCGTTCGTGTTCGCTGAGATCGAGTAAATGCAATTGTGCGAGCAAACTTTCACGCAGCTCATTGCGTTTTTCGGGGGCATTCTGCAGGGCCTCGTATTGGCGCTCTGAGGCTTCCGAATCGTTTCGCTTGCGACGGAAGGATTGAGAGTCGCGAGATTGTTTTTCGAGCTGATCGAGAGTGTTGAGAACGGAAGCTTCTGCGGAGCTAGTTGGGCCTGCGCTGTCATTGTTTGATTCAGAGCCCGTGGAAGGCGGGGGCTCATTCATTTCTAAAAAAGGATTTTCTTCCAGTTCTTTTTCGATACGTGAGGCGAGATCGAGAGTCGGCAGTTGTAAGATTTGCATCGCCTGGATCATCTGTGGCGATTGAACCAGTCGTTGCTCGAGTCGCAGTGATTGTGAAAGCCCTAATCTCATTTACGATCTTGCAAAAGAGTCAAATAAATCGCGTACTTTTGTTCCGGATTTTGAGAGCTTAGGCTCCCCAAATCCCCTAACCAAGTCGGCTTGTCCCAGCTCAAATCCGCGTTTCCCTTTAGCGTTGTCTTCGAAGTCTTTGCCTGTTGAAAATCTCCCGATTGAGACAAAGCGCTGGGATGCAATTCCAAAGATAGCAGCGCTTGGTTTTTCAAATCATACTCGATGCGAATCCCTTCAGCTGAATAAGAAACCGGTTTGGCCCGTAGAATTAAACCGGAAAAAAGTGTTTCCACTCTTGGTGCTGCAATCACCGATTCTTGTGCGATCTGGGTTTCATAGCCACTGATGTAATAACTTTCTTTCCCCACGAGAAAACCAAAACAGCGATTCCAGTGCGCACTCGCTAAGGCTTTCCAGCTTTGACTTGCTGTCCCGGTGTTTTCGACAGGACGAATTTCCATTTTGATCGAAAAACTCGGCGGATAGAGTTCTTGTAAGCTGAGTAGGGAATCACGGAGCGTGGGGGAGTTCTCTGGAGCGCTCGATAGTAGATAAATCGAGCCTAAAACTCGCTGATAAGTCGGAAGAATTTGTTCTGGACGTTGATCTGGGTTCTCTTTGTTTCCGCTCACGGTACGGAACAGCACATTGAGAAAGTCCGGGATCAAACCTTCTTCGCTGAGGGTGAAAAAATCCGCAGAGTCTGCATTTTTGAGATTCCATTCGAGTTGCGGCAAAAGTTTTCCAGATCGATCTTGAAAATACCGAGTATCGACGGCGGGCAGCATTTTTCGATTTCCTGGATTGGAAGGCTCGTTCTCCGCGCGAATGAGCCAGGCATAAGTGCTCTGCGAATCTTGTGTTTGAATCAACCAGCTTTCTCCATCAAATAGGGTTGTGCTCGAGCAAACGTTTCTAAGCTGAATTTGTGGAATTTGAATCTCTCCAAAATCCGGAGATTTCGTCGCGAAGGGTTTCTTTTCGAGTAGCTCTGCCCAGTCGAGACAAGCCGTAAGATAGATTTGATTACTGCCAGGTTTCCAATAAGGGCGAATTGCAATCGAGGGGCCTCCAATGGCTCGCGCCAGTTTGGGCCGTACTCCTTTTGCTTTGGTTGCGACATCCACTTCATAGCCAGGAACAAGATCCCAGTGCTCGCGTTGAGAAGCGATAAAGGTGTAGCCAGAAAAAGTACTTCCTTGAGTTTGCCAAAGAGTTTTCAAACTCTTTCCTTTTTCTTTGCGAAGAGAGGCAAGCTCTCCGGCTGACAATTTTAATTTTTCGGGAAGGCTCCCCAAGGGCGCTTGAATCGCTTCTGTAAATAAACGGATTTCAAAAGGGCGCAAGGTTTGCTCGAAATCACCGAGCAATTCCTCTACGCGTTTATGTGTTGCGCCTTTCCCAAAAACAAAAAGCTTCCCTCCTTGCACATCTAAAATTTCGTCAGCGTCCACGTTTGCTCGTCCGATGGAGGAATTGAGCAAAGCAATCAATTCGTTGGGACGGAGTAAAGGAACGGCTTCTCGGCGTTGGAAAAATGGAAAAAGAACCGCGCGGTCTGCTTCATCCTCTTCGCCGAGCACATGACTTCCCCAAATCGTTTGAGGATCTGAGTCCGATAGATTCTTAAAAAACCAGGAAACATCATATATTTTCCAAGATTTCTGTGACTCTTTTGCAAATAAAAACGTACAGAAAAAAAAGCCGATCAAGCCGAGTACAAAAAGTTTTCTTTGTCGACTCATCCATCACCTCAAAAAAATAGATAGCACACTCAAGAATGCCGGTTTCTTTTTC
>CAZMYG010000068.1:0-4402 GCA_964570465.1 uncultured Planctomycetales bacterium
ATGATTCGAAACTGCGATAAGGGAGTGGTGACGGCTGCGGTAGTGCCATCGCAGCATGGTTTCAGGAATACCGCGCGCGCAACAAAGCCCTAAAATGCTTTCAATATCTTTTGCTTCCGCTGTCTGAGTTGAGTCTTCTTCCTCTTCTAACTCCTCGGAGTTGGTAGTCAAACGCGAAAAGAATCGCGTAGGCGGAAGTTGTTTACTGTCGCCTACAACCACAATTTGTTTACAGCGAGCAATAGCACCAAAGGCATCAACGGGCTGTACCTGACTTGCTTCATCAATAACCAATAGATCGAATTCAACCGCACCTGGCTCCAAGAATTGCGCGACTGAGAGTGGGCTCATCATGAATACTGGTTTGATTGACTGGATCACTGAGCCTGTATCTTTAAGAAGGCGACGTACTGCCCGGTGACCTCTTTTTCGCTCCAATTCAGATTTCACAATACCTGTTGCACCGATACCCGAAGCAGCAGGCATTTTTTCGTAATGTCTGGAAAGCACGCGAAATTTCGCGAGTGCTAATCGGTCCTGATCTAATTCCCGGAATTCGCCAACGTGACTACTGTGCAAGACTCCATCAAATTGAGCTAATTCAGGTTTTTGCCGTACGAGGTTCCTCAGTAATTGGCTGTAATAGATCCGGTCAAAGCAATCGATGAGCTTAGTGGGCTCCACTTTTTCTGATTCCAGGCAGTCAACCAACGCCCCCATTCCAAGCGCTCTCGCTTGCTGAGATCGAACGAAGTAGTTGCTCCATCGTGTGGAATCTTCTAAATGATCCAGCCAAGTGGTAAATCTTTCAGAAAGAGCTTGGAACGACACCCGGCCAACTTCTGGTGTGGCAAAACCCTTCATCCAATCCAAACTCAACTCCGAGGCCAGCTTCTCAACTACCCCGCGCGTATGTAAAAGTTGTTTAGCGATTTCTTCGACAAGTCGTCCAACCTGATTTTGATCTTGAACACCTACAAATAGCTGCCGGAACTCTGCGTCTAGCCCAGCTTCTTTTTGGCGAGCAACCCAATCCAATATAGATTCGAGCTGATCCCAATTCGTTTTTTCCGCTCTCCAGAAAGTGCCGAAAGCCGATTCTCCTAAGGCGGTGTCATTGCGGATCGCACGTAGTGTCTGTTGCCCCTGAATGATCTGGTCCGCGAGACCAAGGCGATCTGTATATGTTTTTGGAAGTTCAACAACCAGCCCTGCTCGAAATGCTGCGATGGAGTTCCGATAATCGCGATTAAAAATTC
Source organism: uncultured Planctomycetales bacterium (assembly GCA_964570465.1). Lineage (GTDB taxonomy): Bacteria > Planctomycetota > UBA1135 > UBA1135 > CAZMYG01 > CAZMYG01. The sequence goes on from CAZMYG010000068.1 coordinate 1,260, forward strand.
GAAAGAGAGATTTGCCATGAATGGCGATGTGCTCTCGTGATTTTGAAAAATCGCCTTCCCAAATAGAATCCCGGACCTTCGATCCAATCTCTGCAATCACAGACGAAAACTTTCGCCCGACTGATAACAAATCCTTCAAACCCTCCAAACCCGCATTCCAAACTCCGCTGCAAAGAGCTTTCTTATCCAGTGGAGGCGCTTTTGCGACATAATCACTAACTGTGCGTAGTTTTTCAGTCTCGACAAAGTTGTCGGGTACTGATTGTGAAAGTTCTGCCGCAAGACGTAAAGCTGTATCGCGAAGCTGAGAAAGTTTATCTGCCGCCGTTCGGATACCTTTTTCTATCAAATCGAAGTCGATGTTTAAGATAGTTTCCCGACAAACTCCTCGCCATGGATGTCGTGAGGGCAATCCAATCTGCTGAACTCTAGCGGCAAGTTCCCCAATAAGTTTCCTTCTTTCAACACAATCTTCCGCAGCCCAAAGCTCCGCTTTTTCAAAAACGATATCTGCCACTTCTCGAGACGCGTCGCCGAGCCTCGCCAAATGTCCCATGATCAGAAACGGCGTCAACCCACTTGGATCTAGTTTTTCATGAATACTTTTGGAATGCCGATTGAGCAAAGCTCTCTTCTGCTCCAGTTTCGAAACTACGGATTCAAGGGCAGAAGCTTTAGGTCGTCCTAATTCCCAAGCTTTCCCAATCTCTTCGATGACCGCTCGCTTTTTTGACTTATTGCTATGCAGCTCCAAACAGAGCGGACCTAACCCTTCCCGTTCAAGACGTCGTTTGACAACTTCAAGCGCAGCAAGTTTTTCAGCAACAAAGAGGACTTTTTTTCCGTCGAGAACTGCGGAAGCAATGATATTGGTAATAGATTGGCTCTTTCCTGTACCCGGCGGGCCTTGAATTACTAGATTGCGACCCTGACGCACCATTTCTATAGCGAGTGTTTGAGAACTATCAGCATCCACAACGTGATCGAGCTTGGCAGCGGGAATGAGCACGTCCAGATCCGAATCCTCAGGAATCAAAGATTCTCCGTGAGGGAAGCCATCCACCAATAGACCTGTGACCAAAGGATGCTTCAGTAACCGATCCTGCTCCGGCCAGTTTTCAGGATCCAGATCCCGGTACATCAGAAACTTCGCAAAGGAAAAGAAACCGAGAGTAATAGCGTTGGGCAGCACTTCCCAAGTTTTGGCGTTCGCTACAGCTTTACTGATCTGATTGAAATACTGATCTAGAGAAAACTCTTCCTCCTCAGGAAATACGGGAAGTTCGATGTCAAAATCCAATTTTAATTTTGCTTCCAGTGAGAGATTTCCCTGGATGTCTTCCTCTCGCCATCGAACTTGAAATCGCTCGGTAGCTGATTTGCGTTGAAGCTCAACAGGAATGAGAATCAGCGGTGCAAATCGCGGTGTGTCAGCCTGTTCCGCCTCGAACCATTTCAATTGGCCGAGTGCTAGATATAGGATGTTGACTCCTTGCTCCTCGACGATAGTTTGCGAATCTTGGAAGAGATCCAGTAGACGGCGCTGCAAGCCCTCAGGAGATAATGCCGTCTGAAGTTTCAAGTCGACGTGCCGTTTGGGAAGACCCGATTTGTCGTCATATTCGTCTTCAGGCTGAGCCAAACCTATTTCTTCATCGTCGCTGTCATCCGCTGGATTTTCCTTCGCTCCTTGACCAGGAGAAAAAATCATCGCCTTTTTGTCAGTAACTAAGGCTTGAAAGACGCGCTCACTAAGCTCGTTCTGAACTTGGACGATACGAGCCGACTTGGTGTTAACTGGTATAGAGAGAAGCCGATTACGATTTGAAAGATCGAGAAGTTCCCGTCGACTACGATTAAGTAATTCGCCCGCGCTTAAGGACATGTTGCAAGTTTATACCCACCTTGATAAGGAACTTCCATGTCTATGCATTAGTGGCTTTTGAAAGCTGTTTTATCAAACGAGGCACTGAATCCGAATCGTTGTAAAGAAGATAATAGGGCTTTTCCATCTGATCGAACCTCTTATGTTCTTTAAGTAATTCCGTAAATGCTTCCATGGCAGGAGCATCCGGCTTACTTTCCAAAACCTTTGCAATCAACGAACAATATGCATCTGCCATTTTTATTAGGGGATTCTTAATTCCCGCATCGTTCGAAATGGATGGTCCAAGATTCCAAACGCAGATGCTCTTCATTCGATTCAATTTGATTTTTCCCTGCCTTACTTTCCTTCGACGAAATGATCGCTCGCAAGTTTTTACAATTTCCAAACCCGTACAAAGACTCATCTGATATTGAAAAAACTCAAAAAACTCTGGAGGAATCCTAAATCTATGATGAGTGATAGTAATCTTGTTTGTCTTTCCAATTGGCCAACACATTGATGTAGCTACATTCACAAAGGTGTTGCGAAGAAGTACTACCCAAAACCAATGTATTGGCTGAATAGGCGGAAGCTCTTTTCTCTCAATCTTCTCTCTTAAAAAAGGCGGCAAGATTTCAGGAAGTGCTTTTTCAACATTAGGCTTTAGGTGAATAGGATTCTGAATCAGAGAACACAGCGGAAATATTCTGTTGCGAATAATAAATTGAGCAAAGTCCTTCCAACACTCCGCGGGCCATTTTCTGCCAGGAGTATCGTGGAGGCGCCTTGCGGTCAACCAACTTTCGAATTCGAGTTTTATTCTCTTTGTTTCTGCATCACCCCGTATGGCAATTCCTCCAATTAGGAATTCTTTTTGAGAAAGCTCGGGTGCTCGTTCATCAGTAAAAATATTCAAGGGTTGTGGTGTTTTTTGATTCAGCCCCATCTCAATACTATTTTTTGTTGAAAAGAGTTAAAAACCCCAACCCGCAAGATAGTAGCGCCTAACGAACTTGCAAAGCATCTACAGAAAACGCCAAAGTCCCCCAAAAACTCTCCCACTCCGCCTGCGGATCCTTCTCCGGTGCGGGGATCATCTGAATCGTGCGCACAACCCAACGGCCTGCGTGATCCAAAGAAAGGCTCGCCTTCCCCTGCGCATCAGTCTGCACGGTCTGTGCAAAGCCCTCGCCCGCAAACCCTTCATAGCTCGCGGCAACCCAATGTTGGCGTAGCGGTTGGCCGCGAAAGAGAAGCTGGATCGGAAGCTTATCGC
>CAZMYG010000068.1:4502-14646 GCA_964570465.1 uncultured Planctomycetales bacterium
CGCTTTTCACGCAACGGGAATAACGTTCCTTGCCGGGACGATCGAGCGGGCCCGATTGCTTTCGCAGCTCGAGGATTTGGGGCAGGCCATCGTGTTGGAGATACTCGTTAAACTTTGTATCGCCCCGAGATTGTGTATTGGATTGTTCATGCGACCCCCGGTGGTTGTTTGAGCAGTCTCGGCCCCCAGCAAAGTCACGACCAAAAATCTCTTGAATCTCACCCCTCCGATTCCCCTTCCGATGACTTCGGCTCATCATCGGAAAAGTCATCGGAGTGATTCGCTGAAGAAAGCTCAAGAGATCCAACCGTTTTGGGAAGTTTCTTCTGCTCGGATTCAAGTCGCCGTTCTATTTTTTTGATATCTTCCGCCGGAGGCAGATTTTCCGGAACGATTCCTCGATCGACAAGCAATCGACGCACTTCACGATTGTTTTTTACATGTTCTGTAGCAATGCTCGATTCCGCATGAAGATCTTCTTTCTTGATGTTGAAGTTGGTGATTTCGTTTGCAAAGTCTTTCGCTTTGATCGTGATTGTGGGTAAGAAATCGGCCAGAGGACGATTCGCAGGTATTTGGAGTTGATCTTTCTTTCTTGAGTATTCATTCCACCGAATAGTGCTTGATCCCCTTTACTGCGTATTCGCGCGAAACTTTGGTTGTCGCCTAACCTTTCAAAAATGATTCCTGAAAGTGCTTTCTCGGAAGTAGTCAGTTTTTTGCGGACGCTGAGTCGCTCCACTTCAATCAATCGCCGTTCGATGATCTCCTGTTTACGTGTTTGAACGGCGAAGTAGGTTTGGGCGAAGGCAACGGCATCTTTCGAGGGATCGCCATTCTGAGCGATCAAATAACAGGCGTAGCGAGTGAGAGCGATGTCTCCAACTTCCCGCTTTGCTCCGGAACCTAGGTCGACCATTTTGCTGATATGCGCAAAATGGTCTTTGAATTATTGGTCTGCATTCTTCAAGGGGGACACATTGCACCGTTTCGCCGCGGCAGGAAATGTCCAAAACATTATTACCAAGCTTGCACCCTGCATTTCTCCCCGTAAAATTTGACTTTTTGAAAGCCACCTGAGGATGTCGATGGCGGGCGCTGCATGAAAGGTCCGTAGCTTCCTCAGGTGGCTTTTTTGGTTTGAATTTGAAACGGAAAATCAGAAAGAACGCGAAGGGAATCAAAATGAGCAAAGGACCAGTGACTCAATTCATCGATCATCACTACCGACATTTCAACGCAGCGGCGATGAAGGACGCGACGGAGGGATATATCCGCCATCTGGATAAAGGTGGGGTGATGTTTATGACCATCGCGGGAGCGATGAGCACGGCGGAGTTGGGGCTTTCGCTTGCCGAGATGATTCGGAAAAATAAAGTGCACGCCATCTGCTGCACCGGCGCAAACCTCGAAGAAGACGTTTTTAATCTCGTCGCTCACGAACACTACGAACGCGTGCCGAACTATCGCGATCTGACTCCAAAGGATGAGCAAGCCCTGCTCGACCGACATATGAATCGCGTGACGGATACCTGTATTCCCGAAGGCGAAGCGATGCGACGTATCGAAACCGCGGTGCTCGAAGAGTGGCAAGCGGCGGACAAAAAAGGCGAACGATTCTTTCCGCATGAGTTCATGTACAAAATTCTTCGCAGCGGCAAATTGAAAAAGTTCTATCAAATCGATCCCAAGGACAGTTGGTTGATGGCCGCCTCAGAAAAGAATCTGCCGATGATTGTGCCGGGTTGGGAAGATGCGACTCTGGGCAATATGTACGCTGCGCATTGCATGGAAGGCGATGTGAAAAACGTGCACACCGTGCGTACCGGCATTGAGTACATGGCGGAACTGGCGAAGTGGTACACCGAAACCAGTGCGAAACACTCGATTGGTTTCTATCAAATCGGCGGTGGTATCGCGGGCGATTTCCCGATTTGCGTGGTGCCAATGTTGCATCAGGATTTGAAGCGTACGAGTGTTCCACTCTGGGGTTATTTCTGCCAGATCAGCGATTCGACCACGAGCTATGGTTCTTACTCAGGTGCGGTGCCGAATGAAAAAATCACCTGGGGCAAGCTCGGTATCGACACGCCGAAATTCATTGTCGAGTCGGATGCGACGATTGTTGCGCCGTTGATGTTTGCAAAAATTCTCGGCTGGTAAGGAGAGACATGGATTTCGCTCGCAGCCGGATTCTAGTCACCGGAGGCGCTGGCTTCATCGGAAGCGCGCTCGTCTGGGAACTGAATCGGCGCGGCTGCGAGCGAATCGTTGTCGCGGATTTTTTGGAGAAGGCCGCGAAGTGGAACAATCTCAAGCCGCTGCGTTTTGAATCCACCGTCGAAGCTGGCGAATTACTGGCGCGTCTGAAAGCGGGATCGCTTGGTAAATTCGATCTCGTCTTGCATATGGGCGCCTGTACGTCGACGACGGAGATGAATCGCGAGTATCTCACGCGCAACAATTTCGAATACACGAGAGATCTTGCGATCTGGGCGCAGGAGAAAAAAAACCGTTTCGTCTACGCTTCTTCCGCGGCAACTTACGGTGATGGTTCGGCTGGAATGGACGATCGCGAGACTCAGCTCGAGAAGTTCCGTCCGCTTAATCCCTACGGCGATTCCAAACAGCAATTCGATCTCTACGCAAAACAGCAGGGACTACTCGATTCCATCGTCGGTTTGAAATACTTCAATGTGTTTGGGCCGAATGAAGGACATAAAGGCGAGATGCGCAGTCTCGTGAATAAGGCCTACGGACAAATTCTCGAGACGGGCAAGATTCGATTATTCAAAAGCTACCGTCCGGATTTCAAAGACGGCGAACAGAAGAGGGATTTCCTCTATATCAAGGATGCGGTGAAGATGAGTTTACATCTCGCTGCGAATCCCAAGGCGAACGGGCTCTTTAATATAGGTAGTGGCGAAGCGCATACCTGGATCGAGCTTGCCAACGCCGTTTTCGAAGCCATGGGCCGCCCACCCAAAATTGAATTCATTGAGATGCCCGAAGCGATCCGTCCCAATTATCAATATTTCACCAAGGCCGAAATCAAAAAACTCCGCGACGCGGGCTACAAAGACAAAGTCACTCCGCTGCGCGAAGCAATTAGTGACTACGTGAAAAACTATTTGATGAAAAACGAAACCCTATCGTTGAGTCGGAAATAGTTTGTCCAACGCATCTTGCCAGGGCAGCACTTTCACCGGTCCTAAATCATAGGCATTAGGAGTTGTGCAAAGCCCGTAGAGCTTCGCTTTTGGGTTTTCAGAAGCAAAGGCGAGCAAGGCTTTGAAATCTCCTTCCTTTGGATCCGGGCGCGATTTGATTTCGATAGCAATCGGAGCGCTCGATGCTCCTTTCGAAAGCACGCAATCCACTTCCATTCCGGAGTTCGTTCTCCAGTAGAAGAAGCGAAAATCGGTTTCTGCATAATCGTTGAGGCGAATCATTTCTCCGATCAGGAAAGTTTCGAAAAGTTTCCCATAACGATAGCTCGACGTTTTCAATTCGGTATCAAGTTCGCCGCGGATTGCATTGAGAACGCCACAATCGAATAAATAAAATTTCGGCGCTTGGCGCAACTGTTTGCGAATCGAATACGACCAACCTTCAATCCGAAAGGCAATCATCGTGTCGATGAGAATGGAGAAATAATCTTGTGCCGTCTTTGGACTCACGCCGCAATCCTTGGCGATTTGAGCAAAATTCGCAGGCTCTCCATTGCATTGCCCCGCGACGTCGAGGAATCGGATGAAATTTTCATTCTGTCTCACCAGGGACTCCTGAAAGATTTCTTCTTTGAGATAGGTTTCCACATAAGCCTTGAGTGAACGCGCTGGCGCGTCATCTTCCAGGTAAATCGCAGGCAAGGTTCCAAAGCGAAGCGCTCGATGCAGATCGAGCTCCACTTCTTTGGAAGTTAAGGGGTGCAGCTTCATGGTCCAAGCTCTTCCGGCAAGAAGGTTTGCACCGCCGCGTTTGAGTTTTCTGGCGCTAGATCCTGTAAGCAGGAAGCGAATCTTCCCTTTATGTTTTTCCAAAAGATGATGAACCTCATCTAAAAGCCCTGGAAGTTTTTGTACTTCGTCGATCAGCACGCTGAGCGTTCCTTTTTCCGGAATTGATTTTTCCAGTTCTTTTCGAAAAAGTTCGGGTTCCGTGAGATAGCGTCTGTAAATGTCGAGATTCAAAAGATCGATTGCTTTTGAATGGGCTTGGTCTGCGATAAAGAGTTTCGCCAAGAAAGTTTTTCCAATTCCCCGAGGGCCAAATAGGAAAGTGGACCGTTTCTCTCCGAGGCGTTCTTGAATGTTGAGAATGCGATTGATCATGCTCCATTTTTATATTATAAATATGGAGTATATTCCATCGAAAAGATCTAGGATTTTCTTAAGGCTGCATTTCGCTGGCACAGTTGCACCCAATCGCGCCAGCGCCCCTACATCGCAATATGAATTCGAAGGTTGTAACGCAAAAAAACCTCCCTAACATGTCGCCGTGTTTTCACCGGAAAGCAGAAAGAACTTGCTCTCCCTTTGGGTCGCGATTGGCGCCCTTTTACTGGGATTGCCATTGCGCGTTTCGCCTTCGGGGCCCGGAACCGATTGTTGCAGCGAGAGTCAATGCTGTTGCTCGGAGTCGATAGAGTCCTCCTGCTGCGAAGCAAAACCCAAATCAAAAATCGAACTCGTGATGAGATCTGCTTGCGGTTGCGGCGGACATGAGCAAAGTGGAGTCTTCGTTCATGGGAAAAAAGTTCCTGTAACTTTGCCAGTTCCGAATCTGATTCCGAGTTTGTATCTGCACAGCCGCGAATTTTTCTCTGAAACCGGAGTTTCGAGCCTTTTTCGTCCCGCGCCCGAGCCTCCTCCTCCAAAAGTCAGCTTCTCCTAAAACTCTTCCACGGAAGAAAAGCCAAGCTCTCGGGCTTTGCTTTACATCATTTCTTTTTCCGACTCCGGTCGGTGTCTGTTTTGTTTGTTGACTTTGACTCTTTAGGAGAAATCATGAAGTCTATATTTCGTCGTTTAACCCCTCTTTGGGTATTTGCTTTCGTGTTGTTCGGTGCTGGCGCGCTGAGTTTTGCGCATCACGTCTGTCAGGGGCTCTCGTTTGTGGCGGGTCCCAATATCATTTCCGAAATTCCGTTTCACACCCAGCAGTCGACATTCGGAGTTCCGGCTCATCGAGTGAGTTTCAAGGAATTCGATCACGATGCCGTGCTGTCGTTTGAAGATGGAGATAGTTTCTTGGTTCGAAACGCAAATGGAGTGGAGGAAAATATCGTTCTGGAAGAGTCCGACTTTGAGAACATTCATGAAGTCGAGCTTCATCATGCGCTCGAGGTCATCACGGACAAAGCCTCGTTGTTAGAAGCGTTTGAAGAGAATTCCTATGTGATTTTCCGTGGGCTGCAAGGTGGCGCGAGTGCCGCTCTCGAACTCGTGGATGGAACCGGTGGCCCTCTCGCTCAGATGGGCATTTCTTCCGGGCTGAGTGCAGGTGCCAAAAACGTGAAGTTTGAGATTTCCGTTCCTGGATTGAGCTGCGGACATGCCAGCGAGGGAGAACTTGTTGGAAAACCCTATATCCTTCTTGGAAGCCAGACGCCGGGTTTTTCCAACATTGGGGGAGAAGTCGTCCCGTTTGGGATCGATCTTACGACGATTGTGCTTTTGCAGATCGCCATTCAATATCCCAATGCCTTACCAGGATTCATTGGCCATCTCAATGAAACAGAAGATGCGCAGGCGACTTTGCCGGCGAAGTTCTTCCAGTTTTATTACGGCAATCAATTCCCCGATAAGCTCTATCTCGCTTATGTGGTGATGAGCGAGGACTTCTCGACAGTGGAATACGTTTCCAACCCCTTCACGGTTGATTTCCAATAAATGGATACTCTGCGTCTCCCGGCCTCGGTCGGGAGACGCGTTTCCGAAATACGCGACTTTTCCCCGCCAATCCCTATAATTTTCCGCTTTCCCCGAACAGGAGTTTCCGACGATGACCGACGTAATTGCCGTTGCCGATCGAATCAAACAGGAAAGCGCTTTTCTGCGCGATGTAACGAGAGAAGTGGAATCCGTCATCGTGGGGCAGCGCTCGCTGCTCAAAGGGATGTTGATTGGGCTACTGGCCGATGGGCATGTTTTGCTCGAAGGTGTGCCGGGTTTAGCGAAGACCTTAGCGGTGCAGTCTATGGCGCAGGCGTTGGGTGGGGTGTATCGACGCATTCAATTTACGCCGGATTTGCTGCCTTCGGATTTGCTGGGAACTCAGGTCTACAATCCTAAAACCGGAGACTGGAGCGTGCGCGAGGGTCCGGTGTTTGCGAACTTCGTTCTCGCCGATGAAATCAATCGCGCGCCGGCGAAGGTACAGTCGGCTTTGCTTGAAGCGATGCAAGAACGGCAGATCACACTAGCGGGCGAAACGCGAAAGTTGCCCGCACCTTTCTTGGTTCTCGCGACTCAGAATCCAATCGAACAAGAAGGGACCTATGCGCTTCCCGAAGCGCAGGTGGATCGATTCATGCTGAAAGTCGTGGTCGGCTATCCGAGTAAGGAGGAAGAAAAGAAAATCATCGATCGCATGGCGAGCACTGGGCATAAGCCTGCGGTCCGCGCCGTCGCGACTCTCGAACAAATCCTCAAAGCGCGCGCGCTGCTCGATCTCATCTATGTCGATGAAAAAGTGCGCAGCTATATTGTCGATCTCGTTTTCGCCACGCGGAATCCGCAAGATTATGGTCTCAAAGAATTGAAACCTCTCATTACTTATGGTGGTTCCCCGCGCGCATCGATTGCGCTGACTCAGGCCGCGCGCGCTCATGCCTTTCTCGAAGGTCGAGGTTTTGTCACTCCTCAAGATATCAAGTCGATTGGTATGGATGTTTTGAGACATCGCGTGATTACAAGCTACGAAGCAGAGGCCGAAGGATTGACTTCGGTTCAAGTGATTCAAAAAGTTTTCGATAACGTGCCGGTGCCCTAAAGGATTTCCGTTTCCTATTCCCCCATGTCTGTAGTAAATCGCGAAACCGAACTAGCCGAACTTCTCAAAGAAGTCCGCCGCATCGAAGTGCAGAGCAATCGTCTTGTCGCCGATGTGATTTCTGGAGGTTACAGCTCGGTGTTTAAAGGTTCGGGTATTGAGTTTGATGAAGTGCGCGAATATGTCGAGGGCGATGATCCGCGCAGTGTGGACTGGAATGTCACAGCGCGCGTGGGTCGTCCCTATATCAAGAAATATATTGAGGAGCGTGAGAGGACTGTGATGTTTCTGCTGGATCTCTCCGCTTCGATGACAGGCGGTTTTGGGATTTGGTCGGCGAGGCAAATGGCGGCGCGGATCTGTGCCTGTCTTGCGCTCTCCGCAGTTAAGAACAACGACAAGGTCGGCTTCATTGGTTTTACACAAAGCGTGGATAAATATATTCCCGCTCAGAAAGGCATCGGACATACGCTGCGCATCGTACGTGATTGTTTGGCTTTACAAGGCAATACCACGGGCACTAATTTGGCTCCAACTTTGGAATTTGCGGCGCGAGTGTTGCGCCGGCGATCGATTCTCTTCTTGGTTTCCGATTTCTTAACGAATGACTGGGAAAAGGAACTGGCTCTTTGCGCGCGCCGCCACGATGTGATCGCCGTGCGTTTGCTCGTACCCGAATTATCTGGGACAAAGTTTGGATTGACTCGACTTGTGGATCCCGAAACTGGAATCGAGAGCGTTATCGATTGGTCTAGCGCAAAACTACGTGAAGCCTATGAAGAGAGGGTGGGCAAGTGGCGTGCGCAAGTTGGAGAGACATTGCGTCGCTGCAAGGTCGATTGCTTGGATGTTCCTGTACCGCGTGTGGCGGATAAGGATGCAGTTGCCCGGCCTCTTCTAAAATTCTTTCGCATGCGCGAGCTGCGTGGGGCGAGAGCGTGATTTGGATTCATAGCGCGTTCTTCTGCGTTTTCTCCCTCTTAGCCATTTCTAATGAAGAGATTGCGATTCGAGTTTCCACGCCTTCGAAAGAAATCGAATTTGGTAAGGCCTTTCCTCTCACGATCACGCGGGTTTGGAGTCGGGATCTACAACCCGAGCCGTGGCAAGATCCCATCGCGGAAAATCTACAACTTCGCCTCGAAAAACTAGATCGTCTTGAGAAGGATTCGCAGATCCAAGAAATCCGAGAGTTTCGCGGCTATGCCTTTGCAGTTGGAGAAATCGTTCTGCCGGCGGTAGTTTTTAAAGCGCGCAGTGGCGACATCGAGAAAGAAGCGAAAAGTGAGGAGCTGCATTTCGAAGTGAAATCTGCGCTCCCGAGCGAGAGCGCGGGAAGTGTGGAATTGCCTGGGGAGCTTTTGGCAGAACCGTTTCCTTGGATGTTCTGGAGTGCCGTCGCTGGAGGAATTCTCATTGTATGCGCGCTACTCGTTTGGTTTTGGCGCAGCCGTCGTCATCGTGAGTTGCCAATACAGGTTGCTCCTATCCCGCGAATTCCTCCTCTGCAGCGCGCACTGGAAAGACTGGCGAAACTTCGTCAGCGCCGCGCGCAGAGTGCGGAAGAGATTCAGGATTACTATGTCGAGGCGACTTCCTTGATTCGCGAATACATTGAAGAAAGCTTCGGAGTACGTGCGCCAGAAATGACGACGGAAGAATTTCTCAATTCCTCCCAAACATCACAGGCGCTCCAAACAGTAGAACAATCGATGCTGCGCGAATTTCTCCATCACTGCGACTTGGTGAAGTTCGCGCGCCAGCCTTCGAGTCCAACCGATCGCGAAAAGTTACTTAGCACAATGGAACGATTTCTTCGCGAAGCGAAGCCGATTTCTTCTAACGAACTGCGGCTGTTGGGAGAAGTGACTCAATGAACGACTCGCTCGAATCGCTGACGGGATTTCATTTTCTCGACCCATGGATGTTGTGGCTGGCTCTATTAATTCCTGCCGTTCTTTGGTGGCGGCGTTGGCGGGGGAGTGCTGCGATTCATTTTGCTCCGGGGGAATTCTTAAAAGAAGGTTTACCTCGATCCTGGCGTATGCGTTGCTTGGCCATTCCGGGAATTTTGCAAGTTTGTGGCCTTCTTCTTGTCATCGTCGCACTCGCTCGCCCCGTGCATCGAGACCGGTTGCCTTTGCAAACCGAAGGCATCGACATCTTGCTCTGTCTCGACGTTTCCTCTTCCATGGCGGCGAGAGATTTGGATCCGCAGCGCACCCGACTCGAAGTGGCCAAAGCTGCTGCGGAGCAATTTATCTCGGGCCGCTTCAGCGATCGCATTGGGTTACTGCCTTTTGCGCGTTATCCAGATTTGCGCTGCCCTTTGACTCTAGATCAAACTGCGACAAAACAATTTCTTTCCGAGATCGCGATGGTTGAGCCGCGAAGCCCAGAAGACGCGACAGGGATTGGCACAGCAGTCGCCCGCGCGGCGCAGTTACTTCGCAAGAGTGTTGCGAAATCCAAGGTCATCGTCCTGCTCACCGACGGAGAAGAAAATGTCGCCGGCGCTCACGCACCGGAGGAAATCACTCCCGCTCAAGCGGCGACCTTGTGCAAGGAATTGGGGATTCGGGTCTATACGATTGCGGCGGGACTGGGGAGTCGAGATCCCTTCGGCCGTTGGATAAAGGTAGATACTACGCAAGTTCGTGAGCTCGCCGAAAAAACTCAGGGAAAGTTCTTTGAAGCGCGTGATGCGAAGGCCGTAAGCGCTGTGTATGCCGCGATCGACAAGTTAGAAAAAGTGGAGTTGCAAGAACCGCGATTCCGCATTTCGGAAGCGTTTTTGCCTTTCCTGGCGATTGCGATGTTCTTACTGCTTGCGAGCCGACTTTTGAAGTCGACGGTTTTGGAACTGCTGCCATGAAGCTCAGCGATTATTTCCTTTGGCCGGACATCGCTTGGCTTTTGCTATTCCTGCCCTTGCTCTGGTTCGTTTTGCATCTTCTTGATCGCAGGCGAGAGCAAAGATTGAAAGAGACGATTGGGCCTAGAATTCAGGCGCTTGCAGGAAAATGGAATCCCGTAGAACGAAAGCGTCGGCGCAATCTATTTCTTGCAGCGGCTTTCTTCGGACTCGTGGCGCTGCTTCAACCCTTCTGGGCCCAGCCGATCCTCTCGTGCGGCGGGTAGCCGCGTT
>CAZMYG010000069.1:0-14605 GCA_964570465.1 uncultured Planctomycetales bacterium
CACCGAATATTGGATTGGGTGAAGTGTTACATCATTTCCGTTGCGGGGAAGTTGCGCCGGAAAGTGTTTTCCTCAAAGGCGAAGAATTTGTTTGTCCTAAATGTGAACAGAAGCTCAGACATCTTGGTGTCGACTACGATCGCCCAACGGAGTTTTATCACTGCCGTGCTTGCCCGGCGGTTTTTTCAGAGCCTCCCAATGACGTAATTTGTCTCTCTTGTGGAAAGACCGGAAAGCTAGCGGGTCTGCGTGAACACATTGTTCATAATTATTATCTCAACGAAGAGGCGAAGCGCGCCGCACGTGAAGGTGTGTTGCTCAGTAGTTCAGTCGAAGCGATGTTCGATCAGGAACTCGGCGGGCTCTATTCCACAGAGTTTTTCCAGGAGTTTTCCAAAATTGAAATGCGACGGCGCAAACGCTACGGCGTGCCGGTCACGGTTCTCGGTCTCGTCATCGATTTCCCTGACGGGAAAAATGTTCCGGTTCGCAAGCTGCGCCAGCTAGTTGGCAATGTCGCGCGAATCATGCGAGAGAATTTGCGCAATAGCGATCTCATCGCGCGTTTTGGCGAGAGGCTTTATCTCTCTCTGCTCACCGATACTCCCAATCAAAATTCTGCCGTTGTCGTTGGACGTTTAGAGCAGGCCGCCAATCAGACCGTAGAAAAATTCGGTGTGCGATTCCGTATTCGCGAAATCACGGAATCTTATTTCCGTTGGTTGGAGCAAGGAAATACGGACGGTCGAACGCTGGAATCTTTGGTGCTTTCTTCTGAGCAGAGTGCTCCACCACCTCCACCTGAAAATACACAAGGGGAGGAGCCGTGAGAGCGGCATTTGTTTTGATTGCTGCGACCGCCTTGGGAAATGGCACGCCAACGCCTGCTAAAATTTCTCTTCCTGAATTGATCAATCGCGCCCTGGAATTAAACCCTGCTTTGCGTGCCGATCAACATCGCGCCTATTCGCTGCGGCATACGATGAATCAACGCGAGGATGAGGCGAGTTGGCGCGGTTGGGACTTGGCTGTTGAAGGTGAATATTATCCAAGCACGAGCGTGGGCAGCGAACTCTCCGGAGTAGATCGCCGGTTGAATCTAAATTTGAACTTGCCTGTTTTTGGCAGTTACACAGAGCGCGAATTAGGAGCGAAGACGGTCGAAGCGGAATTGGCGTTTGCCCAGGGGGAAGTCGAGACGCGTCGGCGTGAAATTCTGACCAATCTTTTGGGGCATTATCTCGTCTATGCGCGCAGTTTTTCGATGAGCAAGGCGCTCTCGCAAATAGAAGAAAAACTTCAGGAAAAAATTCGCCAACTTCGCGCACGACAGGAGCAAGGTGAATCTTTACGTGCGGATCGTTTGAGTGCAGAACGAGATTTGGCGGAATTGAATCTGCGCCGAGAGCGAAATCGCGAAGCGAAGAATCTGGCGCTGGAAGGAATTCGTACCCAAATCGGCGATTCCAACTTGCAAGAATTCGAGCCAGTTTCTTTGCCTTGGGAAGATATTGCTTCGAAAACTTTGCCGCCGTTGGAAGCTTTGCTCGATCGTGTGCAATTGCGCAGCCCCGAGTTCCAAGGATTGCGACGAAAAGCGGAGGTACTTGGCGAACAGGCTGAGGCTGTTTCTGCTGCTTATCCAAGAAGCGCAATCAGTGTCGGCTATGTTGGTCAATGGAATCGCGATTCCGATTTCGAGAGCGGCCCATCCATTGCATTTTCGCTCAGTGTTCCTCTAGGTATGTCGAGCATTGCAGGTTCACGTAAAGAAGCGTTGCTCTCTGAAAAACAAAGGACTTTGGCGGAACTCGATCGCAAATCGCAGTCCGTGATTTTTGATGTACGCAATCGCTATCAGGATTGGTTGAGTCAGAACGAAAAACTGAGACTTTACGATTCACAATTACGACTCGCGCGAGAGCAAGAGCGAGTGGCAACTTTGCAAGCGGACAATCTGCCAGAAACTCCGGATAAACCTTTGTTGCTTTCTCGACTCGATTCGCAAATCAATCGACTCGAAGCCAATTTGTTGCGCGAATCTGCGATCGCTGAAATCACCGGTACTTATTTCAAACTCTTACTTTCTCTAGGAGAAATTCCTGCTTTCGATCAACCAGCAATTCGCGAGGCACTGCCAACAGGACTTTTCGCTTGGGTTTGGGATACGCGCATTGTCGAGGAGGACGAACAGTTTCATCGATTCTTCGAAGTTGCGGAACGTTGGCGTTTGGGCGGTATCGCGCTCAGTCTCAATCAAGAAGAGCAAAGACGATTGTTTGGAAGATCCGCTACGGAGCTACGACGTTTCCTCGCTCGCGCACATGAACGCGGCATGAAAGTCGAGTTTTTGCAGAGCGAAAACAGTTGGGTGTTGGTCGAGAACCGCTCTCATTTCGAACGTATCCTTGCCGATCTCGCACGTTTTCAGGAAGGTGGCGAAGCGAAAGAGCGTTTCGATGCGCTGCATCTCGATGTGGAACCGTATTCCATGCAGGAATGGAAAAAGGGGACTCAGCTTCAAGCAGAACTTGCGCAGGGCCTCGTAGATCTTTGCGTGCTTGCGCGTAAATCGGCCTTACCGGTGTTCTTAGATATTCCCAGCTGGTATGAAAAGTTTTCTCTGCGCGAATCCAGTCTGCTCGAAAAATTGCTCGAGCAAGTTGATGGAATCGTCGTGATGAATTATCGCACCGACTACGATCGTTTCTTGGCTGATGCACAGGAAGAGTTCCGGCAAGCTGCTGTGTTCGGAAAGGATATTCGAATTGGCGTGAGTGCGGAGTCTTTCTTGCCATCCAGCGAGGCTTTTCCAGATTTTGAGTCCTTAGCTCAACACCTGACAAAATCAGCTGCGGCATTCCGAGACAAGAAAGGCTTCGGCGGGCTTTTCATTCAAGGCTATCGCGATTTTGAAAACCTATTGCAGGGAGATCATCCATGAAATCGCTACGCTTCGACCGAGGAGACAAACGTGGATTCACGGTTCAGTCTGTGCAGAAACGTCCTGAGCGGACGAAAGAACCGCGGCTACGTCCGGTGTTACAAGCCTCGGTCTTACTCGCCATCGTTGTCTTCGGGGGGTATTGGCTTCTCTCTTTTCTCTCCTTCCGCGAGTATCAGGGGATTGTTATTGGTGACGTAACGACCATTCGCGCGAGCGAGCCAGCGGTTGTGAAATCCTTTCATGTCGACTTGCATCAGAATTTTTTGGCGGGGGTAGCTATTTTGCAAACAGAGAGCGAAGAGTTAATTCTCCGCCGCAGTGCTTTGGAGACAGAGATTGAATCGTTGAAAACTCTATCCATTTCTTCAGAGGCGGAAGAGCTCGACGATTTGCGTGCTAAATGGCTTGGAGCAAAGTCAGCTGTGGCTTCTGCACAAGCAAATCAGGAAAGCGCTCAGTCTCGGGAGAATCTGGCTAAAGAATTCTTCGAACGTTCGGTGAAATTGAGAGAGGAAGGCGCGCTCACTCAGGCCAGTCTCGATTCGCGTTGGCGAGAAGCACAAAATGCCAGCTCGGATCGCAACGCGGCAGATCAAAAACTTTTAGAAAGCAAACAGCTTTACGAAAATCTCAGTTCTTCGCTCGAACGCTCTCTGCAATTGGGTTCAAAACAAAAGCAGGAGAATGCTTCTTTGATCGATCAGAAAGAAGCGCAACTCCAAGAATTGAAATTGCGCGAACAGAGCTTGCGAGTCGATGCGATTCGGCCTGGAACGGTCACTCATTATCACCGTTTGCCTGGAGATTTCGTTCAAGAAGGAGACCCGTTGGTGCAGGTAATTTACGAAGGAAATCTCTGGATCGATTGCTATGTCGATCCTGCTGATCGTCTGCGCATGGAGCCGGGAACTCCAGTGACAATCAAAGCAAATTCCCCAGTTAAAATCCCGATTTCTGGCTCAGTCATTTCTATTGCTCCTATTACTCATGCGATTCCTGAAACACATCGCGATATGCACGAAAGACTTGAGCAATTTGTCGTCGCTCGTGTGAGCATCGATGCGAAAGAAGCGGCGAAGGCGGGAATCTCTCCTGGACAGCTTGTGAAAGTACGCGCGGCGCGCTGGTAGCCGTCATGGAGAATCCCTTCGTTTGGACATTTGAGCGAATCCACGAGACCGTCGCTTTTTTGAAGACGCTTTCGACGATTGAGCTACTCACTTTTTTTGGACCTGCACTTCTACTCGATTTTCCACGCTTCGTGCTCTGCAACGTTTTTGTTTTCTTCAAAGAATTGTTTTTCCCTCGCAGCATAGAAAATACCGAATGGGCAAAACGTTTGCGTGGCCCTAATCCTCCGCTCGTTTCAATTGTGATCGCTGGATACAACGAAGCGAATTCCATCGAGAAGTGTTTGCGCTCGCTCGCGGAGAACACTTACTCCAATAAAGAAATCATCATTGTTGACGACGGCTCCACGGATGGAATGGACAAAGTTTGTCGGCGATTGATGGGGGAATATCAGTTTCGCTATGTTCGCCACGCAGAAAGATCGGGAAAGCCGGCCGGTGTGAATCACGGTTGCCGTTTAGCACGAGGCGAATTCATTCTCGTTGGTGATGCGGATACCACTTTCGATCGGGATTCGGTGTATCAATCGATGCTTCCTTTTCACGATCCCAAAGTTGGCGCCGTCTCGGCGAATATTCTCGTGCGCAATGTGAACGCCTCTTTCGCTACCCGCATGCAGGCCATCGAATACAACATCGGTGTGGGAGTGGGTCGTCGATTCATGGCGAATCTCGACATGCTCACCAACGTTTCCGGTGCTTTCGGTATGTTCCGCCGCAATGTAATTGAAGATGTGGGCGGAAACGATGTGGGTCCTGGCGAAGACTTCGACGTCACGGTGAAGGTGAGAAAGGCCGGATGGCGAATTCCGTTTGTTCCCGAAGCCGTTTGTATGACCGATGTACCGGTGAAGGTGATTCAATTCATTCGCCAGCGCATTCGCTGGGATCAAACCACGATTCGTTTTCGAATTCGCAAGCATCGCGATCTCTACGATACGAGTATGTACGATTGGAAAACGACAATCGCTGTGTTCGATACGGTGTTCTATGACGTCGTGCTGCTTTTTATTCGAATTCCCTATTACAGCTTGCTCTTTTACATGCACCCAAATCTAGTTTTGAAAATCACCATCGCGACTTGGCTATTTTATTTTGCCTGTGATTTCATCAATTTTTGGATTGTGATCGCGCTCTCGCATCGACGTCGGGATGACATTTGGCTTTTGCCTTATTTGCCATTTTTCTCTTTGTGGTGCTTCGCCTATTCCTTCCTGCGTGCCTACTCCTACCTGGATGAATGGCTTTTCTATTCTTCCTATCGCGACAAATACATCCCCGATCGCGTGCAGAAACAGGCGGTTATTTAGCAGTTTTTTTGCTGAAGGTTGCAATCGAAGCAGTGAATCCGTGGAGAAAATTTTTCCCGCCAATTGGGCCAATTTCTCCGCCGGCGAAAAATCCAGCGACAGGGATTTTTCCCAGCAGATCTTGAGTGAGTTTGATGTCGTGATTGGGTTCGCCAAATAGATGCATGCCTCGTCCATTACAGGAAAAGAGTAACGCAGCTTGTGCAGTGTTTTTCACTTCACCTTTTTCTTGTTCCAATAAAAGTTGCAAGTCTTCGTGAGCAGAATTGGCGTCGCGTACATGTAGTTGAACGGTTTGTCCCTTGCGAATGTAGTCTCCGATTGCGATGGCTCCGGATTTGGGATCAGCGCCCATTACATTGCGTACGATGAAATCACCACGGCGGAAATTTTCTTTGAGTTCGTCGACGACAATTCCAATATGCATGCCGCGTTGTAAGAGTTGCTGTTCAACGGGAGCGAGAGTGGCGAACACTTCTTGTAGTTTTTCGAGCGCAGGCTTTCCGCCTAAAGACTGAATGATGTTTTTCTCCGCCTGTGTGACGACCAAGGGTTTTCCAACGGGACGACAGCCTTGAGAAACCACGTTGCGAATCTCAATTGCTCCAGTGAATATCGCTCCAACCGCGCCTTCCTCGTAAATCTCGGAATTGAAAAACAGGCGATTCTGCCCGGGAGCTACGGCTCCACTGGCGATGCCTCCAAAAAGAGCTGCGCCGGGGAAAGAGTGATTGATGTGTTGCAACACAAGTTCCGCAGGCGTCGTGAAAGGATCGGGTAGTAGGAGAAACGAAGGTTTTTCTCCTGGTTCTGGCATGGGCTCTGGCCAGCCTTCAAGCGATTCGGTTTTCTGATCAAAGCGCAGATGGAAAGGCAGAATCTTGGCTCCGGGTAATTGGCCAGTCCAAAGCACAAGCCCTGCGCGGTTTTCGATTTCTCGATCTCCGCCAATCACTCCACCCGCCGTGCAGCCAAGCAAGCATTTAGGTTGAATCTCTTTCTGTATGGTCGCGAGTATTTCTTTGAAATGCTCTTCGTGATGCTGGGTAAGGAAAAGCATGGCCAGTTCTGGTTGAGAAATCTTCGAACTCTCTTTTATCGACTGGCAGGCTTCTTGAACTGCTTTTTTGCTATCCGATTCGACCGAGACTCCCACGCCAAATCGAATAGAATCTGCGACCTTTGTATTCATATGGAAGCGAATTCTAGTGTCTGAAAGAAACAAAATCATCGCCGCGTTTGCGGCAGTTTATGTAATTTGGGGATCGACCTATCTCGCGATTCGAATCGGGATCGAAACTTTTCCGCCAGGTTTGCTCGCGGCATTTCGTTTTTTGGTTTCCGGGGTGCTTCTTGTGGGCTTCGCCTTGTTTCGTGGGGTGAAACTACCTCGTGAGCCGCGGATTTATCTCAACACGGCCATTGTCGGTATTCTTCTGCTTTTAGGTGGAAACGGTTTGTTGGTTTGGGCGCAACAACATGTTCCCAGCGGACTTTCGGCTTTCTTTGTCGCCAGTGTTTCGATTTGGATGGTTTTGATTGAACGGCTCTGGAAGGGTGGCGAAAGAATGAGCTGGCTCGGCATCGGCGGCATTTTCTGTGGTTTTGCTGGAGTACTATTTCTTTTGAGTTCAGAAGGGAAAAACGGATTTCAATTTTTTGGAGAAGGTGGAAAGCGATTGATTGCCGAGTGTGTGCTGCTCTTCACCGCAATTTTCTGGAGTCTTGGATCGATTTACGCCAAGCACTCTAAGATGCCGGAGGATTCTGTACTTTCTACGGGATTACAAATGCTGTTTGGTTGTGCGGCACTTTTTATCGCAGCCACTTTGCACGGGGAATTTGAGAACTTCACTTTCTCCCAGGTTTCCACGAATTCTTTAATGGGACTAATCTATCTCGTGATCTTTGGCTCTTGTATTGGATTTACTTGCTATGCCTACATGCTCAAGCATGCTCCCGCAGCCAAGGTGGGCACCTATGCCTATGTGAATCCTCTTGTTGCCGCTTTTTTGGGTTGGACTGTGCTCGGGGAACGCTTCTCCACTTTCGATTGGATTGGAATGAGTATTATCGTTTGCGGTGTCGTACTCGTTCTACAAGATCGAATTCGAGCGAATCCAAAACATGAAGGCTGAGAATTTCGTCGTTGTTTTGGTAGAGCCGCAGCATCAAGGCAATGTCGGTTCGGCGGCGAGGGCGATGAAGAATTGCGGACTCACGAAGTTGAGAATCGTTCGCGGCGTTCGCTTAGGCAAAGAAGCTAAAAATCTTGCGGTTCACGCAGGCGATTTGCTGAAAAGTGCGAAGCGTTTTCCGGACTTGCGCTCAGCAATTGCGGATAGCTCGCGAATTGTCGGCTTTACTTCCAAGCTCAGACGTTTTGGTCCGCCGTCTCGAAATTTGCGTGAATTCGCTCCCACTTTGCGGGAAGCGAGTCAGAAAAATCGAATCGCGCTGGTTTTTGGTCGTGAAGATCACGGACTGCTCGATGCCGAAATTTCACTTTGCACGGATTTGATCAAAATTCCCGCGGCTCCCGCTTGGCCCGTTTTCAATTTGGCTCAGGCCGTGTTGTTGGCAAGTCATGAGATTGCGGTGAACTCGAAATCCGTGCGAGTCGCGAAAGTGAATCAACCCGTTTCTAATCTCTCTCGTGCTAATCGTGAGAAATTGCTCGAACAGTTCGCGGTGCTATTGTCGGAACTCAATTACGCATCGCCCGCAAAACACAATCGCAGTGCGCGGATTCTTGCCAGACTCTCAGCCCAATTCGATCGTGCTTTGTTGGATCAGGAGGATTTAAATCTTTGGTTTGGTTTGTTGAGTCGGCTCAAGCAGAGGGTTTGACTAGTCTCTCTTCACTCTTAGCAATATAAGTTGCCGCAACAAGATCACCGGAGACATTCAACACCGTGCGGCACATATCGAGTACGCGATCGAGTCCGAGAATAATCCCCACTCCTTCCGGGGGAACTCCGATCGTTGCACAAATTGCCATAATGAAAGGAATCGATCCCGAGGGAACTCCCGCAGTTCCAATCCCAGCCAAGATCGACATACCCAGTACATAGACTTGTTGTTCGATCGGCAGGTGATGTCCTAGATAAAGCTGCGCGAGAAAAAGAATTGTCACGCCTTCATAGAGCGCGGTGCCATTCTGATTGCCCGTTGCGCCGACAGTCAAAACGAAGCGAGAGATTTGCGGCGGAAGTTTGAGATTTTCTTCGCCAACGCGAAGTGCCGTGGGCAAGGTTGCATTACTCGAACTCGTCGCGAAAGCGGTGATCATCACTTCTTTAATGCCACGGAAGAATTCGATCGGGTTCGTTTTTGCGCAGAATTTGAGAATCAAGCTGTAGGTAATAAATTGATGGAAAGCGAGACAGAAAAGTACAACGGCTGCGAAGCTCGCGAGTGTTTTCAGTAACTCTGTGCCGAATTTTGCTGCTAATGCAAAAAGCAGCGCACCCACCCCAATGGGCGCAAACTGCATCGCGAATTGAATGATTTTCATCGACACTGCGAGCAGCGCTTCGAGAAAAGAGAAAAGCGGCGCCACTTTTTCTCGTTCGCAGCGACTCATCGCTGCGCCAAAGAACAATCCAAAGACCATCAGCAACAGCACGCCATTTCTACTTAGAAAATCGAGAGGCGAAGTCGGAATCAGACTGGGCAAGAATTGCAAGAAAGCTGCGAGTCCGCCTTCTTTGGGTATATCCGGTGGCTTTGGAGCGTCGCCAGTGTGAGAAAGAAGTTGTGCGCGAGTTTCTGGGCTGATGCCAATGCCTGGCTCCACGAGATTGACGACGAATAAACCCAGACCTACAGCAAGGCTGCTGACAATCAGGGCGTAGAGCAAGGTCTTCATTCCAATCCGACCAAGGCTTTTGAAATCAGGAAAACTGGCTACTCCCAAGGCGAGCGCAGCGAAGACTAGTGGATGAACCACCATGAAGATGATGTTGATAAAAATCTTGCCGGTAGGTTCTGCAAGATTGCGGACGACCCAATTTAGTCTGTCATCCCCATGGAAGGCGAAATTGGCAGTCAGCCCTAAAATCGCGCCAATTGCCAGTCCCCAAAAAATTCGCCGTGAGTTCATAAATTAAGAATGGGCCTATAATGCCTGCGCCTATGGGAGAGATCAAAAGCTTTCGGCCGGTTAAATGTTTTGTCGCTATGATTGCGACGGAGCCGTCTCTATTTGAAGAAGTAGAAAGCGAGCTTGTTTCGCATTTTGGGCCGATCGATTTGCGCAGCGCAGATTACCCGTTTCGCTATACCGATTATTACGCGAAGGAAATGGGAACAAATCTTTCGCGACGCTTTCTGAGTTTTAAAGAATTGCGTGATCCGCAAGCTTTGGCTCAAGACAAGATTTTTTCCAATCGCTTGGAAGAGAGTTATCTCTCGCAAGGCGGAAAAAAACGTCAGATCAACATCGATCCTGGATATCTCAATGAAGCGAAGCTCGTTCTCGCTTCAACTAAGGACAACGCCCATCGCATTGCACTTAGTGATGGC
This sequence comes from uncultured Planctomycetales bacterium, assembly GCA_964570465.1. Lineage (GTDB taxonomy): Bacteria > Planctomycetota > UBA1135 > UBA1135 > CAZMYG01 > CAZMYG01. The sequence continues at coordinate 9,915 of CAZMYG010000069.1, forward strand.
ATTTTTGCCGAGACCACCTTGCTCTACGACAGCAAGATTAAGAAATACAGCCCTCTTCGTTGGACCTATCCCGATTTTGCTTCGGGCGATTACGAGGATTTTTTGCAACAGATGCGCGAGAGCTTCCGAGCCGCTTTTAAGTTGTAAATTTCCCAGTTTGAAAAAACTCTACAATCAATCGAATCGTCTCGCGCCCATTCATGATGAAGGTGTGTCGATGTGGCAACACGGCGAAGGCTTTCATCCCCGGCAATTTGCTTTCTTCAACACAGACAACGCCGTCGTTGTCTCCGGGGAGGAACGGGGCATAGCCTTTCTTCTTGCCTGTTCCACCTGTAATGACGGCAAACTCGCAGCAAGGCGGAGGAAGTTTTTCTAGAGCTTTGGGTGTGAGCATTTTTGCGGAGTGTCCGTAGATTTTGTGGAACAACTCTTTCAACAGCGGATGTTCATTACTGTAATGCGCGACATAAGAGCCTTGGCTGGGCGGTGCGAGCATGACGACGCGATGAACATTTTTTGGTTTGAATCTGTGCAAATAGCTGCGAACAACAATTCCACCGAAACTATGCGTGACAAAGAAAATGGAACGATTGGCGTGAGGCGCTAATTTTTCTTCTACCCAATTCGTGATGGTATCGATGTCATGGCTGCGCCATGAATAGGAGAAGTTCAACACATCAAAGCCCGCTTTTTTCAGTGCTCTTTCTAAATAGAGCAAAGAAAGACGTGTGCGAAATGCTCCGTGCAAGAGAACGACGAGAGTTTTTTCTTTTTCCTCTACTCGCTCGAGCTGTGATCGAGAACGATTCGCCATCCTTCTTCCTGTTTGCGAAAGAGCAAGGTGAATAAGCCGGCCGGTTTTTGATCTCCGATTGTGAGTTGCCAGCGACCGAGAACCACGGCGGCATTCTTTTCGATGGGGAAAATCTGTATCTCTGAGAATTGCAGAGAACCCATTTTTTCTTTGGAGCTGTATTTTTTCTGGTAACGATCGAGAGTTTCTTGCCAGCCGTAGGTGATTTTGCTTCCCCCCGCAAAAATCAGTTGAGGAGATTTCTGATAACCAGCCATAAATCCCGGTAGATCTCCGCGATTCCATGCCTGTTCTTGTTCCGCGATGATTTTGCGAATGGCGAATTCTGTGTTCTGTTCTTGCTGTCGCACAATCGGCAAAGAACAGGCGCAAAGCAAGAATAGACTGGCGAGGGTTTTCATGAACGAAATTAGATTTTTCCGGGGACTTCGATCACGGAGCCGTTGATCGCTTGGGCTTCATCGGAAATTAAAAAGAGAATGACCTTGGCAAGCTCTTCAGGTTTCACCCATTTATTGGGGTCTTCCTTCGGCATAGCTTTGCGATTCTCGGGAGTATCGATAATCGAAGGAACGACAACATTTGCTGTGATATCAGTTTTTTTGTTTTCTGCGGCGATCACTTCGGTCAAGCGAATCAACCCGGCCTTCGCAGCGGCATAAGCAGCGGTGTTTGGCATGGCTCGCAATCCTTGGCGGCCGGCAATATTGACAATGCGCCCCCGTCGCTGCTCTTTCATCCAAGGCAATACGGCGCGACAACAAACAAAGGCCGATTTGAGATTAATATCCATCAACCGATCCCATTCTTCGGGTTCAGTTTCTTCGACAGTATTCCACTTGCCTACTCCGCCGACACAGTTAACCAAGATATCTAGAGTTCCAAATCGATTTTGCGCCTCGAACATCATGCTTCGCACTTGATCGTGATTGGTGACATCGGCGGGAAAGGCCAAATGATCGATATCTTTATTTGCCATCCACTCGAGCAAGCCCTCGGGTCGCCACTCATCAGAGATATAAGGAATGACCAGCTTCGTACCTTGGCGAGCCAATAGATAAGCAACTTTGGAGCCTAGATTCCCTGAAGCTCCTGTAATGATGGCAGTTCTTTGTTGGAAAGGCATGTTTGTTACTCTGGCGATTCGGGTTCTTTCTCTTCTTCCTCAGATTGAGCCTCTTCTTGTAGCTCGCGATGTGCGGCCTCGCATTTAGCCGAGCAAAAATAGATATTCTCTTCTAGCCATTTACGGACAATCGCTTTTTCTTTACTGATTTCCGCACCGCAGCCTTCACATAAGATTTTCATAGGGCCACTCATTGGACACGAAGGGGGGCTTCTGTGCCAGAGGGAATCAGGTATAGTCCCCCGAATGTCAACCGCACTTTCTCTGGATGGGAAACCATTCGAATTTTCGGCGATCTCTTCTGTTCTCTCGCAACCGAATTTGAGCATTCGCTTAGGTAAATCTCTGCGCCAAAGAATTCAAAACTCGCGGAAACTTGTGGAAAGCAAGGTGCGGAATAACGAAGTCGTTTACGGAGTGACGACGGGCTTTGGAAAACTTTCTCGGATTCGAATTCCGAGTCAAGATTTGCGCCGTCTACAGCGCAATTTAATCCGTTCCCATGCAACTGGAGTCGGTCCGGTTCTTTCTTTGCTCGAAGCACGCTGGATGTTGTTTTTGCGAATCCATTCTCTCTCTCAGGGATTTTCCGGAGTGCGAGTGGAATTGATCGAGACCTTGATCTCCATGCTCGAGCGCGGAGTGATTCCGGTAATTCCCGAACAAGGTTCTGTAGGCGCGTCTGGCGATTTAGCACCGTTGGCACATCTCGCCATGGTTGTGCAAGGCGAAGGTGAGGCGTTCTTTCGCGGGAAAAGGATGTCAGGCGCCAAAGCGATGGCCGCGGGGAAAATTCGTCCTGTAATTCTAGAAGCCAAAGAAGGTCTGGCCTTAATCAACGGCACTCAGCTGATGACAGCGATTGGTGCTTGTGTTTTCGTACGAGCTCAAAGGCTTTCGAAACTAGCTGATATTGCAGGAGCATTGAGCCTTGAGGCTCTCAAGGGGAGCGAAGTTCCTTTTGATACACGTATTGCCAAGATTCGTCCTCATCCTGGTCATGCAAAAACCGCAGCGAATTTGAAGAAATGTCTCGCTGGCAGCCAGGTGATCCCTTCGCATCTTGATTGCGAAAAAGTCCAAGACCCTTATTCGCTACGTTGCATGCCGCAGGTTCATGGCGCTGTGAAGGATGCTTTGGCGCATGTTGGCGAAGTCTTAGAGCGCGAGATTCACGCCGTTACAGATAACCCGCTCGTTTTTGCTGCGCAGAACGAAATTCTTTCGGGAGGAAATTTTCACGGACAACCGGTTTCTGTAGCGCTCGATTATTTGGGTCTGTCTTTATGCACTTTGGGGAGCATCTCTGAGCGACGTATCGAGAACATGGTGAATCCCGATCTTTCTGGTTTGCCTGCGTTCTTGGTATCCCATTCCGGTCTGAATTCTGGATTCATGATTCCCCAAGTTGTCGCGGCGTCCTTGGTTTCAGAAAACAAAATCCACGCACACCCAGCTTCTGTTGACACGATTCCCACTTCTGCGAATAAAGAAGACCATGTTTCCATGGGTCCAATCGCCGCGCGTAAGGCGCGAACGATTTTGGAAAATGTCGAAACGATTCTCGCCATCGAATTGCTTTGTGCGGCTCAGGGGCGAGAGTTTGACAAAAAGTTCAAAGCCGGTCGAGGAGCACAGGCCGCCTATCACGCCGTTCGAAAACTTGTTCCAGCACTTCATGAAGACCGATTTCTCGCTCCGGATATTGAGAAAGTGAAGCGCGCGATCGTCAGTGGAGAGATTGTCAAGCAAGTCGAAGCAGAACTTGGGGGAACGCTTTTTGCGCTTTGATTCCTGCCATTGGCAGAATCTAGTTCAGGACTCATAATTCAGCAATTAAATAGGAAGTTGCTTTTTACAGGAAGACAACAATGAGATATTTTCGAATTGCTGGAATCGTTCTCTTTATGTTTGTTTGGGGCGAAGCTTTTTCGCAGTCGCCCATCGAGATTCCACACGTTGGATCGTCTGGCAAGATTCATCCATCGCGAGTGATTGTCAAATTCCGCGAGCAATTAGGAGCGTTGTCATCCATGGAAAATTGGAAGCAGCGCCACCCGATTCGATCGATTCGCAATATCTCTCCGAGCTTCTCGCGAGTCTATGTCTTGGAATTAGAAGATAAGGCTCAGCCGAGCCAAACGGCGGTACAGCTACAAGCCGACCCTTTTGTGGAATACGCCCAGCCTGATTACCTGATGGAGCTTTACCAGTTTGCTCCAACAAAACAGCGTTCCTCTCCAGAAAGAAAGAAAGTTGATCGTTCCCCATCTGGGCCAATCCTTTTTCCGAACGACCCATTTTTCCATTCTTCTAACTCTTGGGGGCAAGGCTACGACGATCTTTGGGGGTTGAAGAAAATTCGCGCGAGAGAGGCTTGGCAGGCAGGAGATGTGCAAGGAGAAGGAATCGTAGTTGCCGTAGTTGATAGCGGTCTGGATTACAACCATCCCGATATTGCAGCGAATCTTTGGTGGAATGCGGGGGAACGGCCTGATCCAAATGGAATTGACGATGACGGCAACGGATATGTCGACGATCGGCGCGGTTGGGATTTCACTACTTGTGCGTTCTTCGATGGAGTTGCTTGCGCGCAAATCAAACTCCCAGATAACAATCCGATGGATGGACACGGACATGGAACTCATGTCTCCGGCACAATCGCCGCTGTCGGCAACAACGGTTTGGGAGTGGCCGTTCATTTTGCGTGCGTGTTCCGGCGTACTAATGCCGAAGCCCAACACCAGC
>CAZMYG010000070.1:0-14477 GCA_964570465.1 uncultured Planctomycetales bacterium
CGCAATCGGGATTAGGGGAAAACTAGTCCAACCAAGAGCCTGGGATAATTCTGGGCGGTAGAGATCGAGTAACGGTTTGGAAAAGCCTGCAATTCCGGCGAAAAGAAGACAAAACACGGCACCAGTCCATTTGGCAATCCGTCGCGGTTTTGCTTCTTTTGCCAGAATTAGCAATTCTTCGAGCCCACGCGCAATGAACAAAGCTGTGGCTGCAAAAAGCGGCAACAAATAGTCACGTCGTTTTCCACTGGCTGCACTGAAGAAAACAAAAATGGAAAGAAACCAACACAGAGGAAAAAGAAACCGCGGATCCTCACGCAATTTTTTTCCTCCTGCAATCCAAGCAAAAGGCAGGAATAAAATCCACGGGAGGAACTGAGGTGGAAAATTTTCGAGATAAAAATACGGTGGATTGGCGTGAGCTGAACTGTTCACAAATCGCCCTATCGTTTGTTTCCAAATCAAGTCGTTGAAGAAATCTTTTCCGACTAAGAAATAGGCTCCGCCGAACCAAATCAAGGAGAGAAGTAAGGTATAAATCGCGAAGCGTTTGCCCCAAAACCAAAGTCCAGACCAGTCTTGTCTTGCGCAGAGATAGCTAACGACTGGCAAGCCAACGAGAACTACGGAAACGGGACCTTTCACTAGCCAAGAAAAAAGCAAAGAAGAGAAAAGGGCTAAATCCCATTTCCAAGAAAGCTCGCGCCCATATCCTCGATAAAAAACGTATAAAGCCAGCCCAACTCCCAGCGCAAAGGGCATATCAATCAAAGCGGTTTGTGCCTGCCAGAAAAAATTAGGCGTGCTTGCGAGTATTGCTGCGGACAAAAACCCCAAACGTTCACCACCCAAGGTTTTTCCAAAGAAATACAAAAGCAGCAAAATGCCCAAGGCACTCAAAGTGCTTGGCAAAACCACAGTCCAATCGTTGACCTTTGCAAATGGCATGGAAAAGACTGCAGAAAGCCAAAAGTAGGCTGGCCCATATTCGGGCATATGTTGGCCGTGATGGGTTTGAAACAGATGAAAGCCCCTATCCAAAACCTCCTGGCTCATCAAAGCGTGACGAGGCTGATCGGGTTCCCATAAATCTTTCCGACCCAAGGGGAAGAGATAGAGAATGGCCAACGCCATAAAAGCGAGGAATAAAATCCACGTATGTTTCATGCAGATTGAGGAGTGTAAGGTTTTTAGCGAAAGAGAAAAGCGGGCTAGTTACCAATCTCTTTGATAGAAGTTTCCTTGCCATCATAGGAAAGCAAACGGCCTTTGCCCTCTTCCTTGCTTTCGATATGCACAGGTCGCTTCCAGAGTCGATAGAGATTCTTCAAAGTGTCCATGGCGTGATCAAATTGCAAATCTGTGCCTTCCCAACGATGTGAGAGATAGAGCTCGCCTCGATTTTTGTGATTGGCATTTTCGACCGTGATGAAAGGCTGACCAAAATTCGTGAGTCTCGCGAGTAGCTGATCCTTCACCACCTTCCAATTGCGATCAGCCACTTCGGGCCGTCCTGTTCTAGGATTGAATTTGTAGACGAAGAGTTTCTGAGCTTCGGCAAATTCTTCGGTAACAAACTCCTCGATAAACGTGATGTCGTTGTAGATTCGCCTGACTTCGAAAATTTTCTTTCTTCCTTCTCCTAAGCCAGTGTCCCAGCGATTGCGGATCTCCGCGTCATCGCATTGCTCATACTCGCGACCGAACTTTCCCTTGTTCCAACGATCTTCAATATCTCTCCAGAGTTCCACACCGAGCTTATAGGGATTCAAACGGCCCGGAGAAGAAAAGAGAGTTCCCGAATGGTGATCGGCATAATCGATGACTTCATCATCTTTGAGAATATTGCCCGTCATCATGCGCGAGTGCCAGAAAGTAGCCCAACCCTCGTTCATGATTTTGCTCATGGCTTGCGGAGCGAAGTAATAGGCTTCGGAACGAACAATATCGAGTATGTCGCGTTCCCAACGCTCGAGCGGTGCAAACTCCAAAAGGAAAAGCAATACATCCTTGGCAGGCTCCGGAGGAAATTTTTTGTCTTTCTCTTTTTGAACAACCTGGGCTTTGCGCTGTTCCTCCAAATACTCAGGAGGATTGATGAATCGATCCATATAACCCTTGCTCTTCAGTCGTGGCACATCTTGTCGATTTTCTCCTTCTTTCTTTTCTTCAGAAGGCTCTGTGGCTTTAGAAAAATAGGGTGAATAGCGATCGATCAAATTGTCCAAGGAGAGGCAAGTGTCAAGAAAACTTTCAACTGGCTCGAGTCCATACGCTTCGATATAGCGGCGAATCCGAGTGCCGTGATTGGCCATCTGGTCGACCATTTTTCGATTGGTGTGAGAAAACCAAAAGTTATTTTTGAAAAAGTCGACGTGACCGTACACATGTGCCATCACGAGTTTCTGCGAAACGAGATCGTTGGATTTCATTAAATAGGCGTAGGCGGGATTGTTGTTGATCACCATCTCATAGATTTTGGAGAGTCCGTATTTATAGGATTTCCCTAACTGCTCATACTCCATTCCGTAGCGCCAATAGGGATAACGAGTCGGAAAACCGCCAAATGCGGCGATCTCGTTGAGTTCTTCGTGATCGACCAGTTCAAAAATCGTCTCGTAAAAATCGAGTCCATGGCTTTCTGCTATTTTGCGAATCTCATCACGGCTGCGCGCCAGTTCTAGAGTGAGATTGGCCATGTCTCAGTGTCCCTTACCTAAAAAGTATTGAATCGAATTCACAATCGCTTCGCGGTCTGGGATATCACTAGTCAAAACTGAGTCCGAATCGGGAAAGGCTGTATCGAGATCTTTTTTGAATTGCCCAGAGCCATACGCGGATTTGACTTGCCCATAGCAAAAGAGATTGACTCTAGGAATGAGTTGTTCGCGCAACAATTGAACGCAACGATCCGTGTCCCGCGCCGACCAATTGTCGCCGTCGGAAAAATGGAAGGGATAGATATTCCAATCATTGGGTGGAAATTTTTCGTCGACCATTTTTAAGCAGAGTTCGAAGGCGGAACTGATTTTGGTTCCTCCGGACTCTCGCAAATGAAAGAAGGTATCTTGATCGACTTCGTGAGCGACGGCGTCGTGAACGATGTAACGTACTTCTAGATTCTTGTATTGGCTACGCAACCAGGTATCGATCCAAAACGCTTCGATGCGAACAATTTCTTTTTGCTCTTTGCCCATACTTCCGCTGACATCCATCATGTAAATCACCACCGCGGAAGACTCGGGTTGTTGTTTCATTTTCCAGGCGCGATAGCGTCGATCCTCGCGAGCGGGAACCACGATGGGATTCTCCGGATCGTAAATACCTTGGGAAATCGAACGTTTTAGGGCTTGTTTGTATGTTCTTTTAAAATGTCTCAATGACTCCGGCCCAACCCGACTGATTCCTGTGTAAATCCCAGAGTTGGAATGAAATTGCTTGCGACCCTTAGGCCGAATATTGGGCAATTTAAGTTCTTCTCCAAGAATTTTTGCGAGATCGCCGAGAGAAACTTCGACTTCTAAAATGTGTTTGCCTTCGGCCTCTCCTGCGCCGTTTGCGCCTTCCCCATCGCCGTCTACGGGAGAGCCGGCCTCCCCATCACCTTGCCCTACTCCTTCCTTAGGATTGGCGCCGTAGTGAAAATGGGGTAATTCGATTTGGGGAACGGGAATCGATACAGAATGCTTGCCGCGTCGACCAATCAATTCATCGGAACTGATATATTTACGCAAGTCCTTTTTGATTCGACCGCGAACAATCTCTCGAAAGCGTGAGTGATCCTTTTCGATCTTGCGAATCACTGATCACCTTTTACATCTCCCCTGGCAAAGATCGAGGCGACATAACTCAGCACATCGCTCGCGCAAACATCGCAGTAACCGTAGCTCTTGATGAGTCGACTCTTCACGACTTCGATCTTCTCTTGCGTGTCTTTGTCAACGACGGTTGAGACGAGACTCGTGATTTTGATCGAGTCTTTTTGATCTTCGAAAAGTTTCAACTCGAGAGCTTTTTGCAAACGTTCGTTCGTTTTGTAATTGAAGGTCTTTCCCTCGACTGCCAAGGCGCCGATGTAATTCATGATTTCGCGACGGAAATCGTCTTTGCGCGACTCGGGAATATTGATCTTCTCTTCAATCGAACGCATCAATCGTTCATCGGGCTCTTCATCACGACCCGTATAGCGATTGCGTACTTTTTCTTTCTGGGTATAGGCCTTCACATTGTCGATGTAGTTACCACAGAGTCGCGAAACCGCTTCTTCGTCGGAGGCAATCGCTCTTTGCACCTCGTTCTTCACAATGTCTTCGTATTCTTCGCGAACGAGAGCGAGCATATCTTTGTATCGTTTCTTCGTGTCTTCACTCGATATCAACGAGTGACTTTGCAAACCTTCTTCCAATTGATTCATCGCCATGAAGGGATTGATACAAGGCTCGGCATTGTCCTCGACTAACGCATTGCTGATCTTGTCCTGGATATAGCGAGGGGAAATTCCTTCCATTCCTTCTCGATAGGACTCTTCTCGCAACTCACGAATATTGTCTTTGGTGAAACCGGGCAAAGTCTTCCCGTTGTACAACTTCATTTTTTGTACCAAGGTTAGATTCGCCTTTTTAGGTTCTTCTAATCTCGTGAGAATCGCCCACATCGAAGCGACTTCAACTGTGTGCGGAGCGATATGCTTGCCCGAGACTTTCTTGTTATTGAAGGATTTCTGGTAGATGCGAATTTCGTCTTTGAGAATGGTGTTGTAAGGAATATCGATCTTGACCGTTCGGTCACGGAACGCTTCCATCAACTCGTTGTTCTGCAGTTTTCGAAATTCGGGTTCATTGGTGTGACCAATAATCACTTCATCGATATCAGTCTGCGAAAATTTCTTGGGTTTGATCGAGTGTTCTTGTGAGGCACCGAGCAAGTCGTACAAAAATGCCACGTCTAGTTTGAGAATTTCGATGAATTCAATCATGCCGCGATTGGCAATATTGAGTTCGCCGTCGAAATTGAACGCGCGTGGGTCGGAGTCCGTTCCATACTCGGCAATTTTTCGATAATTCAAATCACCAGTCAGTTCGGTCGAGTCCTGATTCTTTTCATCTTTGGGCTGGAAAGTACCAATACCCACTCGATCTTTTTCAGAGAGTTCGAGACGAATCACACGAACATGTTCGATCGTCTTCTCCCAATCGCCCTGATAGCGAGTCATCAAGTCGCTGAAATTCCAACGGCAGTACGGACAGAGATCTCCGTCAATTTCGATGCGATAGCCGGTTCGGATCTTCTTGTTGAGTTCGCCAAGTATTTTATTGCGCGCGTCCTTGGGAACTAATCGCAAGGGCTCTTCATGCATAGGACAAGGCTGCCAGCCCGTTTTTTCATCCATGCGCCATTCGAAGGTATAGAGCGCGCCTTCTGGGCGACGGCAATAATCTTCTAATCCCTTTTTAAGTAAACGGGCAATGGTCGATTTACTGGAACCGACCGGACCATGTAATAGGAGTAAACGTCTTTCGTGTCCGTAGCCAAAGGCGGCTGATTTGAGTGAGTTCACCAAAGCCATCAAAGGCTTATCGAGTCCGAAAAGGGCATCCTCTCCGTGATCGATGGGGTCTTCGAAGAAACGGTATCGAACGAGCTTTTCCTTACGATCGCCAATCTCTTCCACGCCGTGAAAGAGAATCATGTCATAGAGCCGCTGGAAAGAGTTCCGGGCTAACAGAGGGTTTGCCTCAACTAACTTGAGATAGTCCCAGAAATTGCCTTCCCAGTGCAGTTCTTGGAATTGTTTTTTATCGAAAGAAGACTTGATCAGTCCTGCGAGTTCTGCAGATTTTTCATTCTCCATAACATCTCCTCACTTAGATGGGATAGCGGCAAATCGGCCCGCCCGGGCAACTTACCGAAATCAAACAAGCGAATTATTAACGCCTTTTTGAGCGGGAGTCCAGCCGACCCTTCCCGCTTATCGGCGGCTTCTCGCGAAATCCTTGAGCTGACGCTAGGATTTCGCGCGTGAAATCCCTACTAGTGCTCTGCCTTCTTTTGTCCAGTTCCTGTGAAACGGGCCCTCCAAAGCAACAGCTCGATGCACAGCGCGCCTTTGCAGATTTACAAAAGATCGTTTCCTTTGGGCCCCGCTATCCTTCCTCTCAAGCCAGCAAATTGACGAGAGATTTTCTCAAGCAAGAGTTAGAGGCCTCTGGAATCAAAGTCGAGGAAGACTCCTTCATCGCGCAGTCACCAAAAGGAGAAGTGGGGATGACGAATTTGCTTGGGATTTTGCCTGGGAAAAAAGCGGAATCCATTTTGTTTGCGAGTCACTACGACACAAAAAATATTGGAGATCCTCCCTGTCCGGGCGCCAATGATAGTGGTTCAAGTACCGCTCTACTTTTAGAACTGGCCCGTGTAATCTCGAAATCGCCTTCTCGAGAATTCACGATTCGATTTGCTTTTTTTGACGGTGAGGAAGCATTTGAAGAATGGGGCCCGCGAGACAGTCTCTATGGCAGCCGTCACTTAGTCGAAAAATGGCGCGCAGAAAAAATTCTCCCTCAGATCAAGGCCATGGTCTTGCTCGATATGGTTGGCGATGCCGATTTAGAAATTACTCGCGAAGCGATTTCAACGAATTGGTTAACGGAAATCGTTCGCCAATCGGCCAAAGAACTAAATTATGAAAAGTACTTCTTTCGTACTCAGGAAAGCCTTGAAGACGATCATCGTCCGTTCTTGCGAGCAGGAGTTCCTGCCATCGATTTGATCGATCCCAATTATGGACCGCGCGGTTCTCAAGGATTGGGAGCTTATTGGCACAGCACAGAGGACAAAATCGAACGCTGCTCTCCAAAGAGCCTTCAAATCGTCGGTGAAGTCTGCTTACTCAGTTTAGAAAAAATCGAAGCGAGGCTTCGATAGCTTCGTTGGGTGTGTGCCCACGCTCCTGGCCTAGCCAGGAAATTGCTGTCCGCCGAATGCCAAGAGAACTGCCAAAATATCGCTTAAGTTGACGATGCCGTCCGGACTTGAATTAGCAACGCCGCTTCCACCGACAAGATCTGAAGAAAGAATTCCGCTGCAATTCGAGCAAGCAAAATCCTGGAGCACTTTCAGGATATCGTTCAAGTTCACCACGTTATCTCCAGTCACATCTCCCCAGTGCCAGGTCAGCGCAGATCCAATATCAAAAGTAACCGCAACGCCGTTGAGAAATGTTCCCGAGACCAAAAATTCCTGATTGGGAATGACCGAGGCACCAGATACGTGAACAGTCCCCCATTCTTGAGCCGTTTTTTCTACTGGTACAGGCCCCAGACTTCCCTCTTCTTGAATAAAACCAAGGATTGTTTCATCAGCTTGGTGAAACACCGCCATAACAAATTTGTCTTCATTGAAATTTGTTGAAATAGATGGGGTTACGGAAAAATAGCGGCAGCCGACGGCCTCAACTGCGGGGTCTTCATTTTGTCCAAAGGCCAGGCTTGAAAAAGCGAGGAAAGCAAACACGACGTTTTTTGAAATATTCATATCTTCTCCTTGTGTAACTAGGGTGATTTAGGAGTGGGACTATATTCTTGTAATGCAACCGCTACAAGTAACTAGAAGGCTGCCGCACAAACGTAAAAATATCCATGGAGTGGAGCCCATTTTTTTTCCGACTTCGTTTGTATACTTCAAAATCTTGAATCACTAATTCATTTTAGGAAGTGGCTTTCAAAAACTAAGGAGACAACATGAAATCAATCTACCTATCGGGAATCCTGCTATCCGGACTCTTTGCTCTCACTTCTCACTCTGCCATTGCTACAGAAACGAGAAAACAAAGCGAGTCTCACATCACTCAGCAAAGAGAACAACTCTTGCAATTGCTCCAAGAGCGAATTTTAGATCAAGGAATCCAAACCTACGATATTTCAGCCAGCAGTGCCGATCTGGCCTTTGCCCGTTTGGTCCAAATCTTTGCCCATGAAGGTATCGATTCCCATTTAGCTCTTCCTCAGCTCATTGATTATTTTGACGACAACAATTTTTACCCTTTTGAGATCTTGAGAGTCATTGATCTAGGAAATGCTGTTTCTCTGAGTCCGGCATCGTTCACGGAATTTGTCGATTTGATACCAACCCTAACCTATGGTAGCTACAACCCTCTGTGGAGAAACTTCACCCAACATTACGATGATCGGTCGCAGAACCAGAACCAACTCTTCGGTCTCTTGGATTGGCTTGAATCTGCGGTTCCGAACGGTTTCAGTCCAACAGATATCACAACTTTCTTTGATGTGGTGAACGAATATTCGATTCCCCCGATCATCGTTACTATGTTCATCGACATCGTTAATCATTTATAGAAACAACCGAACAAGCTGGTGACCCAGCCCTAAATGAGAATCCTCATTGTGTTGTAGGGGCGGCGCATGCGCCGCCCCTACGCATATTGAGAGTTTTCAATTCGCAGAAGGAACTGTTTGCGGCTCGAGTAACGCGACTTTGTTTTCTGCAACTAAGCGCACTTCTTCTCCATCGCCTAGCTCCACAGCCACTTTCTTCGAAACTCCATTGTCCTGCATGGTCACTCCATACAGAACCTGACAGGCCGTCATGGTTCGCTTGTTGTGAGTGACCAGCAAGAATTGACTTTCTTGTGTGAATTCGGTGAGAACACCCAAAAAGCGCTCGATATTCGCATCGTCGAGAGCGGCGTCGACTTCGTCGAGCAAACAGAAAGGCGAAGGTTTCGAGCGGAAAAGAGCGAAGAGCATGGCCAATGCCGTGAGAGTTCTCTCTCCACCCGAGAGCAATTCGATATTGCGCAATTCTTTGCCCGGTGGCTTGGCCTGAATCAAAATTCCAGCTTCCAGCAAATCGACTCCCTCTTCGAGTGAGAGATCCGCTTTTCCACCTCGGAATAACTGTCGGAATATGGTTTGAAAGTGTTCGCGTACGGCTGCGAACGTTGTCGCAAAGCGTTCTCGTGACTCCTCATCAATTTTGCGAATCGTTTCTTCCAACAATTTTTTCGATTCTTCCAAATCCTTCTTCTGAGAATTGAGAAATTCGAATCGTTGTTCTTTTTCTTCCAATTCGCGAACGGCATCAAGATTGAGAGAACCCAATCGATCAATTTTTTCTCGAATCTCAGAAATTTCTTTTTCGCAAGCAATGGAATCGATCACGGCTTCTAGCGCTGGTAATTCCACCAGCTCGATTTGAAACTCTTCTCGAATTCGATTCACAATTTCCGTTCGGCTTAATTGGATTTTTTGTTCTTCGAGCTTAGCTTCAGAAAGGGCGCCTAACTTCGCCTCGAATTCTTGATTTCCTTTCTCTGCACTCGCGCGCTTCTCTCGCACGGCGGACTGCAAGACTTCTTCGCGCTCTCGCAGATTCGCAAGATCTTGCTCAATTTGCGCTCTCTCCTCCAAGCTTTGATCGCGCTTTTGTGACAGTTGCAGCATCTCTTCTTGTGCCGATCGTCGTTTCTCTTCTAAAGCATCTAACTGCGCAGAGATTCTTTCTTTCTCCTGTCGCATTTCGAGCAAGGAATTCGCTAAAAATTCTCTTTGTCCCAAAATGGTTCGCTCAAAACCTCGAAGTTGTTCCAATTTCAAGCGAGCCTCGGATTCTTCTCGCGCAAGCTCTTCGCGAATGGCATCTTTCTCCAGCTTCGAAGCTTGAATCTTTTTCAAAGTGTCATTTGCTTCTTGGAACTGTAATTCCAATTCATTCGATTCGGCGAGCAAATGCTTGAGTTGCGCTTGAGCGCTAATGCTTTCTTCCGAAATTCCCTTCAACTCCCGCTCGATAAGATCACGTTCTTCTTCTAAACGGCGGATTTCTCCTTTGGCTTCCTCAACACCAGCGCCACGTACCGCAGACTCACGGGATAGCTTCGCCTGATGTGCTTTAATCTCTTCTTCACGGATTTTTTCTTGTTGAGTAGTTCTTTTCAACTCTTCGCGAGCAAACTGTGCGCGATCTCTTTGCACTCGCGAGCCTTGAATCTCCGCATCCAAAGCGTCGAGCAAACTGCGCCGCGCAATTGGGCCTGATTCCTTCGCGGCTTCCCCACCAATCCAGAGATCGTGACGGAAAAGATCTCCCTCAGGAGTGAGAAAAGTAAATTGAGGATAGTGTGAACATAGCGCCTGAGCTCGCTCCGCAGATTCCACGAGAACACAATCACCAATCCACTGCATCAGCAAAGGACGCAGCGAATCTTCACAACGAACTTGATCAAACAAACGGCCCATCACTCCAGGCAAAGAAGTTGGTAAAGAATCTAAGGAGAGCGTTTTAGCATTCCCCGCAAGTGCGAAAACGGCACGTCCCCCACGACGTTCGCGTAACTGAGACAAACTGGCTGATGCGCTTCTCGCATCAAAAGTCACCAAGGCCTGCGCCCGACCTAACAATGCCGTTTCTAGCGCACGAGCGTAAAGAGGTTCGATCTGCACGCGATCTGCTAATAGAGAAAACGAATTGGGAGCTTCCAGGAGATTTTTTACTCCTTCATCGAGTCCCTCGCGACCTTTTGCCAAATCAGACAACAGCTCTTGCTTGGAGCGAAACGCGGAAAGTCTTTGCTCGAGTTCGAAAAACTCTTTTTCCTTCACGGACAAATCTTCTTCGATTTTGATTCGCCGGCTGCTTACATCGATCAATTCCAACTCCAGCTCTTTAGATCGCGATTCAATTTCGCCCTGCTCCGAGGACAATTGACTTTCTCGTTGCTTGCGGAAGTTCAAGATCTGCGCAATTTCGCTGTGTCTTGATTGCAATCGTTCTCGATCTGTTTCAAAACTCCGGCAAAGTGATTCGAGCTCAACCCGACGGTTTTGAGATTCTGTCCGTCGATGCAGGAAGTCGAGAACGAGTTTCTGCGCTTCCTCTAAAGCCGCGTTGCGTTCTTTGAGTTCGAGGCTGATCTCTCGATACAAAGATTGTTGTGTTTCGAGATTGCGCTGTGCTAGAGCCAAAACTTCTCTCGATTTTTCCAAATCCGCGATGAGTTTTTCCTGTTCGTCTTCCTTTTGCTTCACGCTATCGAGAATCGCTGTTTCACGCTCTTCCAAGGATTTGCTTTCGCGAACCCATTCCCCACTGCGCACTTCCAAAGCATGAAGTTTTTCCGAAGCGGCGGCTTCGCTCGCTTTCGCCTGATCTAGCACATTGCGCATTCTGGAAATTTCGCTCTGCAAAACGCCAAGTTCTTCCTCGAGCAAACGCATTTGCGATTCAAATCGTTCCCGAGCTTCGCGTAAGGAAGAAATTTCGGTCTCGCGCTGTTCTCGCTCAGTCTTCCACTTCTCGTATTCAACACTTTGATTTTGATAAAGCTGCTGAGCTAAGGAAATTTTCAACGCGCGAAAACGTTCCTGAAATTCCCGATAACGACGGACTTTGGAAGCTTGGATCTTTAAGGAACGAATCCCACTCTCTAATTCACCCAATAAATCATTGAGTCGCAAAAGGTTTTGCTGAACTTGTTCAATCTTGCGCACGGCTTCTTTTCGCCGAGCTCGGAATCGACTAATCCCGGAAGCTTCTTCAAAAATCGCTCGCCTTTCCAAAGGATTGGCAGAGAGAATTGCGTCGATTTTTCCTTGTTCGAGAATCGTGTAGGAATGAACCCCAAGTCCCGTATCGAGCAAAAGCTCGCGCAGATCTTTCAGTCTTGCCGGCTTTCGATTTACCAAATACTCCGAGTCGCCTGTTCGGAAAAGACGGCGAGTCAAACTGACTTCGCTGTACTCGCTCGGCAAACCTCCCCCTTCGTTGTCGAGAACAATCGTCACTTCCGCAAAACCCAAGGCATCGCGTCTGGCACTGCCTTTGAAAATGACGTCGAGCATTTCCGTTCCGCGCAATTGAGTGGGGCGCTGCTCCCCCAACACCCAGCGAATAGCATCGACGACATTGCTTTTCCCGCAACCGTTGGGCCCAACGACTCCGGTTAAACCTCGACCGAATTCGAAGGAGGTCCGATCCGCGAAAGATTTAAATCCGGAGATTTCCAGTCGTTTCAGTTTCATGAGCAATCCTACTGTGATAGATCAGGTTTTCTTCCTGCAGAAATTCTTGTGCTGCCGGGAATTGTTCAAAATCGACTCGGGCAAAACGTCGCGCGGCTTCTCGTGAACTTGTGTTTTCGAAATACAAAGGGATTTGCGCTTCTACAGATAGTTCCGCAAGCGCGTCTTGAGCCAAAATGCGTAGAGTGCGATCCAATTCTTCATCGTAGCCACCTTCTCGAAGGTAGCGAATCGCCTCAATACTTCCTTCTAGAGTCAGTGCATAGCTTGGATTCGTGGATTGCTTGAGTGCAACGCGAGAAAGCCTGCATTGGGTTTGGAATTTTGAAACCGCCGCGAGTCCAGTCACCGCGGATTTGAGTCCGTCCCAAACAGATTGCAAAAAGACACTGTCATTCCAACGGCCTGCTTGATAGGCCAATCGTGGCAGATTCACAGCAACCAGCGAAGCACAGATCAAAAGGGGAGAACGATCTTCCAATCCTCGATTTAAACCATGTCCATATTTCCAACCTTGCTCGGAACGCAACGGCGATCGAACAAACAACAGTTCCGCATTCTCAGCATGCAATGAAGAAAGTATTTCTTGAAAACGTTTTTCGGTTTCTAGCGCCAAGCTTTCGGTTTCAAAACAAGACTCCCAATTCTCGAGAAGAATTCTCGAACTCACATTGCGCAGCAAGGGACTTAGTTTCTGAATTAGAAACCAATCAATATTCTTTTGTTTGATGTCCACGGAAGGGAGCTGAGACTTCAGATCTAAGAGTAGCGAATATTCGCGCTGAATTTCACCTAATTGAGCAAAATGCAAATTCCCATGCACATGAGAATTAGCACTTTCTTCCGGTAAAATCTCTTCTAAGGCATAACGTTCCACCAGCTGACGAGAAAGGTTTTGCAAAGGATCCCCAACCATGCCTTGAGGAATTCCATTTTTCTGCGAGAAGCCACTTCGTAAGAGTTCTCCAAAATCAAATTTAGGAATTCCAATTAGCGCTTGGCGACGGCGCTTTCCTTCAAAGCCCATTTCGAAAAGTTCGTTGTCGACCAGTTCACGGATTAAGGTCGTGCTGAGCCGATGAATTCCTGACTCAAACACTTTGCGCTCTACGCGAGAGGCAACTAGTTCCGCTGTCTCTCGCGGTATTTGTGCTTCTTGAATCAAAGCTGCTGCGATGCGCGCCTTGCTCCAAGCTTGTCGCAGCCCCTGAGCTCCCTGCACTTGTGGCAGAGAAGACGAATCGGTTTCGTTTTCTCGTACAGAAACCAATTCCCGCAGCTGTGCACGTTTGTCTCGATAGAGAATGTATGCTTTGGCAGTTCTCGTATATCCCGTCTCCATGAGAACTCGTTCAACCAAATCCTGAATTTCTTCAATGCTAGGTGGAGGTACTCGACGACGTTTTCCTCGCGATACCCACTCACGTCGCCCCAAAGCCATCGCAACCACTTGAGCAAGCTCTTCGCCTAATTTGGGATCTGCTTCTCCTGTAACGGTAAATGCTTTACCCAGAGCGTCTGCAATCTTTCGCAAATCGAAAGGAACAATACGCCCGTCTCTTTTTTTGACTGTGTTAGGAACGCTCTCTTGCATCTTCGCGTTTCTCCAACATCGGTTTGAGTTCTTCTAGGAATTGGGCAACGTCTTTGAACTCTCTGTAGACAGAAGCGAATCGTACATAGGCCACTTGGTCGAGCTTACGCAACTCCTGCATCACGAGATTGCCAATGTATTGAGAAGGAACTTCGCGATCGAATTGCTCGGCGCATTGTTGCTCGATGGAAGAAGCTATCTGTTCCAATTTCTCAATCGATACGGGGCGTTTTTCGCAAGCCTTGAATAATCCAGAGAGGATTTTTTGCCGGTCAAAAGGCACTCGACTACCATCTTTTTTCACCACTCGCAGGGGCAATTCTTCAATACGCTCGTAAGTGGTGTAGCGTCGGGCACATTCCAAACACTCACGCCGACGTCGAATCGCCGAGCTTTCGTTCGAAGCGCGCGAATCGATTACT
This sequence comes from uncultured Planctomycetales bacterium, assembly GCA_964570465.1. Classification (GTDB taxonomy): domain Bacteria; phylum Planctomycetota; class UBA1135; order UBA1135; family CAZMYG01; genus CAZMYG01. The sequence goes on from CAZMYG010000070.1 coordinate 14,055, forward strand.
TTGTCATTATCTTGCTTGCAAAAAGGGCATCTCATCGGGGTTCAAAAATAGGGCCTTTACCAGGACTGGGATAGCGAGCGTGAATATCACGCAAGATATTGCGTGTCAAAGCTTTTTAGCAATGGGATTGTGGATAACTTGTGGATAAGTTTGGGAATCAGGGCGGGACTTATTTCCCGATACAAAATTGGGAGAAAATTCGATCCAAAATTCGTTCTGAATGGCTATGTCCGCAAATCTCATCAAGTGAGAGTAAAGCCTCGCGTAAAGCGGCTGCAGCGAGATCTAAAGGTGCTTTAGATTGAAGTAAATCATCCGCTTCACGGGCAAATTGGCTCGCGAGATCGAGTCCACGACGATGTCTCTCGAAAATCCCAAAGCGATCACTGCGAAATTCAACCATAACAATATCCATTCCTGAAC
>CAZMYG010000071.1:0-14381 GCA_964570465.1 uncultured Planctomycetales bacterium
GAGCCGCGCGTGTATTTGAGGCGCCGAAGGCGCCTTCTTTTTAAGGACTCGATTTCCGCAATTGCATTCAGCTTGGAATGCCAAATCGCGAATCAATTTTTGCCTAACTAAAATGTGGCGGGAGCGCATGGGAATCGAACCCACCGAGCGTCGCTAAGCGAAGCCCCAACGGCTTTGAAGACCGTGCAGGACACCAGCCCCGATCCACTCCCTTAGATTTTATCCTCTCGTTTTACGAGCGATTGCAGTTTCTCTCTGTAAATCAACAACATCGAGTAAAAGCCAAGAGACAATCCGCAGGCCATTGCTCCGATCCTTGCGAGTTCACTATTTTCTTTTTGTAGGAATTTAAGGGGAGCAGTTAGCAAAGTGAGGATGAGTAAGAAGACAAGAAATCTTCCCCGTAATCCATTCAAGCGTCGACGATACTCTTCAACCATCAGAATCCCTGCAAGAGTTCCACATCCAAGTCCAATGGAAATTGTCGCAGGAGAAATAAAGATCATTGAGAGGATTGCAAAAGCAATGGTGAAGCCAACGATTCTAGATGCATGTTTTAGATGAAAATAAATGTCAGGGTTAATTTCTTTTTCGCATTTGTCATTGGAAACATATTCCTGAAGTTGTTTCTCAAACTCTTCCTGATTTTCAAGCATTCGTCTTTTGAGCTGCGTGAATAATTTTCCATTTTGCGTTGTAATGCGAATATCACCTTTGCTTGTGAATAGAACTTTACCGACTTCTTGCCACGCTAATTTCTTGGAACGACCCCAGCCGGATGTTTCTAAACCCTCCTCGAGAAACTGATAGCGAAGTTTAGAGAAATATAAACCAAGAATGGAGCTAACGAAGACAAGAATGAGCAGGATCCACGTCTGTTTCAGCGGAATCGATGGCATCGACTGTATGAGAAAGTAAATACCTAGGAAAAATAGAGCTCCAAGCCAATAATCCGCCTGATAGAGATAGGACACAGAAAATTTTTTTTGACGTTTTGATTGCATCAATGCCTGTCTCCTAGCTTAATTCGATAGGGTGCTGATTTCGATGTAGGACTTTACCAATGCATGCAACAGGAACGCCGCGGGACGTGAGTTCGCTTTCGAGTTGTTCTGCGTTTGTCTTATTAAGCGCAATCAAAAGCCCGCCCGAAGTTTCTGAGTCAAAGCAAAGATCAACAAGATGTTTTGCCGCGGAAGCGGCAACCTGCACATCGTCGCTAAACGATTTGCGATTTTTGGCGGCACCGCCGGAAAGCAAGCCTTGCTGCGCAAGTTCGATGGAAGTGGGGAAGAAGGGAAGCTTTCCCGTTTCCATTTGGAGAGTGACTTTGCTAGCGCGAGCGATGTTGCGCGCATGTCCGAGAATTCCGTAGCCGGTGATATCCGTGGCGCATCGTGTTCCGGCGGCCACCATCGCTTCGCAAGCTTTGGCATTGAGTGTGGCCATTTGCGCGTGCGCTGCGTTGATGGAAGAAACATCGAGCATTTCTTTTTTGATGGCAGTCGAGGCTGCGCCCATACCAAGCGGCTTGGTCAGATAGAGTAGATCGCCGGGTTTTGCATTTGTGTTCGCCGTGATTTGTTCAGGATGCACTTCTCCCGTAACAGACAAACCAAAAAGCACATCGACAGAACGAATCGTATGCCCACCGGCAATCACCGCTCCCGCTTCATGAACTTTTTCTGCGGCGCCTAACAGAATTTCACGAATCGTGTCTGGATCGAAATCCACAGGAAAGCCGGCGATATTTAAAACAGTCAGTGGTCGTCCTCCCATGGCATAGACATCGGAGAGTGCGTTTGCAGCAGCAATACGTCCAAACCAGCGCGGCTCATCCACAATCGGTGGGAAGAAATCGACTGTTTGCACGAGCGCTCGATCCCGATCGAGACGAAACACTCCCGCATCGTCGAAATTTTCAAAGCCGACAATCAATTTTTGTTGGGCGTCGGTGTTTTTGTTTTCACCGAGATGATTCAACACATGCGCTAAATCCCCCAAGGACATCTTGGCAGCGCAACCCGAACAGCTGGCATATTGAGTGAGGCGTTTTTTTTCAGTGCTCATGTTTTTTGTAAAAGAGAGGACAGTGCGCCGACAATCGCTGATTCATCACCATCGAGTAAGGTTCTAGCATCGAGTAGCACGCGATCGTTTTCAATGCGGGAAAAAACGGGTGGATTCGCCGCGCGCAATTTCGCGGCGAGTTTTGTCGCGCTCAATTTGCTATGAGAAAGCGCTACGACTTGAGTGGGCAATTCCACTGCAGGTGCGGAACCGCTTCCTGCCTGCGAAGTACTGGATTCCAAGGAGATCGAGAGTTCTGCAATCCCTAGCGAACGGATCCCCTGTGCCAAGGATTGAGCTTTCACAGCCAACTCTTCTTTGCTCGCGCGCAACATGCGCAGGCTCGGAATTTCACGCAACGCCTCTTCCTCGCCACGCAAATAGATTTGCAAAGTCGCTTCCAGGGCTGCAATGCTTTGCTTGCCTAAGCGCAATGCACGGAAGAGAGGATTTTTTCGAATCTTGGCGATCGCTTCTTTTTTTCCGAGCAATAATCCAGCTTGAGGGCCACCGAGTAATTTATCTCCGCTGAAAGTGACGAGATCGACACCGGCACGCAGCGACTGCAAAACACGCGGCTCTTCTTCGAGTCCAGGAATTTTACTCTCGACGCAAAGACCAGAACCCAAATCATGAACAATCGGAATCCCGCGTTCGCGGGCTAGAGCGGCGAGTTCTTCGAGTTTTGTGCTTTCAGTAAATCCCTCAATACGAAAATTCGAAGAATGAACTTTGAGAATCAGTCCCGTTTTTTTCGTGATTGCGTTTTGATAGTCCTCGAGTCGTGTGCGATTTGTTGTGCCAACCTCGACGAGTTTCGCTGATCCGGCTTTCATCACTTCAGGCATGCGATAAGAGCCGCCAATTTCGACCAGCTCTCCGCGTGAAACCAAAACTTCTTTTCCTTTGGCGAAGCTATTCACTGCGAGCAAAGTTGCCGCGGCATTGTTGTTCACCGCCGCTGCTGCTTCGCAGCCGAATAAAAGTTGCAGAGATTTTTCAATCGTACGATCGCGTTGTCCGCGCTCGCCACTTTCGCAATCGATTTCGAGCAAGCAATAGCCAGCAGAGTTTGCAGCCGCCGCGGCAGCTGCAGAAGCTAAAGGAGCTCTACCTAAACCGGTGTGCAACACCACACCCGTAGCATTCACGGCCTTTTGCATTCTCTGTCCTTCACGTTTTTCAAGAACGGCGATCACTCGCGCTGCCATTTCCTGGCCCTGTGTAATTTTCCGCAGCTTCTCTTCCTGAATTTTTCCGCTGCGCAAAGAGTCGCGCAAAGTTTCGATGGCTTCTTGCACTCCATAACGCAGCAGAGATCGAGGAAATCGCGACTCCAAAGTGGCGATCGACTCTGTTCGAAGCAGCTCGTCCACCTTGGGCAATAAACGAAATAAATTGGAATCGCTCATTTGCCGTTTTCTCTATTTCACAAAATTCTCTATAGTCTGCTCGTGCAAACCAGGCAGCGCAAACAATGGGTGTTCTTCCCAGAAGATCTCCGACGCGAAAATGAACTCGCGCGGGAACTTCGCATCTCCAACTTACTTGCCAAATGTTTGCTCAATCGTTCCATCTCCGATCTCAAAACCGCGCGCGACTATCTTCAGCCAGAATTGGGCCAACTTGTTGACCCGTTTGCCTTTCGCCAGATGCCTCGTGCTGTTGAAAGGATTCGACAGGCTTTGGAACGCAAGGAACGAATCCTAATCCACGGTGACTATGACGTCGACGGCGTTTCAGGAACCGTTTTGCTCTATGAGTTTTTCCGCTTGCTGCGCGCCGATGTCTTGTTTCATATTCCGAATCGTTTACGCGATGGCTATTCCTTTGGGCAGGGGAGTCTCGAGCGCATTCGCCGTGAAAAAGTAAATCTGGTTTTGACAATTGATAATGGAATCACTGCAGCGGCGGCGATTGCGCAGCTTCGCGATGAAGGCATCGATACAATTATTACCGATCATCACAAACCATCGGAAACCGAGCCTTTGCCTCCGGCAGTTGCGATTTTGAATCCGAATCTTCCCGATTCTGGCTATCCACATGGCTCGCTTTGCGGAGTCGCTGTCGCTTTTAAATTGGCTTGGGCTTTAGCGCAGTCTCTTTCTCCAACCAAGCGCGCGAGTCCAGAGATGAAAGAGTTTCTGCTCGATGCAATGGGTTTTGTCGCGGTTGGAACCATCACCGATATTGTTCCTTTGATGGGGGAGAATCGCGTACTTTCGAAATTTGGACTCGCCGCTTTGCAGCAATCCAAACGTCCTGGAGTTCGCGCCTTGTTGCGTGCTGCGAATCTCGAGGGAAATCGATTGATGGCGGAAGACGTCGCCTTCCGAATTGGACCGCGAATCAATGCCGCTGGTCGTCTCGGCGCCGCAGAAAAAGCAGTCGAACTTTTCTGTACGGATTCAGAGGAGCGCGCGCAATTGCTAGCTCAAGAACTCGAGTTCAGCAATCAGGAACGACAGCGCATTCAGAAAAAAATCTTTGAAGAAGCGGCGGCTCAAGTGCGAGAGAACTGGGATTTCAAAAAGCATCCAGTGATTGTTTTAGGTGAAAGCCGTTGGCATGCCGGAGTGGTTGGTATTGTTTGTTCAAAGCTCGTCGAAGAGTTTCATGCGCCCGCCATTTTGATTGCTTTTGAGGGAGAGCAAGGTCGAGGATCCGCGCGTTCGATGCGCGGTTTTGAATTGCACTCCGCGATGTCTCGCTGTTCGCATCTTTTACTGAAATTTGGCGGACACGCTCAGGCCGCGGGATTGGAAATTCATGTTTCGAAACTCGCCGAGTTTCGCGATGCATTAGGTGAAGTGAGTCGAGAAATGCTTCGTAACGGAGTTCCTCCGATGGGACTTTCCATTGATGCCGAAATTCCGCTGATGGGAGTTTCGAAAACTCTTTGCGATGAAATTGGCCGACTAGGTCCTCATGGTGCAGGCAATGAAATGCCTATTTTTTCGACGAAAGACGCCAAGATTGCCGGCGCTCCAAGAAGAGTTGGTAAATTCGCCGAACATTTGCAATTCCATGTGCAGCAAGGTGGCAAAATTCTCAAAGCCATTGCTTTTGGTATGGGGGAAAGACAGGAAGAGCTTTTCGCGGCTCGATCGGTTCGTTTGGCCTATACGCCGAAACTCGATTCTTGGGCAGGTCGCGGTGCGGTCAATCTCGAAGTACGTGATTTTGTAACCGAGAGTTGATTTCCTCTGATGAGCGAAGAAAAAAAGCCGCGACTTAGTGTTTTCCGACGGATTTACGACTGGGTCTTGCATTGGTCGCTTACGCCTTATGCAAAGATTGCGGCTTATCTTTGCTGTTTTACTTCTGCTTGGATTTTGCCGGTTCCGCCCGATGTTTTGCTCATTCCTATGTATCTTTCAAAACCAGAACGAGCCATTCGTTTTGGGTTAATCGCGACTCTGCTCTATGCCGCTGGATGGTTTATCGGTTACGCGGTTGGTTACTACGGGCATCTTTGGTTTGGCGAGACTTTGTTGAATTGGTTTGGACTCACGGAGCTCTTCCAAAAAATTGGCCCAACTTTTCACGAGTTTGGTTTCTGGGGTGTGCTTGCCGGAGCGGCTACCCCGCTTTCGGACAAGATATTCTCGATTGGATCAGGAGTTTTTCAGTTTGATCTACGCCAATTTGCTGCAGCCGTGATCATCGGTTCGATTTTGCGCATTATGGCTCCAGCAATACTTTTAAAGCTCTATGGAGCTCCAATTCTGCGATTTGTAGAAAAGTATTTTGAGTGGTTTGTCTTGGGAGTCATTGCGCTGATTTTTGTTAGTGTTCTAATCTGGAACGCCATTCGTTAACTAGTTCTCGTTCTCAAAACAATTCAAGGAGGATTTCATGAAAGGTTCAAAACTTTGTTTATTCGTTGCTGGCGCGTTAGCAGTGGGTTTACTTGCGGGCGCGGCTTTGCAGGAGAAAAAACACGAACACGATCACAAGGCAGGCCACGACCATGCCGACATGCAAAACTGGACTCCACCGACTGCCAGTGCCGAGCATCAGTGGATGAAGACCGCCTATGAAGGTACTTGGGATGCCCATATCGAAACCTGGCATGCTCCTGGCGCTCCTTCAGAAAAATCGACTGGAACCGAAACCGTCAAAGCAATCTGTAATGGACTTTGGTTCTATACCGAGTTCACCGGTGCTATGGGTAAATACCCTTTCACTGGCGCTTCAATCTCTGGCTACAACGAAGTGAAGAAAAAGTATGTAGGTACTTGGGTCGACTCCTTCGGTACTGCGTTGAATCCTTTCGAAGGAACTTATGACAAAGCGACCAACACCATGACCGATTGGGTAGAAATGACCATGGGTGATCACACAATGAAAACCAAGATGACCACCGAGTGGAAAGGTGCGGATCAACGGGTCATGACCATGTTCATGAATGCCCCAGACGGAAAAGAATACAAGCACATGGCGATCACCTACACGCGGAAGAAGTAATTTTAACGATTGTTGTTTTAGAAAATCTCGGGGCAGGGAAGCCTGCCCCTCTGTATTCTATTTCGAATAAATGGCTTTACAGGCCATTTATTCGAAATAGAATACACACATGAAGACACGTTTGGGACGACAAGAAACTCTCATGCTCGCCTATGCGCAAATGCGCAAACTACGAACGGTAAAGACCGGGCAGCTCATGAGTCCCCTCTATCTAAGTCGACTTCAAGAACGCGAGCTGTTCCGTCGTATGGCGCGCGGGAAAATGATTGCCCGAGTACGTCCAGGCCTTTATCTGATTCCTCCTGAGCTGCCATTGGGAGGTTCGTGGACACCCAGTGAGGCGCTCGCGTTGAACACCTTGATGGATGATTGCAAGGGAAGTTATCAGATCTGCGGACCCAACACATTCAATCTCTACGGATTCGATGATCAAGTGCCGAATCGAGTATATGCCTATAACAATCGAATCTCGGGTGAAAGAGTGATCGGATCAATCTCGCTGACACTAATTCGAGTGGCAGACAAACGCCTCGGCGATACAGAAAAAATAAAAACTGCTGATGGTCAAATAGCGAGCCATTCCTCCAGGGCTCGCACGCTGATCGATGCCGTATATGACTGGTCGCGATTCAACAGTTTGCCGCGTGCGTATGTTTGGATTCGTGAAGAATTAGAAAGCAAACGTGTGAGTGCTGTAGAGCTTGTACGCCTTTCCCTACTTTATGGTGACATCGGAACGATCCGGCGTATGGGGATGTTTCTCGATCGTGAAGGAGCGAGCGAGAAATTACTGCGAAAATTAGAGCGAGCGCTTAAGCCCACGAGTGGCCTAATTTCCTGGATTCCGAACTTGCCAAAACGGGGGACGGTTAATCGTCGATGGGGAGTCGTGCTGAATGAGCAAATTTGACCCAACAACAATTCGATTTCATGAAGACGCGATCCTGTTTCAGCGCGCTCTCGATTTTACTGCCGCCGAAACTGGGTTTAACTCTCGCTTGATCGAGAAAGATTATTTTTGTTCGGTACTCCTTCAATATTTGGCAACGGCAAATGAAGCCGCAGCGTTCAAAGGTGGAACCTGTCTCTCGAAAGTCTACGCAGAGTTCTATCGTTTGAGCGAGGATTTAGACTTCGCGGTTTCCATACCGACAGACGCTCCTCGATCTCAACGCTCCAAACGGGCGGAGTGGTTCAAAAAGTTAATGGCTTCTCTGGATGAGAAACTCCCTGCATTCCGCGTGGTGAAACCAGCAACTGGGACGAACAATTCGACACAATACGTTGGCGTCGTCAGTTACAAATCTTTATCTGCTTCTCGAGAAGAAACGATAAAGATCGAACTCGCATTGCGTGAGCCCCTCCTCACAGCTACGGTTGAGGGTATGGCAAAGACGATTTTGCTTGATCCCGTGTCTGGAAAAGAATTGATAAAACCGATCGCAATTCAATGTATTTCAAAAGCAGAAGCTTTTGCTGAAAAGTTCCGTGCTGCTCTAACTCGGCGAGAAGTCGCAATTCGCGATTTTTACGATATTGATTATGCCGTTCGCAATTTGGGGTTGAATCTGCAGGGTACCGCATTGATAGATCTGCTTCGCCAAAAATTGGCTGTATCAGCTAATGAATCTGTTGATTTATCCAAGGATCGTTTTGAAATGCTCCAGCAACAAGTAGAAACTCAATTGAAACCGGTATTGCAAACCAAAGAATTTAATGGTTTTAATTTGGAGAGAGCATTCCAACTAGCGGCTGATATGGACGCAAGGGTCAGCGGTATTCAACGATAGGAATTGAAGCAAGTATTTAATTCGTTTGATTTCAATCCCAGTTGGGTCGAACGCTCTGTTGCCGGACTCTCCCCGACTCCATAGTTTGCAAATGGCATCGACGGTTCCCACAGGAGCTCGACCACCGAGATCGTGGAGGATTTTTTCAACAATCGGTTGAAGGAAAAAATGAGGCAAGGGAGGCATTTTTTTGAGATCAATGACAAGGCTGCGGTCGAAACGACGCGTGAATTGTTGAAGAAGGCAAAGGCGCAAACGGGATTCAAGCGATTCAAGTCGAGCGGCTTGTTGTTGCAACTCCAAACTCGAATTTCCTAATTTTTCTTGCAAGATTGGTGTTTGGTTGGCCAACCAAGCCCGCAAACGATTCCGCAAAAAACGCAAATCGCGATTGCTTTTATCTTCGCGATAGGGAATTTCTTCTCGCTTCAGCCAAGAACGAATGTACTCGCGACGAATTCCTAGCAAGGGTCGAAGCAGGCGAATGGGTGAGTCACGGCGCAATGGGCGAATTTCTTCAATTCCAAGCCAATGTCGCGGGGCGGCTCCTTGCAATACACGCAACAGCACCGTTTCAATTTGATCGTCGAGATGATGCGCGGTAGCGATGGTCGAGAAAGCATTTTCTAGGCAAATGGATTCCAAAGCTTCGTAACGCCGCTTGCGTGCTAGTGCTTCAATCCCCTGTGTGGCCTTCTCGCGATGCAATTCCAAACGACGCTCGAAATAAGGAACTCCGCGCTCAGCGGCATAGGCTTTTACAAATAACGCATCTTGTTCTGAAGCCGCGCCACGCAAACCATGTTCAATGTGAGCAATTCCAAGCTGAAGAGAGAATTTCTCCCGCCGGCGCAACAAATTTTCCGCGAGAAAAATCGAATCTGCCCCGCCAGAGCAGGCGACTAAAAGCTTTGTGTTTCGCAGCTTGAAATCTAGAGTGTCCACGGTTAGTTTCGCGTTTCTTCTTTCTGCTGAATTCTAGTCCAAGGAGCCAAAATGCCTATTCGAATTGGGATCAACGGTTTTGGGCGCATCGGGCGCAATGTCACGCGCGTGATGCACGAACGCAAGGATTTCGAGATTGTCGCGATCAACGATCTCTCTGACTCGAAAACTCTCGCACATCTTTTGAAGTATGACTCAACCCATGGCCGTTTTCGCGGCGAAATCAAGGCTTCTGAAGGCAAGTTGACCATCGACGGACGCGACGTGCGAGTCATCGCGGAAAAAGATCCCGCGAATTTGCCTTGGAAGGACATGAACATCGATTTCGCGATTGAATCGACCGGTGTCTTCACTGGTCGGGCCGATATCGAAAAACATATTAAGGCAGGCGCTAAGAAAGTATTGCTCACGGTTCCCCCAAAGGACGAAATCGATGCGACCATTGTGATGGGAGTGAATCACGAGACACTCAAGGCCAGCGATAAATTAATTTCCAACGCTTCTTGCACGACGAATTGCGTTGTTCCGATGGTGAAGGTATTGCATGAGAACTTCGGCATTGAGCGCGCCTTCATGAACACCATTCACGCTTACACCAACGATCAGAGAATTCTCGATCTCGTGCACAAGGATCTTCGCCGCGCGCGATCTGCCGCTGTGAATATCATCCCGACTTCCACGGGTGCTGCGAAAACCGCAGGTGTTGTCTATCCCGAATTGAAGGGCAAGGTCGACGGCATGTCGATGCGCGTGCCCGTTCAGGACGGATCGGTGACGGATTTTGTCGCCGTGTTGAAGAAGGAAGTGAGCGCGAAAGACATTAACGCCGCCTTCCAGAAAATGTCGCAAGGCGCGCTTAAAGGCGTACTCGAATACTCCGAGGAGCCTCTCGTTTCTTCGGACATCATCGACAATCCGCATTCTTGTATTTTTGATGCACTGTCCACAATGACGATAGGGACTCTCGTGAAGGTGATTGGCTGGTATGACAATGAATGGGGCTATAGCAATCGCGTTGCCGACTTAATTGCCTTCTCCCATAACAGGAAATAATGCATCGCAAAAAAACCGTTGCCGATCTGGACGTCGCCAACAAAAAAGTTTTTGTCCGTGTCGATTTCAATGTGCCGCTGAAGGAAGACGGTTCGATTGAAGACGACACGCGCATCCGCGCAGCGATTCCGACCATTCAGCACATCATTGATAAAGGAGGCATTCCCGTTCTCGCTTCGCATTTGGGTCGCCCAAAAGGAAAACCAGATCCTCAATTTCGTTTGATTCATGTCGTGGGCCGTCTTTCGGAGTTGTTACGACGTGAAGTCACCATGCTCAACGATTGTGTTGGGCCGGGAGTGAAATCACTCATTCATGCAGGACGGCCTGGCGAAGTATTCCTCCTCGAGAATCTGCGTTTTCATGAAGGAGAAGAGAAAAACGATTCGCAATTTGCTTTGCAGCTCGCCGAGCTTGCAGATCTCTATGTCGATGACGCCTTCGGCGCCGCACATCGCGAACACGCTTCTGTTGTAGGAGTCGCAAAATTGCGACCCTCCGCTGTAGGTTTTTTGATGGAGCAGGAAATTGCCTCGTTCCAAAAAATTTTGCACGACGCGCCGCGACCTTTCACTGTTGTGCTCGGTGGAGCGAAAGTTCTCGACAAAATCGCCGTACTCGCGAATCTGATTTCCAAATGCGATGTGATTTTGATTGGCGGAGGTATGGCCTATACCTTCTTGAAGGCACAAGGATTCAGCGTCGGCAAATCAAAACTCGAAGAAGATACGATTGAAGTCGCGAAGCAAATTCTCGACGAAGCAAAACAACGCGGTGTGCAACTTTCTTTGCCCTCCGATCATGTGATTGGTGATCGTTTCGCGGCTGATACGCAGAAAAAAATTGTCGAAGGCAATATTCCCGATGGTTGGATGGGGCTCGATATCGGTCCACGAACCGCGGCAGAGTTTTCTTATTGGATTGAGAAGTCCCGATCAATTGTTTGGAACGGGCCAATGGGTGTTTTCGAAATGGAACCGTTCTCCAGAGGCACGGCCGCCGTTGCGAAGGCCATTGCCGATTTTGGCGGACTCTCTGTTGTCGGTGGTGGAGACAGTGTTGCGGCGATTGAAGGCTTGGGACTCACGAAGCGTTTCACCCATGTTTCTACAGGTGGCGGTGCCTCTCTAGAAATGCTCGAGGGCAAGGATTTGCCCGGAGTTGCCGTGATTCCCGATATCGAAGATAAAAATGCGCCGGCAGTGGTGAGAAGCACGACTCCTTTCAAGGCAGCTCCGCCACCTCCGCCTGGAGCGCCTGCTGCAGTGAAAATGGTTGAGGTTGCTGTTGCGCCACCGCCGCCAGCACCGGTAGTACCAGCTCCAGTTGTTATAGCGCCGCCACCGCCACCGCCACCAGCGCCGGCACCAGTGATTCCACCACCGCCACCGCCCGCACCGAAACCTGTGGCTCCGCCACCCGCACCAGTCGCACCGCCGCCTCCTGCTCCGGCACCCATAATTCCACCCGTGCAAAAAGCACCGCCACCACCCGCTCCAAGCGTGATGCCGAGCGCGCCTTCGGAACCAGAATTGGTTTGGCACAATTTGCCCGGTTCAGCTCCTGCCGCTCCGACTGTCCCCGCGACAGCCAAGAATGTTCCACTTTCTAGTTTTGCAGCGCCTGCACCGCCACCGCCCGCGGCACCCGCAAAAGCAGGGGGAGTACGAATTGCGCCTTCCTTATTATCTTGTGATTTTTCGAGAATCGCCGAGGAAATCAAAAAGGTCGAAGAAGCCGGAGCCGATTGGCTACATCTCGATGTGATGGACGGACATTTCGTTCCCAATCTCACGATTGGTCCCCCGGTGGTCAAGGCGATTCGCAAATGCACGAAGCTGCCACTCGACGTTCATCTGATGATTACGGATCCGATGCGTTATGCCGAAGCCTTTGTCGGCGCGGGCGCGGATTCTTGCACCTTCCACGTCGAAACCGTTGCGGAACCAAAACGAGCGATCGAAAAATTCCGCTCGCTCAAAGTCAGAGTCGGCATCACTTTGAATCCCGCGACTGCCGTCAGCAAAATTCAACGCTATCTCAAAGATGTTGACCTCGTGTTGATCATGTCCGTGAATCCCGGTTTTGGAGGACAGTCCTTCATGCCGGAGATGCTTTCCAAGGTTGAAATCGTTCGTCAGTGGGGTTTCCAAGGCGATCTCGAAATCGATGGCGGAATCAATCCCGAAACCATTGCGCTCGCCGCGAAATCCGGCGCGAATGTTTTCGTTGCGGGACATGCGATTTTTTCCAAACCCGATTACAAAGCCAGCATTGCGCAACTGCGCAGCCTAGCAAGCCAAGCGAAATAGAGTTTCTGTGTCGACTACTCCTAAGAAACGTGAAATTCCCAGCGGGCTTTGGCTCAAATGCGAAGCCTGCGGGCAGATGCTATTTAAAAAAGAAGTCGAGACTCGTCTGCGCGTTTGCACGAGCTGCAATTTCCATTTCACCATTGGCAGTCGCGAGCGCATTGCTTGGACTCTTGATGAAGGAAGCTTTCAAGAGCATTACGCCGATCTTGAGCCGAAGGATCGCTTAGGTTTCAACGACAGCATTCCCTATGGTGAGAAGCTCAAAGCTGCGGCCGCGAAAACAAAACTCAAAGACGCCATGGTCGTCGGCACCGGAAAAATCCAAGGCATTCCCGTTGCCATTGGCATTCTCGATTTTTATTTCATGGGCGGTTCGATGGGGGAGATTGTCGGCGAGAAAATGGCGCGAATCACCGAGCTCGCGATGGAGAAAAAACTCCCGCTCATCACTTTCACTTCTTCGGGCGGCGCTCGGATGCATGAAGGGGCGCTTTCGTTGATGCAGATGGCGAAGAGCTGCGGCGCGCTTTCTCGCTATGGGAAAAAAGGCGGCTTCTATATTTCTGTGCTTTGTCACCCCACGACTGGGGGAGTCACTGCTTCCTTCGCTTCTGTTGCCGATATTATTCTTGCCGAACCTGGTGCGTTGATTGGTTTTGCTGGACCACGCGTCATCGCGACCACGATCAAACAAGAGCTTCCCAAAGGTTTCCAGCGCGCGGAATTTTTATTAGAGAAGGGCCAAATCGACGCGATTGTTTCTCGATCGCGCATGCGAGAGGATTTGGCCAAGTTGCTTGGTTTCGCCGTTCGCAAATAAGCGTCGCGCGTTTTTTTCTTCCACTTAAGTCCCTTCCAATCCACAGTCGAAAATCCCTCGCATGAAACTTCTCAAAGCGAGCGAAATTCCTCATCTCCAAGATGAGCTCGTTTTTCGCCATTCCAAATGGATTGCGCTGATCTTGCCATTGTTCATAGGCGGAATCGCCGGTGGAATTGCCTTTGCCGCTTATCACGTCTCGTCGGTGATTCTTGGAATTTTTGCCGCTTTGATGTGGCTGCTTTTCTACGTGATGCTGGGCTCGATTGGTTCTGCCTGGTCGGAACGCAATTGGCTACTGCGCATCAGTCCCAACCAAATCGTCATTCAATTTCGCTCTTATCTCAATCGCCATTTCCCTGACACAGATCCGATAGCCGTTGCTTTGTCGAAGGATGAAATTCTCTCTGTCGGTTGCGCGCGCGAGTCGATCAGTGTGCCCGGTGCGGAAGTGAACGAACGCTGGGTGCAAAACTATTCATTTTTGGATTTGCGACTCGAACCCGCGATCGTTTCTGAGATTGCGCAGGCGCTAAAAAACGAACGCGATCGCTTGGCTCCCAAAATTGGGGTTTCTCGAATGAAATACATTCACAATCCCGTGTTTCTTGTCGAGCCCGATCTCCTTCGTCTCACCTGGCGAGGTCGTAGCGATCTCATTTTCCCCTCGATCAAAAAGGCCCTGGAGTTATTGAAGTCCCAAAAAATCCCGCTCCATAATGAGCCCGCCCCGGTTTTCACCCAGTCGAATACTGAGTCCGAGTTGCGCACCAAACTCCTTTTCCTCTGCGAATCCGGTGACAAAATCGCCGCCATCAAAATTGCCCGAAAACATTTAGGAATGGACCTCGCCGAGGCCAAAAAATATGTCGAAAACTTACGCAGCAGCTAATACAAAACTTGCGATTTCGCCCTGCT
>CAZMYG010000072.1:0-14272 GCA_964570465.1 uncultured Planctomycetales bacterium
CCCACAATGCCATTGCTCTTGAGCCCATGAAAAACAACCCAAGAAGAAGCGAATAACAGCAATCCAAGAAGGGCCCAATGAATCACGGAGAGTTTTGGCTCCGCAGACATAAGGGGACTCAGTTTGGGTTGCACAGGAATTTCCGTTTGCATGATGGCCATGATTATTTCTCTGTGAAAAAGAAGGCGCGGGCGTCGGGGAATGCCTTTGAGGCTGGATAGAACAGATAGAGTCCAATCAAGGTCGCGATTCGTCTTGTTCTACCCATGTTCGGGTCAATCCCTAATCTGTCGTAAATTCCCTTGAGATTGAAGAAGTCCATCGACGTTTGAGCTGTGGTGGAACAACCGTGCTGGGCAAATAGTTTCTGAATGCTTTGCTTGGAAAAAAAATGAACGTGGGGAGTGAAAAAGCCTTTTTGCCAGAGACGGTCGAACGGGTAGCGAATCCCAAACTTGTAGCCCCATTTAGAAATCTGAAAAAGAACTCCAGAAGAAACCGGAAGATTGATGACGATCGTACCTCCTGGTGCAAGATAATCCTTAAACTGTTCGATCATCTTGTGCACGTCTGGAATATGCTCAAAAACATCGTGCAATGCGATGATGTCGAAACGTTTGGTGGAGTCTTTAGCAAAAACCTCCGGGAAAAAACCCATGAGAACATTCTGATGAAAGGGTTTGCCCTGAGCCATTTTGTCATTGGGTTCAACACCTAATACCTGATAGCCATTTGTTTCCTCGGCTATTTTGAGGAAAAGCCCGTCAGCGCAGCCGACTTCTAGCAAAGTTTTTCCGGGGCCATATTTTTTTTGCAGAGTTTGGAGGATTTTCGCGGAGTTTTTGCGGCGAGTGTATTCGAAAGCATCCAAAGCGTATTCCTCTTCCGGTTGCTCGGCATTTTCAATATCTAAGGGCAAAGTCGAGCCCCAGTGATTGCAGGCTTTGCAGAGGAAATAATCCATCGAGATCGATTTTGCTTTGCTTTTGCAAATCGCACAGACCGGGCTGGAAGACTTGGGTGCTTTAGTTTCTTGGATTCTCTCTACCGTGTTTTCCATGGGTGGAATTCTACGGTGAGCTTATCGCCGTCATGAAAGACTTTCTTCTTCAGTTTCTGCGTTTGCATGGGAATCCGTTCCAGAACCTGATCTCGAACGAATAAAGAAGTGGGCAAATGCCGGGGCAATTTGCCCTTGTGGATCAACTCATCTTCGATTTCGACTCCGTTTTCTTTCAAACTCACGGTTCGGATGATTTTTAGAGAGGATTGCGCTTTAGAAACCGATGCGGCCGATTGATTGAGCGATGTTTTCTTGGAGCGACGATACCAATCAATCCCTTTGCGCAGATAGACAGCGGATCCTGGAATACTCCCAGCAGTTCTCAATGCTAAACGTGAGAAAAAACCGGGGAAGAGAAATTTCACCGGGCTAAAGCTCAATTCCATTTTCCAAGTCTTGTCGTCGATTTTCTGAACGCTGCGATTGCGAGAGTAACCACAGGTCGTATGAGTTTTTTGATTCAGAGAAATTTGATAACCGAGATCTTTGATCACCGCTTTTTTCCCGTTGGATTCTGCAATTTGAATGGTACCGCCTCCCGCAGGCAGCACACTGACAACCAGTTCTTTCGATCTCATCACGCCAATGCTTGCTTCGTCGAAGAAAATGCTTTCTGGGTTTTCGGTTTTGGACGGAGTAACAGGCGTTACTGAACTCGTGGATGTTTTTTCGTGATAGTAAGCAAGCAAAGGAAGGTAGCCCCAACGGGCAAGCCTTAAATCGTCTGAGAGATAGGGGCTGATTCCTGCATATCCTGTAGATTGAGTGCGAAATCGATTCTTCAATTCCGCAGCCAAAGGATTCTCGTCTGCGAAGAGCACAACTCCTAATCTAGAAACATAAGGATTGAGACAAAGCCCCGCTTCTGCAGGAATGGTTAGGTTCGGTTGGACAAACGGGTAGAGAAATTTCATCAACTTGGACATGGGATCGACGCCAGATTGATTGCCAGTGATTTTTCGAAACAACATGGCATAGTCGAGCAGCACTGAACAATATCCCAGATCCATTCCATTGATTTCGTTGAACCAACCTTCGCTTTGTTGGCGCTGGATTACTGATTGATGCTTTTCAATGGCGGCATTGGTGAATTTTTTCTCCTGCAATACTTCTCCAGCGATTGCCAAAGCTGCAGCTCCTACCATTTGATGATTGAGTTTGACGAAGTCTTCGTGTTTGCTCAGCCAGTTCGCGGCCTTTCTCGCGCTGTTCTGAAACAGAGCCCAAGACTGCACATCTTCTTTTTCTAGAGGAAGAAGCTGCACGCTGAGCCCTAAAGCAATCAAAGTAAAAGCCGTTGCCGCAAAGCCGTGCTCATTTTTGTACCACTCATCAAAACTGCCGTCGGCGTGTTGTTGTTTACTCCAGGCTACGAGCCCTGCTCGAAAATGAAATCGCAGTTGCTCTGGGGTGAGGCCAATACTGGGATCGTAGAGAGAGGGATGGCTCAACAGTCGTAAAGTTGCGGCCGCTTCTTGAAATCGGCTATCTGGGAATTCGGAGGTTTTGTCTCGCCAATAGGCATAGTGAAAACAACCAAAGCTCGGTGAGAGAGGATTGATGTCCTGCATGGCTGCTAGGCGCTGTGCCTGCTGGCGGACATGTTTGAGTTGAAAGTCAAAATCGCTTTCCGTCATTTCCCTTGCCCCTTTAACAAAAGAAAGTGCTCATTTTCATAAGCAATCGGAAGCTCTGTCTTCGCTTTCATTTTTTTCTTATTCATCACAAAGAAATCGATTCCATATTTCGCTGCAAGTTGCTGGCGCCATTCATCAGAAGCGGAATCGTAATGTTTCTCCACGAGAAGATTCATCTCCTGATATCCCGAAAGAGGCCAACCCCTGCCTATAAAATCTCTCACATTGAGCCCAAATTCGGCAATGCGCTGCATCGAATCGTTGAAAACTTTGAGTTCTCCGTCATAGGACCAACTGGAAAATACCCATTCGCGGAAATTCCCAAACGAACTCCTCTGAGAATAATCTCGCCAACCATAAGAGATGCTTGGGTCTGACATAAATAGAGAATTGGGAGCGGTGTTCTCGCGAGCCCAAAGTTGCAGGGCTTTGTAATCTGCGGCCATTGGGCGTAGCTCGGTCGGCAGAAAGGGACGATTCGAAGGATATTGAGAGCTCCAGAAAACACTGCCACCCAAACAAATTGCCAGAACTGGGAAAGTGGGAATCTCTTTTCGAGCAAGTAAGGAAATCCCCAAAATTACCGCGAGAACGGTTGCTCCTAGGATAATCCAAAAGAAATAGCGATTCCCGATATAGCCTGCAGAACTCCAAAGTGTCGGAATGCTGGTGAAATAATAAATCGCGATCGTGAGAAAGAAGATCCCAACTAGAGCCATGCTAGCTCTGTATTGTTTGCATAATGCCAAAACGCTTTGTTTCGCTTGAATGTCTGGAGCGAGTTCTAGTGCAAGCAAAGATAGAGTCAGCAAGATAGGAAATCCCGGATCGAAGAGAAAAGGGCTGAGGAGTATTCCCAAAGACAAAATTTTCACTCCCCATTTTCCTTCTTGGATTCGCTGGCAAAGCCCCCAAATCACAAAAGGAAAAGCAACAATTAAGAGAATGTCATTCGCTCGATGAAAAGCCATTTTGACCAAAGCGGGGGAGAATTTTGCCACAGAGAAGAAAACCCCCGCTGCAATCAAAGACAATATGGCGAGAAAGGCGAATCGCAGCGCATTACAGTCTTCGCGTTGAGAAAAATCACGAATATAGAAAAAGCAAAACAGGATTAAGAAAGACAAGAAGGGGAAAAAGGGATGTGCATGCTCAAGAGAAAAAATTCCAAAACTGATTGGGTACCAGTGATAGCTCGTCATCTCTGAAATTCCAAACCAGAGATCGCGCGGGATATTTTCAGAACTGATTCCTGAGGGGTTGAGGGTGGTGAAAACCCAGAGTAAGCAAACTACTCCTGCGCATACTGCGGCAATCCAAAAATTCCGGGCGTTTCGTTCTTTGGACTGTGCGAGTTGATAGGCAAAAACAAAAACGATGGCAAAAAAGCCCATCATCGGATGTGTCATAAAAGACAAGGCTAGAAATAGGAATGCGAGGAAATAGCGTTTGCGAATCGCAAAAGCGATTCCGAAAATTCGAAATCCGTCGGCGAAACAATAATAAAGTCCATAAACCACCGGCTGATGAAATCGCGCGAGATTCATATTCCGGCCGTAGCTCGAAACCGCAAAAAGAGCGACGGCAATACCAATCCAGTTGGGTGAGTGGGGAAGTAAAGTTCTGGTCAGGTAATAACTCGCGGCTGCCAGGATGAGAATTTCAAAGACCACGAAAATCGGAAGAAAGTTTTCCGGTGTGATTGAGAAAAGTTTGTAAGCCAGCGGATAGAGATAAAGAGCGATCGAAGCTTCGTAGCTGCGAGCAAGGCTAGGGAAGTCTCGAGCAAAATTCTCCGGGAGCTGATTGTGATAAAACCAAGTCAGAACGGATTCTCCTCGATAGGCGATGACGAGATCGATGTCCTGAATATTGACCCAACAGTTATAAATGAGACAGCAAGCGAATCCGATCCATGCCAGAACGGAACAGTAGCTGAAAGTTTTAAATCTTGCTTTAATGGCGCTCCAAAACCAGTCTTATGAAAGAGGGAATCATTTCTGTGGACACTGCGACAATTGCCGAGCAAGACCTGCTAGAAAACGAGCCAATGCAACTTTCTATCGTGGTTCCCGTGTATAACGAAGAGGCAAATGTCGAGCTATTAACCGAGAAAATCTACAAGGTTTTGGCTCGGATTCCAGGGATATCCCGCTACGAACTGATTTTTGTCGACGATGGTTCTGTCGATGGCACCCGCAAAAAACTAGAACGTCTCAGCACTTCCTATCCTCATTTCAAAGCTATTTTCTTTCGCCGCAATTTTGGAAAAACGGCTGCGCTGGTCGCAGGATTTCGCGAAGCGAAAGGTGAGTTTGTCGTCACGATGGACGGCGATTTGCAGGATGAGGCCGAGGAAATTCCCAAGCTGCTTTCCAAATTGCACGAAGGTTACGACTTGGTTTGTGCGTGGAGGAAGGAAAGAAGCGATCCTGCCGAAAAAATCATCGCTTCTCGACTGTTCAATTTTGTGATTTCAAAAACTTTGCATTTGCCCATTCACGATTTCAATTGTGGATTCAAGGCCTATCGAGCTTGGTGTGTCAAAGACATTGCGATTCACGGCAATCTCTATCGATTCATTCCTGTTTTTGTCAGTCGCCAAGGTGGCAAGGTGACGGAAACTCCCGTCAAGCACAACCGCCGACTGCATGGACAAAGCAAGTATGGAGTTTCTCGCTATTTCCAAGGCATTTTCGATTTGATCACGACTTTGTTGCTCTCCCGATTTTTCCGAAAGCCTCTCTATTTCTTTGGATGGATTGCTTTGCCGTTACTCTTGATCGGCTTTGCAACTTTTGCCTTTCTCGTCGGCAGTCATTTGATCTTCTTATTGACGGGCGCTCCAGGAACAGAGTTGATTAATCGTCCGCTACTCGTGATCTCCATCGGCGTTATGGCTTTGGGTTTGAATGTATTCCTCGTGGGTTTGCTGGCGGAATTCATTCTGCATGCCATGCCCTCTTCTTCGCGAATGGAACCTTTTAGCATCGAGAGAATTGTTGCCAGCAAAGAAAATGTGATGGCGTCAACTCATCGTTAAAGAATCAACATGGCTCCAGTCAAAACAGCTAAGCGAACAAAAACTACGAATTCCGCTCAGACGATTGTGAAACCTAGTCGTCGAGTCGCAAAACTAGAGGCCTATACGCCTCGTTACATCCCACAAAATGTCGATCGTGATCAATTGATGATGGCGGATTGGAATGAATCGTTGATTGCGCCTAGCCCTCTGGTTGTGGCGGCTTTGAAAGAAGCGTTGGGAAGTACGGCTCTGCATCAATATCCCGATTTGGGATCGACGCGATTGAGAAAGTCGTTGAGTGCCTACACGAAATTGGATTCAGATTGGATTCAAACTTTTTGTGGTTTGGATCATGCCTTCGAAGTGATTTGCAGTACTTATCTCGACGAAGGCGATCGAGTGCTGATTTGTGGACCTACCTATGACAATTTTCGAGCGATTGCGAGTTGCAACACAGATCGCGTAGAAGTGGTTTTGGGTGCCGATCCATTTTCCGCAAAGCCAGATCGATTATTGAGTGCCGTTGATGCCAGCACCAAATTGATTTATCTCGTGAATCCAAACAATCCTACGGGCAGCACTTATTCCGAGAGCCAGATTTGCCAATTGCTCGAAGGGGCTCCTAAAACCATGCTTCTCGTCGATGAAGCTTATTTCGAATTTTACGGTTCCTCCGTTGCTCAACTGGTTTCCAAATACAAAAACCTGATCGTGGCGCGTTCTTTTTCTAAAGCATTTGGACTCGCGGGTCTTCGAGTAGGTTATTTGCTTTCCGATCCAGTGAATCTCGCTTCGATCAATAAGGTGCGCAATGGAAAACATGTCAGCGCGCTTTCCCAGGTCGCTGCCGAGGCGGCGTTGCGAGATTTGAGCTATATGCGCAGCTATGTGAAAGAAGTCAAAGAATCGATGAACTGGCTTTCTGCAGAATTGAATAAACAGGGAATTGTTCATCACAGCACACTTGCAAATTTCATTCTGATTAGCGCAAACGATGTGAGTTCGTTGATTCAGAACCTCAACAAGTCAGGAATCTTAGTTCGCGATCGCAGCCGCATGCCGCAATTGCAAGGTTTTGTGCGAATTACTTTGGGTACTCAAAAAATGGCCCAACGATTGTTGCGTGCTCTCTTGGAAAACAAAGCGCTTCTGTCGAAACGCGGAATTCTCGCTTGAACCCAGTACTTGAAGGGATCTGCTGCGGACTTGGTATATATCGCGCGAATGGATTTCTAAAACGTTCTCGGCGCTGGGGGCCAGAACAGATTCGGGATTATCAAACCAAGCAGCTCATTCGCACACTGCAATCTGCCTATGAACATTCTCCTTATTATCGAAAAAAGATGGAGGAAGTGGGTTTCCGGCCTTCGAAACTGGTTGCGCCTGAAGAGATCACAGCTTTGCCGCTTCTCTACAAGTCGGATGTGCGTGCCAATTTTTCGGAGATTGTGTCGAGAAAACGAAGTTTGTTTGCGATGGATTATCGAACTAGTGGCTCTACCGGAGAGCCTCTGCGTTATAAAAAATCTTTTAGCAATATCGCTTGGGAATATGCCTTTCATCTTCGCTATTTCAAAGCAGGTGGCGCCGGTTTTGGTGGGCGAATGGTGGCTTTGAGAAGTTATGTTCCAAAACCGGGACAAGCTCTTTGGAAAAAAGATCCAGTTTTTCCCGTTCTTTGGATGTCTGCCTATCACCTGAACGCGAAGACCATGGATTCTTATCTCGAGGCCATTCAATCTTTCCGAGGGGATTTTCTGCGCGGCTATCCCAGCTCGCTTTATGTGCTAGCGCGATATTGTCAGGCTCGAGGAATAAAAAATCTCAAATTCCGCGCGGCGTTTTCTTCTTCGGAAGCTTTAAACCCTGAGCGCCGTCGAGTGATTGAGGAAGTGTTTGGCTGTTCCGTCTACGAGTATTACGGCCTTTCGGAAAACGTTGTGAGTAGCTTTCAATGTGAAAAGGCAGATCTGTTTCACATCAATCCGGAGTATGGCTACTTCGAAGTACTCAAGCCGGATGGAAAACCTGCTGCACCAGGAGAATCTGGGGTGATTGTAGGAACTGGTTTTCACAATCCGGTATTTCCTTTCATCCGCTACTGGACCGGAGATCTTTGCGAAGTTTCCAAACGCGATTGTTCTTGTGGGTGGAAGGCCATGACAGTCGAGCGCATTTTGGGTCGCGAGGACGATATTTTGCTTTCTGCCGAAGGTACGCCTTTGCCTGGAGTCAATTTTTATTCGCTCTTTCGCGAGATTCAGTCGGTGGAGAATTTTCAAATTACACAAACTAACTCGAAGCATATGAGATTGGATTTGGTCACGAATTCCCTCTACAGCGAAGCCGAAAAGGTAAAGATTCTGTACGAGATGCAGAGAAGAGTTGGCTCTGGGATGGAAATTCAGATTCAACAAGTAGAAGAGTTGAAGAAAAATTCGATTGGTAAAGTCCGTTCCTTAATTAGGGAGTTTCCCGCTGAACTCATCGACAATTTTGAGAATGCCTGTTCCTGAACTTTCACCGAATCTAGATATCCCACTTTGTGTGGATCTCGACGGAACTTTGATTCGCACGGATATTTTTTGGCTCTCGATCTCTCGATTTCTACTCGGCAATCCACTTCGTGCAGGGCTTTTGTTTTGCTGGCTTCTTCGAGGGAGACCTTATGCAAAGGAGAAATTAGCGCAGCGAGATTTGATTGATGTCGCGAGTTTGCCCTATCACCAAGAATTTTTAGCGCTACTTCAAAGCGAAAAAAAACGTGGACGGCAATTGATCTTGGCGACAGCGAGCAGTCATGAAATCGCGAAAAGAATCAACGCGCATTTGAATCTATTCGATCAAGTGTTCGGAACAGAACGTGATGCGAATCTGTCTGGGAAGAACAAACTTGCGAAGATGCAGGATTTACTGCCAGGTCGGGAGTTGATCTATGCGGGGAATTCTTTTGCAGACTTAGCGGTTTGGCGACAAACCAAGTACGGAATTATCGTCAATGCGAGTCAAGCGGTTCGCCTGCAGGCGGGGAAAATCACTTCTGTAATCCTTGAAATAAAATAAAGTTTTTTTGCCTGTTGATCTAAGTCTTGAGTTACAAACGATTTTGGGTACAACTACCGGGCCGTTGACTTTCGGCGGGAACGGCATTTGGGCGGATATAGGCTTTTGGCAAAAAATGGGCATGAGGGCTCTTTCATTCAGATGACAGAGAAAACAGCTGTCATTCTTCCCTGTTACAAAGTCAAGAAACACGTTCTTGAGGTTATCTCCTCCATCGGTCCCGACATCGATGCCATTTATGTTGTCGATGACGCCTGCCCAGAAAAGTCGGGAGCCTTTGTCAAAGAATCCTGCAAAGATCCACGAGTCCGTGTTTTGTTCAACGAACGAAATTTGGGAGTTGGGGGCGCAGTAAAACACGGCTATTGGCAGGCTGCACAAGACGGGTTCACCTATTTAGTCAAAATGGATGGCGATGGGCAAATGGATGCCTCCGCTATTGCACGATTGATCAAGCCACTACGCGAAGGAGTTGCGGATTACACGAAGGGAAATCGCTTTTTCAATCCGCGTTTTTTGAGAGGAATGCCCAGGCTTCGAGTGTTTGGCAATGGAGTTCTTTCCTTTCTAACCAAACTCTCCAGCGGCTATTGGAATGTCATGGATCCAACAAATGGATTCACCGCAATTCATGCCAAAGTGTTGCTGCTTCTTGAACCAGAAAAAATTGACGATCGCTATTTCTTTGAGACCGACATGCTCTGCCGCCTGCACATTATTAATGCGGTTGTTAAGGATGTTCCAATCCCAGCGAGATATCAGGACGAGAAGAGCAATTTAAAAATCTCCCGCGTCGCCTTCTCTTTTCCATTCAAGCATTTGAATCGGTTTTACCGAAGGATCGTTTACGACTATTTCGTGCACGATTTTAACGTAGGTTCGGCGGAGCTGCTTTTTGGAGGAGTGAGCATGTTATTCGGAGTGATTTTTGGCCTTTACCACTGGTTGGAGGGAATGGCCAGAAATGTCCCGACAGAAACCGGAAGAATCATGATGGCGGTGTTGCCGACCATCATTGGCTTTCAGCTCCTTCTTTCTGCACTTCAGTACGACATCGTAAATCGCAATCACAGTCCCATACATAAATGTCTCTGAATCAAAAATGAGCATGGAAAACAAAACTCAATCTCTTGAAACGGACACTAGTGAGTCAGGTTATTTGCGCCAGGCCAAGGATTTTTACTGGTTCAGTCGCAGGACTTATTTGCGTTCCCTTCAAAAAATGAAGTCAGGATATTGGTTGACTCGCAGGTTTTATCTCCATTCGGCTCGGGGGATGAAATCGGAGTGCAAGGAGTCCTTTCGTCGGGCGAAAGGTTTTTACTGGCTCAGTCGCAGAGCTTATTTGCGTTCAATTAATGAAATCAAATTTGCATATCGATGTTCTTGTCGCAATTTTTTCTACATACGGCAAGAAACCATAAGGCAAACGCGATTTTCTTATCGTGCAACAAAGTCTTCTTTAAAGTCGACGAAGAAAACTTTCATTTTTACAAAAAGAAGCTTAAAAAAAGCAGTTATGGGTGGGCTGAAAAAGCGGATCTCAAGTCCTTATTGGGTTTTGAGAAAGCGACTCAAGCGCATTCCTGGCTTTCTCAAATGCAAGCGCCAAGAAGTGTATTGGTGGGGCCGAAAGAGAATGCAAATCCTGCAGCAACGTAGACGACGAGCTTTTCAGCAATTGCAATGTCGAAAACATCGAGCATCTTTGCGCTTCTCTCGTCCAAGTCCGAAGTCGTTTCAGGTCTCTTTATGGTTTTCGCGTGCAGTACCAAAGCAGCTTCATTTCTTAAGCCCTAGGAAAATGTGGAATCAGCGCAGACTTGCAAAAATCGTCAAATCTCTCCGGTTCTTAAATCTTAGCTTTGGGGACCGTGCGGCATTCGAAAAGCGCGTGCAGAAATATGATTCTTTTGCAAAGCAGGCCGTAGAACTTGCTCGCACGCTAAAGCCAGAATTGGTGCATGCTCACGATCTCAACGCCGCAGTGGCGGGACAAAAAATCTGGAAGGAACTGGGCATTCCTTTCATTTACGAATCGCATGAATTGTGGACCGAGCGGAATCGACCCAATATTTCGGTGACTCATGCCGAGAGAGTTTGGGAAGAAAAAACAGAAAAGACTTTGATGGAGGAGGCGGCAGCTTCAATTACCGTTTGTGACTCGATCGCGGAGCATCTTGCAAAGGCTTACAACGTGGCAAAGCCTGCAGTTGTCAGAAACACTCCGCCAAGGATTCAGCCAGCGGATCGAGATCTGCCTGGAGTGCGAGAACATTTTGGAATTTCAAAAGAGGATTTCGTTGCCGTTTACGTAGGTAAGCTTGCGGCGAATCGGGGTATTCTCGATATTCTTCGAGCTCTGACTCGACTTCCTGAGAATGTCAAAGTCATTACTCTCGGTATGTTCGATCCCAAATTCCAAATCGAATTCGATTACTTTGTGAACAAGCTCAAACTGCAAGGACGCATCTTCTGTCACCCCACAGTCCCCTCAGAAGAAGTGGCGCAACGAATTCGCGACTGTGATGTTTCTTTGACCACGATGAATCGAGCCTGTTTGAGCTAT
Source organism: uncultured Planctomycetales bacterium (assembly GCA_964570465.1). GTDB lineage: Bacteria > Planctomycetota > UBA1135 > UBA1135 > CAZMYG01 > CAZMYG01. Next base: position 11,358 of record CAZMYG010000072.1, read on the forward strand.
GTCTACACCTTGCCCAATAAACTTTTTGAAAGCCTTCAAGCCAGTTTGCCGATCATTGGCCCCGACTCACCAGAGATTATTCGCATTGTTGAGATGTATCGCTGTGGTCTGACTTATCGCGACGGCGATCATGTCGATCTTGCAGAGAAAATCTCAGAATTGATGAGTAACTCTCAGATGAAAAATAATTTCCGCGAAGGAGCTTTTGAAGCTTCCCGAGAGCTGTGTTGGGAAATCGAGCAAGGCCGGCTTTTATCCGTCTACGATCAACTCTTCTCTGTGAATCCTTCTGCGAAAACTAACCCGAGCTTGCCACAGCCGGTTGTTCATTCTGAGATTTGATCTTAGATAAAACTTGGCGATAGGCCTCCCAAAGTTTCTCGCGTTCATTTTCCCAGCAAAGATCGCGAGCCGCTTCTAAAGCAGCCTTTCGATAGCTTTCAACTTTCCCTGAGTTCTGTTGAAACGACAGGATTTTTTGTGCGAGATGTTTTGCATCCCCGTCTCGGTAAGTCTCTCCACACGAATATTGTTTCAGTATCTTTTCGATTTCGGGTGAATCGGGCCCAATGATCGGAAGTCCTGCTTGTAAGCTTTCAAACAGTTTGTTGGGTAGAGCAAAGGTATAGCTCAGACATGCTCTATTCATGGTAGTGAGAGATACATCGCAACTCGCAATCCAACGAAACACGTTCTTGGGTTCAACAGGAGGAAGGGCGAAGACTCGTTTCTCTAGTTTGAGTTTCTTAACCCAAGTGCGGAATTCCGCTTCAAAGCGCGAATCTGAAGGGCCGATGCAAATGAGTTTGATTTTCTCTTCCATCAAAGGAAGTGCTTGCAAGATATCTAAAACTCCTCGGTGATAGGTGAGCTTGCCTACATAGACGGCGAGAAAGTCATTTGGAGAAAGGCCGAGTTGTTTGCGTAAATCGACTTTTCCTTCTGGATGAGGGATCGCTCGTTCTGGAGTGTTTCGAATAACAACCGGTTTTGAAACTTGATAGTGACGCGCTAAGTGCTCTGAAATCGAATCACAAACCGTGATTGAAAATAGAGCAGATCGCAAGCCAATCGCTTCATTTTTCAATTCCCATTTCTTTTCTTTGGAGCCACTTGCATGTAGTCGATTTCTTTCTGTCCATAATTCGTGGGAGTCATAGACATAAGGAACACCGAGAGTTTCATGCGCTCGATGAGCAGCTAATAAACAGTAAAAATCATGTGCGTGAATGAGATCTGGCTTGAAGTTCTTTGCAAAATCCAAGACAGCTTGAGAGTAGGCATAAGAGAGTATTTGCCTTCTCCTAAACTCCAATTCCCGAAACACTAGTGGAAGAATACTTTTTCCTGTTTTGGCCATGCTACGAGTCAGGATTCTCAATCCTCTTTTTGATCTTGAGATTGCCATTCCCAGGGCTCTTCTTGGCAAGGATCTCAGTTTTCTTGGTTCCGCAGGCGAATAGGATTTCTGAAGGACAGCCTGTGGAGTTAGACGAATGACTTCATAGCCGTTGACTCGTTCCCGAAGCGGAAGTCCTTCCCGATGCCGTGCCAGCAAAGTCACTTCCAAGCCCAATTGAGATAGAGCCTGTGCGCAACGATCTACGCGAGCGTCATTTTCAAATGTGTTGGAAACAAGCATCAATAGTTTCATGCGTAGCCAAATGTAACAAATCTAGAGAACACTCGCAGGGGGCAAAAATGCGGTTTGTAAAGTGATCTCGTAATACTTTCTTGGTTGAATTATGATCCGCGCCGGTTGAGTTCCTCATCTACATTCAATCCAACAACAAATACACGGAAGTTTGGCCTAGATGTGATGCGCGCCATTGCGGTGTCGTCGGTTGTGATTGCGCATGGAAGAAATTTTCTGACTTCTCTCATTCCAGCTCCAGCGTTGGAGTTTTTAGCTTGGCTTGGTGTTGAAATTTTCTTTGTGCTCAGTGGTTTTTTAATTGGCGGTATTTTGCTGCGTAGTGATCTGAAAACTTGGCAAGGGATTCGCAATTTCTGGAAACGACGTTGGTTTCGAACCTTGCCTAATTATTACTTGTTTTGCCTGGTCTTCTTGCTGCTCTATTTTTGGAAGAGTTGGGACATAGATTCACTGTGGAAGTATTTTTTCTTCCTACAAAGCCTTTACTCTCAAATGCCGGACTTTTTTGGCGTTTCTTGGAGTCTGGTAGTGGAAGAATGGTTTTATTTAGGATTTCCACTGTTGCTGAGTTTCTGGAGTAGACGCGCTAATGCCATCCGATGGATGTTACTGCCTGCCTGTTTGATTTTGATCGGTTCTCTTGGCATGAGAGTTTGGGGAAGTCTTGTTCTCGATCTCCCTTGGACCTATGGGATCAAGAATACGGCTATTTTCCGTTTTGATAGTCTCATGTATGGGTTCATCGGAGCCTGGTTCAAAGAAAACTATCGTAGTTATTGGTCGAGGCTCCGTCAGCTCGCTTGGATCGGTTTGTTTTTGACTGTGCTCTCTGTTTGTCTCTTTTACTTGTTAGATTTGGATCATAGTTTTTACGCTCGCACCTTTTTCTTCAGCGTTAGCGATGCCGCCATACTTTTGACATTGCCCTTCTTTGATGGGCTCACTCAAAAGACAGGGAAAATGGCGCAATTTATCCATTCCCTCAGTGAGTATTCCTATTCCATTTATCTCGCGCATATCCCACTTTTCTATGTTTCTGACTGGTTGGATGGAATGCTTCAACTGTATTGGTCTCATTCCCATCTCTGGACATTTTTCTTCTGGATTCTCCTGGTCTATTTCCTGTCGAGAGGAGTTTACAAAAGGTTTGAATGGCCGATCACACAGCTCCGAGATCGGGCAGGATTTCTCCGTAATCCTCAGGGAGATAGAGATTCAAAAGAACTTAGATTTCTATAGACTATTCGGGCTTTAAGAA
>CAZMYG010000073.1:0-14177 GCA_964570465.1 uncultured Planctomycetales bacterium
TGAGCACGCAAAGAATGTCATCGAGGTTCACGAGTCCGGAGCAATTGACATCGCCATAGGCACATTCGCAGCCTTCGCCGATCACTTGCCCGGTTAAGCTCACAATCCAATTTGGGTCATCCGGTGAATTGGAGAGAATCGTTACGGTTCCGTTTTTGATTCCAACACTCGACGTATCCATTTGAATCGTATGCAAGTTGGAGTCTTCATCCGCCAAGATCGTGAAGCTGCCCGCCGGCGCAGTAAATCCCGCGCTACTCGTCAGGCTGTAATTCAATGCAGCAATCCCATCTGTGGACCAGAGACTGAGATTTCCATCATTCCATACTTCCAAATCGAGTTCTGCAGAAGCGCCGAGCTGTACTTGGCCAAAATCCAAAACCGTATCGGCGTTGATCTCTGGAGGTAGAAGCAAATCAAGAAACACAGGAAGGTGACCGGCTCCGTTCGCCGAATCGATAATGGCCTGAGCGATGATGGGTCCCACCATCGTATTGCCGGCGACCTGTAGTGAATTATTGCAACTGTTCCCATCATTGCCCCAAGCGCGGTAAGAATGATTCAAATCATTCCAAGTGCTCGTGCTGTAGGCGATCGCGGGATTTCCTACGTATTCAAAACCTTGACCATCCACCAAATTTTCCGAAAGCAGGATTTGATCGTGTCGATCGTCCATGCCTCCAGCACCAATCGGATCTTGGGTATGCACGATTCGAAACGAACAATTGTTGTTCCAACTGCCGGGAGTTTTGATCGGATCGAAAAATCGTCCGAGATTATTACTCTGCGATCCAACCAACTCCTGATAGGCCGCTTGACTGGAAGATTGAATATTGAAATCCCCCGAAACCAGAAACTGCCATCCTGCAGGAAGACTCTCCGCGTTGTTGCGGATGATCTGCGCTTCCACGAGCCGGCGGGCTTGATCTTCCGAACTGCTGCCCGATTTCATATGTGTGGAGTAACAGGCCAAGGTCGCGGCGCCTGCGCTGTAGCCAATCGGCCGAAAGTCATAGCGCTGCACATTTCTGGGATGATTTGGAGACACTCCGCCAACCGAGACAAGGGTCATGCCGAGAAAGCTCGCTCGACTCGTGCGATAAAAAAATGCGCTGTCGGTATCCGGGCCGTTAATAAACGGGGCAGCTTCCCAATCGCCTGGACTTCCTGGCGCCGCGTTGATCAAGTTCTTGAAACTAGTCGTAGCCGCAGCGCTGAGAAATTCCTGAACGATGATGATGTCCGCAGATATGGAGCGCCCTTCGAATTGGCCGTAATACACCGCCTGCAAGGCAGCTTCTCGACCTCCGGCATAATTGCTGATGTTTTGTTGTGCCACCCGGAGTTGGGCGATTGCAAGGTTGTTTTGACAAATGAACGCTAGCGAACCGATGAAGAGCCATTTCTTGCAGAACATATTCACTACCTCCTGGACTCGATTCTTCAGGAACTGGAAGTGAGCACTATAGTGCCGCGGCAGCCGTGACAAACGATTTAATTGTTGGGATCTTCCGATTCTTCGTTGATATCTAATTAAAAGACAATATATTATCCTTTAATAATAAAATCCTTATTAAAGGATCCTTGAATAGCCAATGAAACGCGGACTTTCGGGCCATTACATAACAAGCGTGTCGTCAGGAGAAAAGGTACAAGCCTTTGTCCCCAACCCTCTCCCTCCTAAACCGTCCGTACATTTCAACACGAAGCTGAAAAACCTTATGGACAAGGCCAACTTGTCCTTGGGGAGATTAGATGGAGTGACGACGCTTTTACCCGAGCCTTCTCTCTTCCTATATATGTACGTTCGCAAAGAAGCTTTGCTCTCCTCGCAAATTGAAGGTACACAATCCTCGCTTGCGGACTTGCTGCTCTATGAAAACAAGGAGATTCCCGGAGTTCCTCTCGATGATGTCCGCGAGGTCTCGAATTATGTTGCCGCCATAGAATACGGACTGCGAAAGCTGCGCGAAGGGACGCCGCTATCGCTTCGCTTGCTTCGTGAAATTCATGAGATCCTGCTTTCGAAAGGTCGAGGAAGTGATAAGCGTCCAGGGGAGTTTCGAACTTCGCAGAACTGGATTGGGGGCAGCCGCCCTGGAAATGCGAAATTCGTTCCGCCGCCTCCTCATGAAGTCTTGGCATGTATGGGGGCGCTTGAGAAGTTTTTGCATGACGACCCCGTTCCCACGGCCTTATTGCTGAAAGCGGCTCTCACTCATGTTCAGTTTGAGACGATTCACCCGTTTCTTGACGGCAATGGTCGTCTCGGCCGCTTGTTGATTACGCTGTTACTCTGCTCGGAACAAGCACTGTCTCAACCGATGCTTTATCTCAGTCTTTACTTCAAAACGAACCGTCAGGAATATTACGACATCCTTCAGCTTGTCCGAAAAGAGGGTGATTGGGAGGCATGGCTTCTCTTTTTCTTGGAAGGTGTGCAAGAGACCGCGGAACAAGCGGTGCTCACTTCGCGGCGGTTGATTGAGCTTTTTGAAAAGGATCGAGAAAGGATAACGCAGTTAGGCCGCGCCTCGAGTTCTGCCTTGCGCTTACATCATTACATGAACCGCAATCCCATCTTTTCCATTCTGAGATCATCGAAGAATTTGAAATTGACCGTGCCTACTATCACTACTTCCATACAACATTTGGAAAAACTCGGCATCGTGAAAGAACTTACTGGAAGGCAACGCAACCGACTTTTTGTATACCAGCAATACATGAAGATTTTGAGTGAAGGGACGAAGCCGCTTGAGAACTAAGGAAAGAGTAGGACGAATCTCCTATCTCTCTAGAGAGTTCACTTTGCTGTTCGCTTGTCTGAGCTGTCTTCAATTCGCATTCGGAAACGACGACAAGCCAGTAAAAGAAACTCAGCCGATCACATTCCATACGGTACTAATCATCAAACGCGTGACGGACATTGAACAATCACCTTTTCTGCGAGTGCAAGCTCGGTTGAGCGATGAAGATATTCAGGCGGTAAAAACTGCCTTTGAAGAACATACGGCCTACTGGGTGAATCGGATCACGAATGGACGTGTCCGTTGGAGCGGGCGAGCGGTGGTTTCGGATTCGCCACTTCTCTCCGTGAATGGAGACCGCATGACGGCGGCCTGTGGCGCAGCAAACTACCCCGAAGACATCCGGCAATTTGTGAAACAGGGCGAAGTGGATGGAGTGTTTGTCTATTTCAAACATATCGATGATCAAACCGGCTACACGCTTCCAAGGCCTTTCGGATTATCGATTGGTCCTAATGCAGCGGCGAATTGGGCTGGTCAATCTTGTATCCATTGGTGCTCCACGGAGAAATGGTCGCGCGATTCTGAAACCACAGAAATCATTTTGCACGAGTGGCTTCACCAGCTTGAAAGTTTTTACGCAGCCAAAGGCGTCGTCCTGCCGCGCGGTCGTCTTCACGGTGGAGAGGATCACGGCTATCGCGACGAAGGATTGGGCAAAGCTTGGAAACGTTGGTACACAGATTTTCTCAATGGTGCGATTCAGGAGAATCAGAAGCTTGTCGGCTTGGGCGAAAATGCTTGGGTGCTTGGGACAATCCGAGCAGATGCGCAGACAAAAGCTCCGGCGAAACTCCAACAACTCGAGCTCTCTGCACCGAAGTCTGGGATTCGTGAGCAGGCTTTAGCGCCTACTTTTATCAATTCGCAACAACGTGCACGGAATCTGCTTTCCAATGCTTGCTTCGAGGAAGGAATGGTTTCGTGGTCAGCCAATTCCTGGAAACGAAAAGAAAATGCACTTCGCGTAGATGACTCGGCGTTTCGCCGTGGTCGAAGCAGTTTAAGACTCAGATGCGATGAGGATGTCGTTCATGCTTCGCAAAAAGTGAAGGTCAAACCGTTCACCAATTACTTGCTCTCTGGATGGGTCAAGACCAAGGGCGTACGAATCACCGAAGCGGGAGGAAAAATTGGCGCCAATCTTTGGGTTGTTTCTACGGGAGAAGTGAGTCAGAAACTCCTCGTAGAGGATAACGATTGGACCTATCTCGTTCTGATGTTTTATTCGCAAGATCGCACAGAGGTTGAAGTCGCTGTGCGACTGGGCGGGTATGGATCTGCATTGGTCGGTAGGGCTTGGTTCGACGATCTCAATTTAATTGAGCTCTGCCGTTGATCAATGACTTCTGCAGTCAAAATGCAGACTTTCAAAATCCATCATTGAAAACTTTCATGGCTTTGGAATGTCCAATCCTAGAACCTTTGCTTTTGATCTTTCCAAAAACAGCTTTTTTACTCTTTGATCTTCGTCTTCATCGTAGATATCGCCCCAGATTTCTTCAAAGATGTCTTCCATCGTAACGATTCCGGCAGGGTCACCGTTGGGAGTAACAACGATGGCCATGTGATTGTGCCGATCTTGCATCATTCGCAGACAGGAGAGGGCACGATCTTCTAAAGTCACAAAAAGAGCCGGGCGTACGAGTTGATTCCAAGCTTTCGCGCCGGTTTCTCTCAAAGAAAGTAGTTCCTTTGTATGTAGGATTCCACAAACTCGTCCTTCATGAAGAAAAGGGAGCCGAGTATGTCCTGAAGATAAAATCACTTTTGCTACTTCGTCGATCGATTGCTCCGAATGGACGAACACAACATTTTTCCAAACAATAAACATCTCCTTGAGTTTTCTCCTCTCGAGATGAACGAGATTGAGTACAGCGGCTTGCTCTTTTTCAGGGAGTGAATCTATTTCAACCGTTGTTTCTGTAGAGTTAGCAGCTGTTTTCATCCTACGAAAAAATAATCGAACGATTTGCTTCGTCGACCATTCCAAGACGGCGACAACCGGGGCAAGAAAACGATCGGCGACAAACAACCAACGAGCGCCGATCAAAGTGATTTGGATTGGATTTCGTAGCGCTAAGGTTTTGGGTACCAGCTCTCCAACAATGACCAGGATGAGGGTGATCGGAATGACCACGAGCACGATCGACAAGGCTTCCGCCGCAACCGCACCCATTCCAAAGCGTTCGATAAAGTAAGGCTCAAGATTCTCGGCAGCGCCTGCTCCCGCAACGCCGGCACTAATTGCTCCTACAAAGGTGATTCCTACTTGAATGATGGAGAGAATTCTCTCTGGGTTTTCGCGAAATGTCAGAACCCGTTGTGCTTCTTGATTTCCAGCGCGCGCGAGCTTGCGAAGCTCCGCTCGCGGAACGGTCACGAAAGCCATCTCGAAAGACGCGAAAAGTGCGTTTAGAACAAGGCAAATCACAATGACGATAATTTCTTCCATAAATTTTATTGAACAAAATCTCGAAATTCCTGCGGTTCCTCGGCGGTAAACAAAACTCGCTTCTTGCTGCGCGGGTGAATGAAGCCCAGTGTTTTTGCATGTAAAGCGAGCCGTCCTAGCGCATCGCTTTTTTCTTTCCCGTACATCGTGTCGCCTAGAATCGGGTGTCCAGCATCGGCCAGTTGAACGCGGATTTGATTGCGCCTGCCGGTTTCGAGAGTCAATTCCAGCATCGAATAGAGTTTGCCAGACGCGAGCGTTTGATAATGCGTAATGGCTTCCTTGCCCTCACTGGCGCTGCTAACTGTTTGCACGCGTCGATTTTCATCTTCCAGTAAAAAGGAATGGAAAGTGCCAGAAGGCTTGCGCAATTTCCCGTGCACAATCGCCACATAGCGTCGATCGATTGTGTGTGCCGCAAAGAGTTCCTTCAGACGATCGCGGATAAACGTGTTTTTCGCAAAAACGAGTACGCCAGAACTGTCATAATCGAGCCGATGTACGTGGTGGATGCGAATTTCTCCAGGGCGTGCGCCGAGATAATCATTCAAGAGTGACTCGACATTTTTACCCCGGCCTCTGCTGCTCTCGACAGTCAGAATGCCCGGTGCTTTTTCAATCACCAGCAGATCCGCGTCTTCGAACAGAATGCGAATACGGGAGTCGAGCTGTGCCGCCTTCGTAGCAATTTCGACTCGATCCTTCGATGAGAGCAATCGCTTAGCATCACGCTCGGGTTTGCCATTCACGAGCACCCGATCGTTTTTCAACATCTGGCGCAAAGTGCTTTTCGAAGATTCCGGTCGTTGCTTCTGAAGAATATCCAGCAGCGTGGTTTGGGTTTGATTCAAAGTCTTTCCTTAATTAATGAGCATCTCGCGAAACCAATTGTTGAGAGTGTTGTGATCTTGCTCGGAGAGAGTCGCTTCGGAATGCATCCAAAGATAAATTCCCAGAGGCATTTCGCCCTCTTCAATCTGATCACGACATTCGCGCAATTTTTTCTCTTGGCGTTTTGCTTCCATCGTCTTCCAAATCGAAAAATTCAATTCTTTGCGCCCTTCTTTGACATCGTAAGCAAGCAGCCACGAGACAGGAGCGACATAGCTATACCAAGGCCAAAACGTTTCATTGCTGTGACAGTCGTAGCAGGATCTTTTCAAAATGGCGTGCACTTCCGCGGGCGCCTCGAGATCACCGGTGATTGGCGGATTGCTGCGCTCAACTGGAAACACAAGGCAAATCACGACGACAAGAATGAGCCAAAATTTCCAGGAACGATATGGGGGAGATTTCATGGCTGGCAGAATATGCCAATGCCAGCTCTCCGGTCAAATCTAGCAGTCGTTTTCATGACTGTTTGATGAATCGTTAGGATAAGATCCGAGCAATTCATTGAAAAATCCCTTCGCAGAAAACTCGCTCGCTTATGCAAACTCTCGACCGCATTATCCCTCCGCTCTTTTTGAGTGGCTGGCGAAGGAATCGCTGCGGCATGACGTGGCTTGGGATACTGCAACGGGAAATGGGCAAGCGGCTTTTGATTTGGCAAATCATTTCAAAACCGTCTACGCGACCGATATCAGCGCGGAACAACTTGCGCATGCGAAGCGTCGGGAGAATATCGAGTATCGAGTCGCGCGGGCGGAAGAGTCCGGACTACGTGAACACTCAGTTGATTTGATTGTTGCCGCGCAAGCGTTGCATTGGTTGGATCTATCGAAATTTTGGAAAGAAGTTTCGCGGGTTGCTCGCCGCGATGCGCTGTTTTGTGCTTGGGGTTATCACGATATGCGCAGCAGCGTTCCGGAGCTCGATCACAAATTGATTGAACCTTTCATGGCGATTGTCGATCCGTTTTGGCGGCCTGAGAACAAATTGCTATGGAGAGGTTATCGCAGCGAAGAAATTGGATTTCCCTATCCGCGGATCAAAACGCCAAAGTTTTCGATAGAAGTGGAGTGGACTGTGGAACAATTGCTGACCTATTTGAAAACCTGGTCCGCTTTCAAATTCAGTCGCGCAGATGCGAAGGCAGTCGCCGCGATGGATTTGTTACTCGCGCAAAGTGAGGAACTCGCCGCTCCCGAGCAACTTTTGAGAATTTCCATGCCGTTAGAAATAGTTGTGGGAAGGGTTGAGTTGTGATGAAAACAAGCCGCATTCTTTTCTTACTTCAGGGTTTCATTCTGCTCGTTCTCTTCTTTGGTGATATTGGTTTTGATAAGCCGGGGAGATTTGGTCTGGACTTTGGTCATTTTTTGCTTTTGCTCTGTTTTCAGATCCTTCTTCTTTTCGCATTTTTAATGCGCTTGGCAAAAAGTCGAGCTTGGAGACTCTTTTGGTTTTCTTTATTTCTCCTGTCCACTCTTCCCACTGTTTATATAGGAGTTACTGTCCTAACGACGTAAGAGAAAATTGTGAGGAAAAAATGATTTTAGAATGGATTGCGATTGAGAATGCTCAACAAGCACAAAGAGCCAGCGAAGCTGCGAGGAAGAAAGCAGAATCAGTGAATGATCGGTTTTGGGAAATGGAGGAACGCCTGAATCGGTCTTTGTTGGCTTTGGAAGCACTCGGAACTTTGCTCCAAGATAAGTTAAATGTCACAGATGAAGAACTCAAAAAGCGCATCACGGAGATTGATTTGAGAGACGGCAAGTTGGATGGGAAGAGTCGCAAAACTGCGGCGACATGCAGCAAATGCAGTCGCGCTAATTCTCCTCGTTTTGGGAAATGTATTTATTGCCTGAGTCCGATGATGGCAGATCCTTATTCTTAACTAGCGAACATTCCCAAACACCCTTTATACTCCCTCTTCTCCCATGGAAGAATTCATCAAAACGCTAGCACCCCTACACGTCTACCCGCTCTGGCGGCAGAAGGGTTTGCTGCTGCGCGAGCCGCAGAGCAAGGCGATTCCGTATCTGTGGAAGTACGCGCCGATTCGCGAGCGTCTGTTGGAAGTGGGGAAGTTGATCACGGCCGAAGAAGCGGAACGCCGCGTTTTGATTCTTCGAAATCCCGGACTCGATGGAAAACCCGCAGCGACTTCACGACTGTATGCGGGTTTGCAGTTGGTGTTGCCGGGCGAAATTGCTCCCGCACATTATCACGCGGCCTGTGCGATTCGTTTTGTGGTGGAAGGAAACGGCGCCTACACAACAGTTGATGGCGAGCGAACGTTAATGTCGCCGGGCGATTTGGTTCTCACACCAAATTCCGCCGTGCACGATCACGGCAACGAAACGAAGCAACCGATGATCTGGCTCGACGGACTCGACCTGCCACTGATCAACGATCTCGAATGCGCCTATTTCCGCGAGGCGGAACCCAAAACACAAAAACGCCTGCGTCCCGACGACGCCTCGGAACGCATCTATACCCAAGGCTGTCTGCGTCCCGCCTGGGTGAATTGGGCGAAAAACTATTCCCCCGTTTTGAAATATTCTTATGAAGCGGCGGAGCGCACGCTGCTTTCCGCTTGGAAAGATGGCGCCGAAGGCACGCCCGCGGACGGAATTATTTTCGAATATTCGAACCCAATCACTGGCGGCGCGGTGTTGCCGACCATGGCCTGCTTCATTCAACTTCTCAAACCTGGCCAACACACCGCAGCGCAGAGACACACGACGAGCGCGGTTTATCACGTTGTGAAAGGTTCGGGCACGAGCATCATCGACGGACAAAAAATCGATTGGGAAGAGAAGGATACTTTCGCTTTGCCGGGCTGGGCGATTCACGAGCATATCAATCGCAACAAAAAAGAACCGGCGATTTTGTTTTCACTGACCGACGATCCCACGCTGCGGGCGCTTGGGTATTACCGCGAGGAGCCCGCGAAAAATCAGAGCTAAATATGCGTCTTGTTACTGTTCAAACCAGTTCGGGAACCGCCGCCGCCATCGAAACTTCTTCCGGCCGTCGCGCGATCAAGGATTCTGCGGGCCGCAACTATCGCTGTGTGGGTGAGTTGTTGGGGAAGGATAAGAATTGGCGTAAGACGGCCGAGAGTGCCAGCGAAACTTTACCAGCGAATTTGCCTCTCACGCGTCCGCTTCTATATCCCGGTGCGATTGTCTGCGTCGGTCTCAATTATCGCTCTCATATTATGGAGATGGGCCGGCCGCTGCCCGAAGTGCCGACGTTGTTTTCTAAGAATGTCCGCGCTTTGACCGATCCCGAAGCAAAAATCGTTCTGCCCGCCGCTTCACAAATGGTCGACTACGAAGCCGAGCTCGTCGTTGTCATTGGCGCCGGCGGTCGCGATATTCCCAAGGACAAAGCCTTGGATGCCGTCGCGGGCTACACGTTGATGAATGATGTTTCCATGCGCGATTTTCAAAAACGCTCGCTGCAATGGTTCGCGGGCAAAAGCTGGGAAAAATGCACGCCGATTGGTCCCGCGGTTGTCACTCCCGATGAATTGCCAAATTTTGGCAGCTGCGAAATCATGGGGCGCGTAAATGGTCAGCAACGACAGCGCTCTCCGATGTCGGATTTATTATTTGATGTGCCCACACTCGTTGCCGATCTCTCGAAAGTGTTCACTCTGCATCCGGGCGACATCATCGCGACGGGAACTTGCGGCGGGGTGGGCGACGCGATGAAACCTCCGAGCTATTTGCAAAATGGCGATGTGGTGGAAATTGAAATGAAGGGCATCGGAATTCTTCGCAACACTTTTGTGAGAAACGCATGATCATCGATCCGAAAAATCTCGACCGTCCGGCGCTGAATCATTTGATCAACGGTTTGATCGCGCCGCGTCCGATTGCCTGGGTCTCGACTTTGAGTGCTGCAGGAAAACCCAATCTCGCGCCGTTTTCTTTTTTCAATGCGTTTTCATTTTCGCCGCCGACTGTCGCGATTGGACCGGGTAGTCGCAATGGAGTGAACAAGGACACGCTGCGCAATATCCGCGAGACGGGGGAGTTTACGATTTCGTTGGTGAATGAAGATTTGGCCGAGCTTTGCAACGCGACGAGCGCGGAATTTCCCCCAGAAGTAAATGAATGGGAAGCATTAGGAATTGAAGGCGCGGTATCAACGGTGGTGAAACCCAAACACGTCGCGGCCTCGCCCGCTTCTTTTGAATGTTTAGTATTGGAGATTCTTGAGCTTGGCACTCCGGAGCTGCGTTCGAACTCTCTGGTCGTCGGACGAGTCGTGCGCGTGCATGTTGATGATGCCGCGATGAATGGCAATATGCCCAAACCCGAGGTGTTGAAACTCGTCGCGCGTATGGGTGGGGACACCTGGGCGCGTACCAGCGATCGTTTTGAATTGCGACGTCCCGATAGCAAGGATCCCGCGGAAGTGCGGAAAACTCTCAAGCCTCGCAAGTGAAACGTCTTTTTTCTCCTCAATCCATCGCCGTCGTCGGCGCTTCGCCAAGCCCGGGGAAAATCGGCAATGTGCTGATGCGCAATCTCGCGAAATTTCCGGGGAAAATTTATCCCGTACATCCGAGTGCGAGTGAAGTGCTGGGCAAGCGTGCCTATCCAACAGTCGCCGCAATTCCGGAGTCCGTCGATCTCGCTTTACTCGTGATTCCTCCTGAAGCCGTTCTCGGCGCGTTGCGTGATTGCGCGGCCGCGAAAGTTGGCGGCGCTGTGATTTATTCCGGCGGTTGGGCGGAGTCGGGAGAAGCGGGGAGTGCACGACAAAAAGAAATTCAGGAATTCTCGCGCGCGCAGGGGATTCGTTTATTAGGACCAAACACTTCGGGATTTATCGCTCCGCATGTCGGCGTTTACGCGACTTTCGTCGCCGACATTCCCGAGACGATTCCTACCGGCTCTCTCGCGATTGTCGCGCAAAGTGGCGGCGTGAATTTGACTCTCTGTTTTCTCGCGCGCAACGAAGGACTCGGCGTGCGTTTTGGTGTGGGGCTTGGGAATTCTGTCGATGTCGGGCTCGCGGATGTTCTGAATTATTTGCGCGAGGACAAAGAGATTCGCGCCATTGCCTTGGCGGTTGAAGGTGTGGCCGACGGACGCGCGCTATTCGAAGCCGTTGAGAAAACGACGGGAAAAATTCCTATCATCGCTTTGAAACTCGGACGCACGGATGTCACCGAATTTGCAAAATCGCATACCGGCGCTTTGACCGGAAGCTATCGCGTGACTCGCGCGGCGCTCGCGCAGGCAGGAGCAGTGGTCGTCGACAATTTGACCGAACTTCTCGATGCGGCGCGTGCCTTGGGTGCAGCGCGACTTGCTCCCAAAGCAGATCCGGGAGTGGGAGTGATTACAGGACAGGCGGGACCGGGATTGTTGCTTGCTGATGCTCTGGGTGCGCGCGATGTACGTGTGCCTTTGTTGCCGCAAAGCACACTCGGTCAACTTTCCAAATTACTACCTCCAATTACTTATCAAAAAAATCCCGTCGACACGGGAAGACCCGGCCCAAGTTTTCGCGAAGTGTTGCAGGCCGTGCGTCGTTCGCCGGGCATAGATCTACTCGCGCTTTCCTTAATTCATGAACCCGACGCCGTCGATCCGGGAAAAGCTCTCGAAGGCCTTGGGCCTGCGGTGTTGGCGAGTCAGGGACCTTTGGATGTGATCACGCCTTTACGAGACCGTCTCTATCAACAGGGCATCGCTTTGTATTCCACTCCTGATCGGGCGGCAGCTGCGGTTTCTGCTTTGGTGCAGGATTGCAAACAAAGAGAAACTCAGCGGGCGAGCGCGCAAAGTCCCAATCAAGAAATCAATTTTTGTTTTAAACCGACTCGAGCAACTTGGGATGAAGATACTTCGAAGAGCTTGATTCAATCCTTGGGAATCGCGACTCCAGAACGATTTGTTTGCACAACACATGCGCAAGCGCTAGAGGCTTTTGAAAAACTCGGAGCTCCTGTCGTTGTCAAAATGCTGCATCCTGAAGTGTTGCACAAAACTGAAGCCGGTGGTGTTCATCTCAATATCCGCGATCGCAATTCCTTGGAAGCCGCTCTTTCTGCAATAGATCACAAAAAGAATGCACAGTACTTGCTCGAGAAAATGGCTGCGCCAGGCCCCGAACTTTTGTTGGGCGCTCGACGAGATCCGTCCTTTGGAGCGATGGTTGTTTTAGGAGCAGGAGGAATCGAAGCGGAACACGAAGACGATCTTTCTGTTCTACTGGCGCCGTTTTCTGTGGTTCAAGCTCGTCAAATGCTCGGTGAACTTCGCAGCGCCTATCGTTATCGCGGATTGCGTGGTGGCGTGAAAGTCGATGAAGAGCAGCTCGCAAAAATTATCACGGTGCTCGGCGACTTTTTTGTCAAACGAAAGGATCTCGCCGAAATCGAAATCAATCCGCTGCGCGTGACGGCGCAGGGACTCGTCGCACTCGATGCCTTGGTAATTCCAAAATGACAGATAAAGAAATTTTGATTGTCGGCGCGGGGCCTGTGGGTTTGACGGCGGCTCTGACACTGCGCTCACTCGGCCGACCTGCAACAGTGATCGAAACCGGTGGCGCGGATCGCATCCGTCCCGGCAGTCGCGCGATTTTCATTCACAAAGCTTCGCTCAATGTCTTGGAAAAAATTCGTCCGGGTTTGGGCTATCGTCTTAACGAACACGGTTTGGTTTGGTTGACCAAACGCACCTTCTATCGAGGTCGCGAAATTTTCGCGCGAACTTATCCCGCTCCGCCGAAAGAGAAATTGCCTGCAGCGACGAGTTTGCCGCAAGTCGTCACGGAGCAAGTGCTCTACAAAGCCTGTGTCGAAGCTGGAGTTGAATTCATTTGGAATGAACCCGTTACTCGCGCCATCGCCGATCCAGATCAAGTGCGCGTTGAGACGGAAAAGGGTTTGAAACTCACAGCGCGCTATGTCATTGGCGCCGATGGTTCGCGTTCTGCGGTTCGCGAATCGGCGAGATTGAAATTAGAAGGGCCACGCACGACGAATGCTTTCGTCATTGTCGACACCGCCGAAGATCCGAAGAACCCAACGCCACCCGAAAGAATTTTTCATTACGAACATCCTGCAGTGGGTGGGCGCAATGTATTGTTCGTTCCCTTCGCGGGTCATTGGCGAGTCGATTTGGAATGTCATGCCGATGACAATCCCGAATCGTTTTCTGAAGTTGTGGGAGCTCGCACGTGGTTACCGAAAGTGATGCGTGCCGACTATGCCGATCGAATTACTTGGGTCTCCACCTATGTATTCCGCCAGGCGATTGCAAATTCCTTCACCGACTCGCATCGGCGCATCCTATTAACAGGAGAGGCGGCACATGTGTTTGCGCCGTTCGGTGCGCGCGGTTTGAACTCCGGCATTCCCGATGCTTTTGTCGCAGTGACTGCGATCGACAAAGCCTTGCGTGCGAACTCGACTAGCGAGGCGCAACAAGCCATCGACCATTTCGCTGAATCCCGCCGCGCCGCCGCGCAGCGAAATCGTGCCGCATCGAATACTGCGTTGCGACATCTCACAGTTCCTACGGTTTACACCCGCGCTGTCCGCCGAGTTGCCGGCTTCATGGCTCCACATTCCGAAGCCGTTGCGAAATGGATGGACAAATCTCCCTATGGTCCTGTGCTTGGTCCCCCGGATCGAGATGGAATGCAGTACTAGAGAAAAAATCGCAGCGAGTGCAGAAAGTGATCGCGAACTTTTCTCCAACCAGCGCGCTTTTCCCAATCTGAATAATCAATTCGTTTCGCGGTTTTGAGATCTTGTGCGAATTGCTGTTCCATTTGCGAAGCGAGTTCTGGATTTTCGAAACAGGCGTTGGCTTCGAGATTGTTGAGAAAGCTGCGATAGTTGAGATTGTGTGAGCCGATGGTAAGCCAGTGTCCGTCGATCACCGCTGTCTTCGCGTGCAACACGCTGTCTTGCCATTCGTAGATTTCGACACCGTGTCGCAGCAGTTTTCCGTAGGTGGGATAAGAAGCATAGGCAATCAGAGGCACGT
>CAZMYG010000074.1:0-14141 GCA_964570465.1 uncultured Planctomycetales bacterium
CGTTCCCGCTTTCCAGGAACCTTCTTTCTCAACTTGCGCTGCGATGGTTTTGAATAAATGCTCAGCGTGGAAGTTGTCGGAATCTTTATTCGTGACCCAAACTACATTTTGAATCGGGGAACGGTGTAAATAGATGAGGAAGGCGGACTCAGGGATTTCCTCGCTGGGATTTGGCGATCGCAAATTCCCCTGTACTACGATTCCTTTTTTGTCCAGCAATTCGCGCACTGCAGAACCAAAAAAGAGTAAAGGGTCTTTCACCGCAATCTTGCCGTCATAATTTGCGTTTGCTGCGTGGATACTTCCTTTCAAACGCAATTGATTGGTTTCGATATAGGAAAAATGCAGTTTGGGATCGCCGCGACCGGCTTCGGTCTCAATTTCATTGAGATAATGGATGCTAGAGGTTGCTGGAAAGAGACGAACCGAAGCGCGACGTCCTGGATTCGCTTCGACTTGAATGTTGTAGCAGCCTTCATTGAGCGCAAGCGCGCAAATGGGCGCACAGTATTCCAAAGTCAATTGATCCGTCGGCCAACCTGAAGGAACCCAATCGCGGTCGAAGAAGCGGTCATCGAGGACTAAATCGCCTTCAATTTTCTGGATTCCTCGTTTTGTCAGGGCGTCGAGAAAACTTTCCAGTGGAGCGAGAGGGTTGCCAGGATAAAAACGCTCGCTGAAACAAGGATCCCCCCCACCCTGAATCCAAAGCGAACCTTTGAGAACCCCATTCTCGATACTTCCGTTCCCAAGAAATTTGGTTTGAAAGCGATAATCCGGCCCTAGAAGAGATAGCGCTGCCGCTGTAGTAACCAGTTTCATATTGGAAGCAGGTATAAGTGCCCGATCCGAATTGCGCGTGAAAAGATCTTCTTTGCAATCTAGAGAATAAATCCGAATTCCTAATTGAGCCTGATGCGATTCAATTTGCTCACTTAGTTGCTCCAGGCGTCTTTGAAGTTCCGCTCTGTTTCCTTTGGAAAAAGCGCTGAGTGGAAGAAAAAGAAATAGAAAAACCGAAAGCCAGATATGCCAGATTAGCCGATTCCTCATAACGAGGCGGGATTATTGAGAGTTGTCTCCTGCTTGTCAAAGAGTCGGATGAATTCAGATTGAAAATTTGGATAGGATTTCGCGGCGCATTGAGGATTGAGGACTCGAATTCCCGGAACGCATAGCCCTAAAAGTGCAAAGGCGAATACCATGCGATGATCGTTTTGGGGATCTAATAACGCAGCGCAGAGTGGATTTCCTCCAGAGATTTGAAGGCTGGAATCGTTGACCTGAATTTTTGCCCCGACTTTTGTAAGCTCACCGGCCAAGACTTCGAGTCGATTGGATTCCTTTCCACGTAGATGCCCAATACCCTTCAAATGGCTTTCTCCTTTGGCGAAGAGCGAAAGAACTGTCAGCAAGGGCACTAGATCGGGGATATCGACACAATTCAATTGCAGTGGCTTTAATTCGCCCTTTTCAAATTTAACCGATTCGCCATTTCGCGTTGCTTTGAAACCAGTCTTGCCAGACAGCGTTATTCCGCTCAATTTTTCGGTGACTGGGTCATTCGAAAGGCGTTTGATTTGCAATTTTCCCCCAGCTAACGCAACGGCAGCAGCATAGAAAAAGGCGCTCGCGGCATCTTGGGGAATTGAGTAGTGACAAGCTTGATAGCTTTTCTTTGATGGATGAAGAAAAGCTTCTTTGACGACTTTTGTCATTTCCAAATAAGGAAGCGAAGATGCCGCCCCTTCACTTTCAAAGCAATCTTCCGCTCCAAATACTGGCGCTGTGAGCCACAACCCCGATAAAAATTGGCTCGATTCCTCAGAAGGGATGCGTAGTTTCTTGGCCTGCAGACCTCGAGCTTCGAGCCGAAGTGGAAGGTGATTCTCTTGATCCAAGGATTCGATTTTCGCCCCGAGTTCTCGCAGCGCTTTCAATAAAGGAGCGATGGGCCTTTGCCGCATACGCGGCCCCCCGTCAACAACACATTTTCCTCTACCCGCAGCTAAATAAGGTAATAAGAAACGCAACACCGTGCCCGCTTCACCAACATGTATTTCCTCTCCAGATAGAGTGGGTGTTGTTCCAAGACCCTTAACGGTGAAACTGGAATGGTTGTTGTGGATTTCAACCTTTAGAGAGCGAAGTAGCTCCACCATTTTTTGAGAATCTTCACTGAGTGAGGGATTCAGCAGCTGCGAATCACCTGTCGCCAACGCAGCACAGATCAAAGCTCGATTGGTGAAAGACTTACAGCCTGGGAGCTGAACTTGGGCTTGGATTGGGCCGTGTGCTTTGATTTGCCATTCTTTCACGGCCCGATTCTAAACGTTACGCGATCAATTGCTTTCGGGAGTTTTCTTCTTGGGTTTGCCCACGAGTTTGATGGCTTCTTGAATCATGTCATCCATCTCTTTCACCGCAATTTCATATTGTTTGAGATTGATGAGAGTTCCATCAGGTTTGATGGTGAGATGCTGAGGTGAAATCATGTCTTCAGAGCCGTTGAAGTATTCCTTGCGAATTTTCTTTTCCACTTCTTGATGTTCCTCGCAGCTCACGGAAGAAAATCGATCGCAGAATAACTTTTTAGGGCCGCCTTTAGAAATTTCTCGATGCGTTTGATGGTGATTGAACGCGCTGGCGACAAGGTTTATGGACTTTGTGCTGGTCTTCACTAATTTTTCATTTCGGTAGCTGACTGCGGCCATCTCTTCGTTTGCCTTTTCCCCATCCATATTGATTGCAACAAAAATGGGTTTGTTCTCTTCTTTGGCTCGCTTGAGTGCGATCTCCAGGCTAGCAGTCCACTCAATCATCGGTTTTTTGTCTTCTTTTTCGCCTTTTCTCTCAACAGGAAAGAGAAGCGCAATCGCGAGGCAAGGTAACAAACATGTAAAGTTCATTTGCAAGCTCCTGGATTTTTCTTCCCCCAGTAAGTCCGCCCTCTTGCGATTTTTACTGCAAAGATTTTTAATTTTTTTAATTTGGCGAAAGGATTCATTTCCTTAAGATTACCCCGAACTATTTAACTCAATGAAAAACAACGACTTACCCAACGTTCCGGTCTATTTAGGTGGTCCTATTCCTGGGTTGAATCGTGTTCACCACGGCAAGGTGCGAGATCTATTTTCGGTTTCAGGAGCTTTGCTCTTAGTGACAAGCGACCGAATTTCCGCATTCGATGTGGTCTTGAACGAAGGCATTCCAGGAAAAGGAAAAGTTTTGACCGGAGTTTCTTCTTTTTGGTTTCGCAAGCTGAAAGATGTGTTTCCCAATCATCTCATCACCGACTCGGTGGATGAGATCCCGGAGATCCCAAGTTCGCATAAAGAATTGCTGCGCGGGCGAGTGGTTTTAGGAAAAAAATCGGATGTTTTTCCTTTTGAATTCATCGTGCGAGGCTATCTGAGCGGTTCCGGTTATTCCGATTACAAGAAAACACGTTCGATTTGCGGAATTCAGCTGCCAGAAGGTTTGCAGGATTCTTCAAAACTCTCAGAACCGATCTTGACTCCGACGACCAAAGAAAAAACCGGTCACGATATGCCGGTCACTTTTCAAAAGGTTGTGGATCAACTCGGAAAGGAAACTGCGGAAAAAATTCGCGAGGCTTCCTTAAATCTCTACAACACGGCGGCTCAATTCGCGGCGAAACGGGACATTTTGATTGCGGATACAAAGTTTGAGTTTGGAATTTGTGAAGGAAAGATTCTCGTCATAGACGAAATTCTGACTCCAGATTCTTCTCGCTTCTGGCCTGCGGAAAGTTATGTACCAGGTAAGAGCCAACCTTCTTATGACAAGCAAATTGTGCGTGATTACTTGAACAGTACCGGCTGGGCGAAAACTCCCCCAGCTCCCCCATTACCTAAGGAAATTGCGGAAAAAACGGCGACCCGCTATCGAGAACTTTGGGAAAAATTGACAGGAGAAAAGGCATGAAAGCTGCCCTATTGATGGGTTCGGATTCGGATTTGCCCCGTTTGCAGGGGGCATTGGATGTTTTCACTCAGTTAAAAATCTCTTGTGAAGTAAGAGTGCTTTCAGCGCATCGAACACCTGAGGATCTCAAGGAATATGTGAAATCCGCTCCAGGCCAAGGAGTTTCGATTTTTTTGGCCGCTGCCGGCGGAGCTGCACATCTTGCCGGAACCGTGGCGGCTTTAACTCAATTGCCAGTTTTGGGTATTCCTCTAGACAATCCTCCATTAGGGGGCATGGATGCTTTGTTATCCACCGTGCAAATGCCTGCGGGAATTCCCGTGGCTACGTTTGCAGTAGGAGGTGGTGGCGCAGCAAATGCAGCAATTTTTGCGGCACGCGTTCTAGCCTTGAAAGATGAGAACGTGAAAACTGCCTTGGACAAATATCACGCTGACATGGTGAAGAAGGTTCGCGAGAAAGACGCCGCGGTACGCAAGAAATCGATCTAAGAGTTTGTTTGTGTAGGGGCGGCACATGCGCCGCCCCTACAACGATTAGTAAATCGGAAAGCTCTGACAGAGTTCTATAATTTCAGAACGAATTTTTGACAAAGTGTTTTCGTCTTTGGTAGAAAGTGCGCGATCGATCCATAGAGCGACACGCTGCATTTCTTTTTCGCCTAAACCGCGAGTTGTGACTGCCGCAGTTCCCATGCGAATTCCACTCGTTTCCATCGGAGATTTATCATCAAAAGGGATGAGATTCTTGTTCACCGTGATGGCCACTTTTTGAAGAATCTCCTCGGCCTGTTTTCCTGTCATTCCCTTCGGTCTCATATCAACGAGTAGGAGATGATTGTCCGTTCCGCCAGAAACAATGCGAAAACCACGAGCGCTTAAAGCCTCAGCAAGTACTTTCGCGTTTTGTACGAGTTGAATTTGATAGTTACGGAACTTTTCCGTCATGGCTTCTCCAAAAGCGACCGCTTTTGCTGCAATCACATGCATAAGTGGGCCACCTTGAATCCCTGGAAAAATGGCAGAATCCACAGGCTTTGCGAATGGCGCCTGGCAAAGAATGGCTCCACCTCGCGGGCCACGTAAGGTTTTGTGCGTCGTCAACGTGACAATTTGCGAAACCGGAATTGGATTGGGATGTATTTTGGCAGCAACCAAACCTGCGATATGTGCCATATCAACAAAGAGATGGGCACCGCAATCCTGCGCAATTTGCGCAAATTTAGTGAAATCGAGAGTGCGTGGATAAGCCGAGGCACCTGCAAGAATCACTTTTGGACGGTGTTCTTTCGCAAGTGTGGCAACTTGCGCGAAGTCGATCTGTTCAGCTTTGGCATCGACACCGTAGTGCACAAAACGATATTGCTTCCCCGAGAAACTCTTGGCGTGTCCGTGAGTGAGATGTCCCCCATGAGCAAGGCTCATCGACAAAATAGAGTCACCAGGATTGGCCAAAGCCCAAATCGCAGCCATATTGGCTTGGCTGCCAGAATGCGGTTGCACATTGGCGTGCTCGGCGCCAAAAAGTTTTTTAAGACGATCACGTGCCAGATTTTCCGCTCGGTCCACTTCTTCGCAGCCACCGTAATAGCGTGCCCCGGGATAACCTTCGGCATATTTATTGGTGAGTACGGAGCCGGTGGCTTCAAGCACGGAGGAACTTACATGATTTTCCGAGGCGATAAATTCGAGACCCTGCTCTTGTCGCTTAGTTTCGGCCTGAATGATTTCAAAGATCTCTGGATCTGTTTTAGCCAGTCCAGAGGGCGCCTGAGTTTTTTGCATTAGGCTTTCGGGTACGGACCAAAGATCGCACTGACAATAGAAAGTCCAACACAGACAAAAACGATTCCAATCAGAATCGAACGGACCATTTTTTCGCGAGCTGTCATAGGAGGGTTACCAAATTATTTTGGCTCAATATACTGTTGCAGAACAGAAAAACAACGATTGGACAAGATGAGAAAACTCTCTTTATTAGGAATTCTTCTATTTCACGTATTTGCTTGCCAGCGTGCCCAAGGTCCCAAGCTTGAGTTTGGGCATAACAGCCATGATTTTGGGACATTATTTCAAGGCGAAATAGAGACTCATATTTTTGATTTCACAAATGCGGGAGATTCCGAGCTCATTATTAAAGGGATTCAAGCTTCTTGCGGTTGTACGGCCAGCAAGATCTGGGTTGAAAAGACTGACGGCACGCGTCGCTATGGAGAAATACAGGCGAGTGGTGAATTGCTACATGTCGCCCCGCAGGAAAAAGGAAAATTAGAAATTTCTCTAAACACGAGTTCTGTGCAGGCCGAGGCGACTGAAAAAACTGGGATGATTTCGATCATCAGCAATGAGTCCCAAACGGAGTCTCAAAAACTACATTTCACCGCAAAATTCGAGAAACCATATTCTATTGAAGAACCCAAAATTGATTTGGGAACCATGGCGCAAAAAGAGAGCAAGCTGATTCAAAGGAAAATTGTTGCAACGAATCCCAATGGTTTTGAAATCCTACGCACTCGCTCCAGCCACCCCTCTATTCACGTGGAATTTCTCAAAATGAATCAGGGGTCTAATCTCTACTACGACATCGCCATTCAAGCAGGCCCAGGCCTACCAGAAGGTAGTTTTGCAGGAAAAATCGAACTAGAAACGAATTTGCGTGCAGGCTATTTCATCACTTTGCCTATTTATGGAGTGATCGAACCCGATCTTGTGCTAAATCCTCCCTATCTTCATTTTTCGACTCTGAGCAAAGGTGAAGGAGGAAGTGTTTCGACCGAGATTCGTTTTACGGTACCGGAAAACTCCTTAGAAATTTCCTCACTTAAAGTAGAAGGAGAAGAATCCGAAAATCTCCAAGCGAAAGTCGAGACTCTCGAAACCGGAAAACGATTCCGAATTCAGTTAGATGCCTCTGCTCAATGCAGCAAAGCCACATTTCGCGGCAATCTAAAAGTAGAAGTGAATTGGCCCAAACAACGCTGGCTTGATATTCCCTATCGAGGATTTGTACGCTGATTCAAAGCACGGCGGGCTTCGTCTCGAATGAGTTCCAATTTAGCGGTCTCGGCAAGCAAACGTAATAAATCCTGAGCTTCTGGGGCTTCTAACAATTGAAGAGATTGAGCTGCATGCAAACGCACCCATTCATCTTCTTGTTCTTTCTTGGCTTCCAAAATCAATTCAGGAATCGCTTCCTTGGCACCCATAGCCCCTAAAGCAATTGCTGCTTTCTCTTTTACTGCAGGTGAAGAATCTTCAATCAAAAGCTTACGCAATTCCGGAATCGCTGCTCGCGCTCCCATTTTGCCCAAAGCTTCTGCTGCACTTGCTCGCACATTGTCGTGATCGTCAGAAAGCGCTCTGAGAAGATCCCCTTCTGTATTGCCCAAAGCATGCTCGGGTTCTCCGTGAGAGTGAATTTCTTCTTCAAGAGGAAGCCAGGTGAGTATTCCCCAAACCAAGCCAGATAAAATTCCAGCAGTGAAAATGACTTTGGCTAAGGCGATGACGCGACTCTGAGCATTGGCAACGAAGCGATACGCCGCAGTAAGTAAGAGGAAAATAGCAAAGAAAAGAATGATGGTCGGACCACTAGGGCGATCGAAAGAAAAGAAAAGTCCTATCGCACTGACAACGACACCCACTGTCCATCCAATTGCTAAACGTTTTCCCAATGAATCCGCAAATTGAACGGCCACAACCGCAGGAGCGATCAGATAACAGAAAACCAAAAGAACTCCGGCAACTTGTACTGAACTCGTGATGATGATGCCAAAACTGGCATAGAAGAGAAAATCCCACCATCTCACATTGATTCCTTGAGCGTGAGCTTTCTCTGGATTGTTCGAAATCAGAAGAAAGCGATCTCGGTAGATGTAATGAAAAATGCCAAGAACGGCATAAATCAAAAAGGTTTTTGTAATCTGCTCTGGAGTGACCCAAACAATACTTCCCGCTAGCAAATTCTTGAGATGTTCCGTGCCATGTGCTGCTTGATCGGCGAGCAGAATCGCCATAGCAGTCGCGATGGCATAGACGAGTCCAATGATCGCTTCGTGTGGAACTTTTTCTTTTCGTGAGCGAGTCAACGCAAATACCGTGGCTCCGAACAAAGTGAATCCCAACGAGAGAAAGTAGGAAGCATTACTTCCTGGCTCATAGCCTCTCAAAAACGCTACTGTCGTACCTAAGGCCGCGATCTGCGCCATCGCCAAATCCACAAAAATTACATGCCTCGCCAAAACGTGAATGCCTAGATAACCGTGAATTCCGGTCAGAATGACGCAGATCAAAAAAGGCGGGAGAAGAATGCTGAGATTGTCCAAGCTTCTCCTATGGAGCTGAAAAACTGCCAATCATAGAATCAAAGAACGAAAAATAATCCCGTGCTTGGGAGACGCTTTCTACCGCGGAAGGCAGGACGAGAATCCTCGCTCCGGTTTGGCTCGAAACAATGCTGGGAACAGTCCGATCGTAGAAATCGTGAGTGAGAATCCACTTCACCTTTTCTTTTTGCATTTTGATGACGAGTTGTCCGAAGTGTTCTGTGCTTGGCGCGATTCCTGGTTTTGGCTCGATATAGTCCAAAGCCTCGAGACCAAATCGCTTCAGAAAATAGGACAAATTTTTGTGAAAAGGAACGACTTTCGTTCCCTTCCAACTTTTCATCTGCCCCATCCAACCGCCCAGCTTGCTCTCTAATTGAGTATTTTTTAGAAAAGCATCGAGTTCACCTTGTTCCGTGGCGCGTTCTAGCTTTTCCCCACCCGCAGCTTGAACCAATTCCTTTCCAAATAGCGATTCATCCAAACGGCGAGAAAACTCACTAAGATTTTTCTCGTAGTGGGTCGCGTTTTGGGGATCGAGTTCTTTCAGTTTATTGGCAATCGCAACGGCTGCGCGTTTTCCGTTGAGTGGATCAAAGAGATAGTGTGGGTTGCCAAAGGGATGCACATCGCCTTCGGCGCGAGTGGTATTTGCGCTGGGGATTTCAATTGGAGTGATGAATTTTGAAATGTCGAGATAGCCCGGCGCGCCTTTGATAATTTTCGGATTTCGTGCTCCGTCGAGTAGTGGTGGCACCCAAGCAATCTCAAGATCGAAGCCATTGATGATGAAGAGATCCGCCTTACTCAGAGTTAGCAAAAATGTGGGCTTGGGCTCTACAAAGTGCGGATCCTGTTTCCCTGCACAGAGATTGATCACCTGTATTCGGTCACGGCCAATTTCTTGGGCAATGGAGCGAAGATCCGTAAGAGTAGTCGCCACTTTGATTTTTTCTTCAGGAGAGAAAAATAAGAACGCGAGAGAAAGTATCAGTGAATTCATTTTGTTCTCCTTAAAACTTGTGCGCGCCATGCACGCCAATCGACACTTCAAATTGAAGAATCACACTATGAGCCCTCTCATCGAGAAACTCTGCACGATCATAGTTGTACTGCAAGCGGATTTTTGAAAACTCGCTGGGGAAATAAGTCAGCGCGGGAGAAATGCGAGTTCTCCAACCCCGCAAACTATCTCCATCTCCTTGTTCTCCGCGCGCATATTCATAACGCATTCCTGCAGTCCAGCCTCGTTGGAAGCCATAGACCAGTTGAGTGTATTGCCCCCAATCGCGTAAGTTTTCTTCGGGAAGTCCCTGGACGCTGTCTAAGCCCGCCTCGTATTGCCGTTGCAACCATTCCGTTTGTAAAGACACAAAGGGAAATCCTTGCTTCGCATCGAGTGGCTTCCATTTGAGATAAAGATCGATTCCATGGATTTGGGTTTGCAAAATTTCTCCGGTCGACACGCTCGTATCAAGCGCGGAAGAATTCGGCCCAAGCAGTGAGGAAATTCCTGTGACCAAGGTTGTCTCTTCCGATAAATCGAAGGCGTTCTGCCATCGCAACAAATACAGCAAATCGCTCATCGAACGAAAGTTCGCTTCTCCCAGAGTGCGCGAGGCAAAATTTTCCCCAGCCTCGTTTAAAAAACTCGTCGCCGTTTCTCCAAAGGCATTTTGAATGCTGAACAAAATCTCGCTGTAGAACGAAGAAGTGGGAATGGCGTAGGAAATTTCGGCCCCAGCGCCTCTTAGTCCATCCGGACCAAACATGCGAGTGAGAACGACTGGTTGATCTGCAAAATTCCAGCTGTGAGGATGTTGTCGATTTTGCCGACCAAAAGCATTGAAGAACTGCCCCGCTCGCGCCTGCAAACCAAAAGGCAAACTTAGAGTTGTCAAATACGCTTCTTCCAGTTCGACCCGACTTTCTCCTTCCTCATCGATGAAGTAGACAATATTGGCATCCCCACGAAAATATGGATCGACGATACCTGAGAAAACGAGCTCCTCACTTGCAGCCGTAAAACCAAGTCGATGTTTGGGATCATGTCCTCCTGCATGAAGACTTCGAAAGTTGTCGTTTGTTACGCTCGACGCGCTGAAGTCATTGAGCAAAATGAGCGAGAGATCGAGCAACTTTAAAGGGGAACTCGAATTGTCCGGGTTTTGCGGAGACAAAAGCTGAGGATTCTTTGCAAGATATTTTTCAATCTCCTTTTGAATATCAATTTTCTCGCTGGACTCTTGTTGAGCAAAACTCGTCGACGCAAAACACAATAAAACGGGAAAAAGGGAAAGTTTGTTCAAGAACATATTTCTTCTCCAAATCTCAAATCAAAAAATGAGCGGATCTATACAAAAATCAAAAGACGACACCGGACGAATTGCCGGCAAGCTGTTGCGAAGCTAGGAGAAGAAAGACAGAGGTGGAGCTCGAGAAGAAATGCTCGAAACGATCGGTGCGAAATGGTCCTCAAAAAGAGCAGGTCGAGTACTCTCCAATGTTGGAATGAGAATCAAACTGAGTTGAGGAATCAGGCGAAAGTTCTGTGTCTCGGAAAGAAAACGGCAAAAAGCACAGAAATGATGAAGTTCAGATTCGCCTTTTTTCGTGGGTACTTCTTGCGTGAATGATGGTTCATCGCCTTGTTGAGAAGAGAAACTGATATGGGGATCAGAATGTGTTGGATGAAGCCAGGAAGACCCAAAACTTGCCAACAAATAGGCTAGCAAGGTAAAGAGTGCTAGGAGTCTTCCAAAACAATTCACGCAGAAACTCTAGAGTTCAACCTGAAATTTCGTCAAGGAGTTTTTTTTCTACTTACCCAGGACGACGCGCGCAAATCGTCGTTTCCCAACCTGCAAAGTGAGTCCCTTCGCTGGAATTTCTAGATTTTTAAGAGCGTCCTCAACCTTTGCATCATCGATCTGAACACCGCCTTGTTCGATCAATCGGCGAGCTTCGCTCTTCGATTTGGCAAAACCGCAGAGCACGATCAAATCGATTGGATTGCTGGTTTTAGGACTTTGAAACTCAGGAATTTCTGCAGGTTTCTCTCGATCCCTAAAGATTCGATTAAACTCGCTCGCTTCTCGTTCCGCCGCTTCACGACCGTGATAGCTCGAGACAATTTCTTTGGCTAGATTCACCTTGGCTTCGCGCGGATGTCCAGCAAGAGTCTTTTTGATTTCTTCTTCAAAAAGTGTTGTGAGCAATGTGAAATACTTTTCCATCAAGTTGTCCGCAATCGACATGCTCTTGCCGAACATTTCCTTGGGCGACTCGGTAATGCCAATGGCATTGCCATAGGACTTGCTCATCTTGCGTCCGTCTGTTCCTTCCAACAAAGGCGTCGTGACACAGATCTGCGCTTCTTGTCCTTCTTGTTCTTGAAAATCGCGACCAACCAGTAAGTTGAATAATTGATCCGTGCCGCCGAGTTCTACATCCGAGCGCACCATCACCGAATCCCAACCCTGCATCAGTGGATAGAGCAATTCATGCAATCGAATTTCCACTCCTGCCTTGAATCGCTCCGCAAAATAATCTCGTTCCAACATACGGGCCGCCGTCATGCGGGAGGCGAGCTTCACCGTGTCGAAGAAATTCATTTTGCTGAACCAATCCCCATTGCGAACAATTTCCGCAGGAGGAATTTGCGCGGGACGGCTGGGATTGTCTTTTAAGAAAATGACTTTGCCCGCTTGCTCGAGATAGGTTTTGGCATTGGCTTCCACTTCTTCCAAAGTCAATTGAGGTCGAGTTTTGTTTCGTCCCGTTGGGTCGCCAATACGAGCGGTTCCATCGCCAAGAATCAAAACCGCTTGATGTCCAAGTTCTTGAAACTGACGCAGTTTCCAAAGTGGAATGGTATGTCCCAAATGCAAATCCGGGCTGGAAGGGTCAATGCCCAATTTCACTCGCAGTGGCTTTTTCGTCTGCAGAGAGCGGGCTAGTTTTTTAGCTAATTCGGTTTCGTTGACGAGATCGACCACTCCCCGGCGTAAGAATTGAATCTGCCGTTCGACTTCCTTTTGAATCTCGCTTGAGAACTTAGGGGGTTGGTTCATATTCGTTGCGATGCGCAATCCACCACTGCGTCCACAGATTTTGATCAAAACCAGCTTCGGTATTTCCCGTCATGGAACGCAATGCGCTCATTAAGGCACGCTTTCTCAACGGGCTTGCTTGATTCAATCCACTAACAAGTTTGGGAACAACTTGTTTTCGATCTTGTTCAGGAATCAACAAAGCTGCGATCAAGAGATGACGATCAAAACGTTCATCGTTATTTGCTAAGGCTTTTTGTAGAGAACCAATAGGGTCTTGAGCAATCGGTTCATAACCCTGGGGAAATGCGCGAAATCGAGTTGGACCTATTTGTAGGTTCTCAATGAGTAAGTTTTTGCCTTCCCAATTTAGAGAGAGCCAGCGAATTTCGCATAATACCCAATACTCTTGAACGGCAATTCCATCTCGATTGTGCAGTGGAATGCTCCAGGCCTGCTCCCATTTTTCATAACCAGGAATTTCTAACGGCCCAGATACGGAAAAGGTTTTTAAATCGCGATCGGCAATGGAATTTCCATAGGCGTCGTGATGCATCTGGGAAATTTGCAGCCGGCCCACCAACGCAGCCTCTTTCTTCTGAACTCGAAGAGGACTTTCTCCTGGGTTTTGAAGACTCAAACGAATGTTCACATATTGCCCAATAGTTCCTGGGTTAGGAGTTGCCGTCAAAGTCGATGCCGAAGTGATCTCTTTCGCAAATTTTTTACCCCAGTAGCGAGACTCTAATAACTGAATGGAATTAGTGAGAGATTCGCTAGGTGGCAATTCTTTGAGAGACTGCAACAAGCTTTCTGCTAGTTCAAAATTCTCGGCTTGTATGCTTTCGCCCGCTTGCTGAATTTTGCGGAGCGCTTCTGGAGCTAAGGGTTCAGAAGGGGATTTTTTAAAGATACAGGCTGGCGCTAAGAAAAGCGCCAGCCCCAATAATAGAGATCCGATTCGCACGGATGGAATTTGCAAGTTAGCTCGCGGGCTCAGAGGGAGTTTCCGTCGTGCTTTCAGCGGGTTCGGTTTCTGCTGCCGTTTCCCCTTCTGCACCCTTCGCTTCCTTCTTATCCTTTTTGCCTTCTTTCTTGCTTTCCTTCTTCTCGAGAATTTTCTTGTTCTCTTCGAAATCAGAATGCACGAAAGAGAGCCCAATCTTGCGCTCTTCGGGATCGATCTTAATCACGCGAACTTCGATTTTCATGCCGACCTTGACCACTTCCTCGGGAGTCGCAATCTTCTTGTCGGAGAGCTCCGAAATATGGAGCAATCCTTCAAGATTTTCTTCGAGTTTCACGAACACACCAAAGTTCGTGATCTTGGTCACATGTCCGGTCACGAGATCGCCGACGTGATAGTTTGCAGGAATCGTGTCTTGCCAGGGATCGTTCTCAAGCTGCTTGAGACCCAAAGCAATACGCTTCTTGTCGCCATCGATAGAGAGCACAACAAACTTGCCCACGTCGCCCTTCTTGATCATTTCGCCGGGGTGAGTGATTTTCTTCGTCCAGCTCATGTCGGAGACGTGTAAGAGTCCGTCGATCCCTTCTTCGATTTCCACAAAGGCGCCGTAATTGGTCAAATTGCGCACTTTTCCTTCGATGATGGTTCCGATTGGATAACGCTCGGCAACCGTGTCCCAAGGATTCGCTTCGGCTTGTTTCATACCGAGCGAGATTTCCTGCTTGTCCTTGTTGATCTCGAGCACAATCACTTCCACTGTATCGCTCAGTTGAACGACTTCGCTCGTGTGATTGACTCGCTTGGTCAAAGTCATCTCGCAATCGTGAACCAATCCTTCGACTCCATC
>CAZMYG010000075.1:0-14108 GCA_964570465.1 uncultured Planctomycetales bacterium
GAAGCAAAATATCTGCGGGTTCTAGTAGGCCACTGCGATTGATATCGGTCGAGTAAATCGGTCTGGGTCTCACTCCGTTGATTGCATCAATCAGAGCAAGAATGTCGTGCGGAGAACTTGTAGCATTGCCGTTTACATCGCCAGGAAGCCAACCCAAGCAAACAGAACTGCCGCTCGCGTTGTGGACAACTGTGACTCTCGACCCGACTTCGACGAAAGGCATCCCAAAATTTAATTTCACGGAATTGGGTGAAAGGGGGATGACTTCTTGCAGTATCGGCGGCGCTCCGGTGCCGTCCGCTTCGAATATAGTGAACTCGTCGGGAAAGAGTGTGGGTAGAGAACATTCCTTTTCAGAAAGAGTGAAAGTAGCGTCGATGGATGTCCATCCCGGAAGAGTAAACGATGCATAAGATCTAGCTTCAATTTCTCCCGTTGCTGGGGTGCTTGAAATGATTGCGAAGTTTGGCGCTGTCACCTTTCCGCTGACGGGTAAATTGAGCACGCCGCCAGTCAACTCTCCTGTGTGAGCCCTCCATGTGAATATTGGATCTCCCGGTCCTCCAAAACCAAAAACAATAAAGGCTCCGTCATTGGGATTTGGCGCTTGTGCATTCATCACATCGAGCACACCGCCTGCGCAGCCGACGTTGACATTAATCTCGCCGACCTTTACTTCTCCTCCTGAAGGGATTGTATATCCACCACCAGGAATGAAAGAGTTGTTCACAGGTCGCGGTAATTTGCCGTCGCATTCTTCAATGCCATCTCCTGGAATGAACTCCCAGCGGAATGTCTGACATCCTGCGTAGGGAAAATTCAGAGTCCCCGTTCGGTTTCTAAAATCAAATCCCACAGAGCGAGCGAGGAAATTTCCGCCAAGGCTTTCTGTATCGACGAGGAAAACCTCAACCGTGATCAAAGTGTTTGGCTCATAACCTCCTGGAGGCGCGGGTAGGTTCGGGCGCAAATCCACGCGAACCGGAGCGGAAGTGGTTGAAGCAAGCAGAGCTATTCCTTGAGGAGAGAGAAGTCCGCTGACAAAAGTTTCATTTTGAGTTCCATTTAGATTTGCGCGGCGAATTTCTCCATTTGCAGTCCAGTAGATTTTTCCGGAAGCTAGATCTAGAGCGAGTTCCTTTGCGTGGTTTGTCTGTTGATTGGAAAGAAGCATTTCCATTTCAGAGCCGTCGAGTTTGGCTCTATGGATTCCGCCGTCGTTGGTCCAATAGATTTTTCCTTGAATAGGATGTAGGGCCACACTTTTTCCCGTGCCAAAACTCGGCCCCACGGCAATTTCCATTTCACTGCCGTCGAAATTCCCTTTTCCAATCACCGCGCTCGATCCCCAAACCATTTTCTCTTGCTCGCTATCTACAGCGATCCCTTCAGGTTGTTGTATGAGAAACGCGGAGCCAAAAGTTTGCACGGAGCTGCCATCCAGATTCGTGCGGTAAATGCTGTTTCGCGCTCGATCCGTGAAGGAAATCTTTTGGTTGATGCGATCGATGGCGATGCCCCAAAGCTGACTTTCCCAATCTCCATCGGGTTGGTAGATCGATTGTGGTGAAGAGCCGTTGAAATTGGCGCGCCATACTTTGCGCGATTGTGGATCGGTTAGGTAAATTTTGTCGCCAGTTCGATCGAGAGCAATTCCAAAGGGAGTGACTGCGTGATTCGGGCTAACCAATGCAGTTTCCCCGCTGCCATTGATATTGACTCGGCGAATTTGATTGGCGACTCGGCTACTCCAGTACATGCGTGCAGAATTCGTGTCAACCGCGAGACCAAAAGGAGATGCCGTAGTCAGGAAAATAATTTCGAAATCATTTCCATTAAGGCTACAGCGGGTGATTTGTTCTCCAGCCTCGCTACTCAGATAGATTTTTTGATTCTGTAAATCCAAGGCGAGTGCGTCGGCTCCGGGTAATTGGGAAGAAAAAAAAGTTTCCATTCCCGAACCATCGAGATTGCAGCGTCGCAAATGCCCTCCACCGGTGTGTGATTGATTACTCCAATAGAGTTTGCCGGCTTGGGAATGGACGGCGAGAGCCTTGGGCGAGTCAGCTGTGGGACTCAAATCAAAAAATAAAGTCTCTGCGTTCGTGCCGTTTAGATTTGCTCGGCGAATGGCGCCACCGCGAAAACTCGTTCCTTCCAATAACCATCGCTCCGTCCAGTACATCTTGCCTCCGGTCACATCCAGAGAAATGCTTCCGGGAGAAAATAGATCCGAAGAGCCGGGAGCGCTGCCCACAATCAAGATTTCGATTTCTGAACCATCCAAATTCGCGCGACGGATATGAAGTTGCGAATTGGAAAAATCGGTCCAGTACATCTTGCCTGTGCTCAAGTGGAGCGCGGCGCTTTGTGGTTTGTTCAAGCCCGCGACTAAATTCTGTACCGCGGAACCGTTGAGATTCGAGCGTTTGATTTTGCCTGTACCTTCATCGGCCCAATAGATTTTTCCTCCAGAAAGATCGAGCGCAATTCCTGTGGGGGTGACGATTTGACTTTCTGCGATGTCCTCGATTTGGCTGCCATCGGAGTTGGCGCGCTGTACTTTGTGCGTTCCTGGATCTGTCCAGTAAATCTGTTGTGCTTGTATGGAGGAAAGTAGAAGGCTATAAACCGCCGTCATTCGAAGTATGTTTTTCATGGCAAAGAAACTCCATTCCAGATTTCAAAAGCGTCCGCCCCGTTGAGCAGATCAATTTCGCGCAGAATGTCGGAAGGTTCGGCTTCCGCGCTGCGATTGATATCCGTCGAGTAGATAGGCCGAGTTGCGACATTGTTGAGTGAATCGATTAACGCAAGAATGTCCACGGGGCTGCTCGTTCCGTCTCCATTCACATCGCCAGGCAAATAACCCAAACGGATTTGTTGTTGTGTGGGCAAGTAGTGAATCGTGGTCCATGCGGCAGTTTCGATAGGCTCGCTGAGATAGAGCCAAAGTTCCTTCGTCGTGATGTAGTAAATTTCAACGAGTGGGGCGACGCCGTCTCCGCCTTCTTCGGTGACTAAAAAGTCCTCGGGAACAAGCTGTAAGGCGTAGTTTGAAAAATGTGTGACGATGATTGAAATGCCCGTTGGCTGTTTCCCACTAATGAGAGATGGCTGGCGCGCGTCGATGGCATTGTTTGGTGGAAAGCTCGTGAGAATTTGCGGTGCAACATTTAGAGCAATGCCTTGAGGTGAATGTAAGCCATCAATCACGATTTCGACATTCGATCCATCTAAGTTTGAACGGCGAATTTGGCCGGATCCGCTAAATAAAGCTGAAGCAGTCCAATAGATTTTTCCTGCAGGATCAAGAGCGAGATCGCGAGCAAAATTCGCAGCACTGGCATTCAACAGGGTTTCTTTAGCAGAACCGTCGAGATTGCTGCGATAGATATAGCCGTTGTTGGTCCAGTAAACTTTTTCCCCCGCCTTATCGAGAGCAATTCCTTTTTCAGATCCAAGATCCTGAGTAACAGTCTGCAAATTTGATCCATCGAGATTTGCCTTGCTAATCCAACCGGCTTGAGCGAGGTAAATTTTCCCTGCTTCATAATCGAGGGCAATTCCATCGGGATAAAAAATATTGGAAAAGGAGAGAACGGTTTGTAGTCCGGTTCCGTTGAGATTGGCTCGCTGAATGGTGTTGGCGCTTTTGTTGCTCCAATACACTTGATCTACCGTGAGATCGATCGCAATTCCTCGCAAACTGCTCTGGCCGCTGCCGGTGTGGGTATAGATTGTTTCTAAAGAGGAACCGTTGTGATTCGCGCGGAATACCTTCCTCGCCTGCGAATCGGTGAGATAGATTTTCTTATTTTGGGGTTCGAAAGTGATTCCATGCGGAGTCAGCACAGAATCTGCAGTGAGCAAAACTTGGGAGTTTGTGGTGTCGAGATTCGCATGGCGAATTTCAGTTTGCCTGGGGCTGCTCCAATACAATTTGCTCGAAGCGAGATCGAGAGCGAGTCCCATTGGATTCATGATGTTCTCGAAATTTTCAACGGCGCTTCCATCCAAATTCGCGCGGCGAATGCGACCGCTTTCAAAGCTCTCTTCTGCCCAATAGATTTTTCCCGCGTTGTGGTCGAGAGCGATTTCTCCAAAGACGAAGCCGAATTCAGTACTTGAGAAGATGGTTTCGACTTGCGAACCGTCGAGATTGCAGCGCTTCACTTCGTCATTGGTGTAATTGGGTTGGCTGGTCCAATAAATCTTGCCGCCATTCACATCTAAGGCGAGTGCTCGAGGTGCATCAGCGGAGCCGCCTCCCATCGTTCCTGCCAAGTCTGCGTAGATTGTTTGCGCGCCACTACCATCGAGATTCGCTCGCCGCAGCGCTCCACCGTCCGCATCCGCGACATATCTCAGTCGCTCCGCCCAATACATTTTCCCATGCACAAGATCGAGTGCGATTCCTCCAGGGAAACCCGATTCGCTAAACGCATAATCGGGCGCGTGGCCTTGGATGAGCAACTCTGGATTCGAACCGTTGAGATTTGCGCGATAGACGCGCGATTCATAATTCGAAAAGTCTGTCCAATAGACCTTGCCGCTCGCGAGATCCAAAGCGATTCCCTGTGGCTCCCGTAAATTCTGGACCAAGGTCTCTACTTGGGAGCCGTTGAGATTCGCACGCTTGATCGCGCCGAGATCCTGGTCTGCCCAATAAATTTTTCCACCCTTGCGATCCAAGGCGATGCTCGCGGGTCCTAGGATTTGGCTCTGGAGAATCGTTTGAATATTAGAGCCATCCAGATTCGCTCGTTGCACTTGATGTGTGCCCGTATCTGTCCAATAGATTTCTTGTGCTTGAAGCGAAGCAAAAGAGAAAACACTGACAAAACAAATAGATTCTGCTAGTTGCAGTAGTCGTCTTAGTTGTGAATACATAAATCCTCCTAAACTTTAGGGAATTGCTATATTGTCCCCAGTCTTGAAAAAGGGGGAAGGCATCAAATAAGGCGCCATTTGGGCAAATTAGGTGACGTAGTTTTCTGGAAGTTTTGAGGTGTTTGTTGACGCGTGAAGTAAAGAGTCAGGAATTGACCCAGATTTTGGGGAAAATCCGCGAGGGAGATGAGGATGCTGCCGAGCGGCTTTTGCCGTTGATCTATAACGAGTTGCGACGTTTGGCTCGCGGGAAAATGGGCAAGGAAAAGCCAGGACAAACCTTACAAGCAACGGCCCTTGTTCATGAAGCTTATTTGAGACTCGTCGGGGATAGTTCTACTCAATTTGAAAATCGAGCTCATTTTTTCGCAGCTGCCGCAGAAGCCATGCGGCGCATTTTGATCGAGCGAGCGCGTCGACGAAATCGTTGGAAACGTGGCGGCGGTTGGCAGCGACAGCCACTTGAAGGGATCGAACTCGCTAATGATCCCAGTCCAGAGCCAGTGGATCTCATTGCTCTTGATGAAGCCTTGAAAGAACTGGAAAGCTATGACTCGCGGATGGGGCAAATTGTGAAGCTGCGTTATTTCGCCGGACTCTCTGTCGAAGAAACCGCAAAAGTGTTGGACATCAATGTCAGAACTGTGAAGCGCGACTGGGCGGATGCAAAAATTTGGTTAAAAGCGCAGATGAATCCTGAAGCCACGGATCTTGTATGAAGAAGAAACCAGAAACTCGACAACGAGCTTTCGAGCTTTTTCGTAAAAGCCGAGATTTGGATTTGAAGGAACGAAAAAGTTTTTTGGAAACTCATTGCGGGAAAGATTCTGAGCTTCGTCAAGAAGTCGAGAAATTGATTTCCGCAGAAGAAGCTGAAGACGGGTTCCTAGAAACTCCTGCCGTGATTCAAACCCAAGATGAATCACGAGCCATGGGAGAGTCTTTGATTGGAAAAAGGCTCGGTCATTATCTTTTGCGTCGTTGTCTCGGCCAGGGTGGAATGGGAATTGTCTTCGAAGCGGAGCAGGAGAATCCCCATCGCCGAGTTGCTTTGAAGCTCTTACATCCAGGTTTTGCTTCACCTAGTTGGATTCGCCGATTCGAAAGAGAGGCGCATATTTTAGGGAAACTGCAACATCCTGGAATTGCCCAAATTTTTGAAGCAGGAAGTGTCGCCACGGAGTTCGGTCCTCAACCCTATTTCGCGATGGAATTGGTCGAAGGAGAGTCTCTGACCGAGTATGCGCTGCACGAACAATTAGAAAGCGAAGAAAGAATCGAATTGTTGATTGATGTGGCTGACGCTGTGCACTACGCGCATCAACAGGGAATTATCCACCGTGACTTGAAGCCTGCGAATATTTTGGTCGATCAACATGGCAAGCCTAAGATTCTTGATTTTGGCATTGCTCAAGTCAGCGGCCCAGAGATGCAAACTCTCACAACGGTTACTCATGCGAGTTCTCTCTTTGGCACCGTGCCCTATATGAGCCCAGAGCAAATTCGCGGAGAAACGACTGAGGTGGACAGTCGTTCAGACGTGTACGCGCTTGGAGTCATTGGTTTCGAATTGCTCGCACGACGGCTTCCTTATGATTTGGAGAGTACCAGCTTTTTCGAATCGGGAAAAATCATTGCCGAAATGCCCCCGCGTTCTTTGTCTTCTGTGAATCGCGAGTTCCGCGGAGATCTCTCGACGATTTTTGCCAAGTGTTTGGAAAAGGAAAAGAAACGTCGTTATGGCTCAGCCTCGGATTTCGCTGCGGATCTGTGGCGATTTTTGGAGCATCAACCAATTTGGGCGCATCCTCCCAGCAGTGCTTATCAATTAAGGAAACTAGTCGAAAGACACAAACTCACTTCGGCTCTAGCGGCGACTCTTCTTCTCTCTTTCTTGAGTTTCTTCGTTTATCAAACGGTGCAATCGAGAGAATTGAAAGCACAGCGCGATCGCGCGCTCATGGCAGAAATGGGAGCTTTTGAAGAGGCAGAGAATGCTAGATTCTCTGCGAGTAAGGCAGAGCAAATTAATGATTTTTTTGAGACCTTGATCTATCAAGCGCTGCCACAAAATTCAGGTCGGCAGGTGACTCTCTTGCGAGCGTTGGAAAACTCTTCACGTGGTTTGAGCAAGCGTTTTGCTGGAAATCCGGATGTTGAGATTACGGTGCGTTCGCGGGTCGCCGCGCTCTATCGCGTGCTGGGAGAATTTGACCGTGCGGAAATGCAAATGCGTGATGCGCTAGACACGGCGCAGGATAGTTTTGGGCCCCACGATTTGCGAACTTTGGAAGCGATGAATTTGCTCGCAGTCGTGTTGAAGGAAGTTGACAAGGTGAGTGAAGCTCAAGGTGTGATTCAAAACGCATTCGAAATTGGGAAGCAGCATTTTGGTGAAGAGCATGAAACGGTTCTTACTGCCAAGACCATTTTAGGTGGGATCTTGGTCGACCTTGATCAATGGGAGCGTGCGGAAGAGTTGCAGAGGGAAGTGGTCGCTCTTGCTCCAAAAGTGTGGGGAGAGAAGGCGCCAAAGACTATTTCTGCGGTGAATAGTCTTGCGGGAATCGAATTACGAAACGGGAAACTTGATGAAGCAGAAAAACGTTTTCGCTGGCTTCTTCAAGCAAGTCGCGAAGCTGTGGGCGAGAAAGATCAAATGACTCTGGCGATTTTTGGAAATTTGGTAAACATCTTGATTCGAAATCGAAAATTCGAGGAAGCTCGCAAGCTTTACGATGAAGCTCTCCCGTTGCACGAGAATTTGCTGGGGAAAACGCATCCCAATACCGTGACCTTGCTTCAGCTTGGCCATATCCTCGATCGAGTGGTCCCTCACGCTATCGATGCGGCAGCTTCCAAGAACGAGTAAGAAGTACGGTTTCGATTAGAGAAATTATTTCTTTGATTGCTGCTCAAGAAAACTTCTGAACGCGGCTTCTTTTTCTTTCGCGGGAGTATTTTTTTCGAATTGAGGGATATCTACTCCCTTTGATTTTTGTTTCTCAAGTCCGCGGGCAATCCAACGCCAGATTTCATCGGGGTCGACATTGGGGTTGGATAAGAAACTCGCGAGGATTTCTAGGCCCGATAAATCTCCAAGTGCTGCGATGGAACCAGCCGCGGCGGTGCAAAAGGAATCGTCCTTGGCGAAATCTTTCATGGATTGTTTCAGGGCCGGGATCAGTTTGTCGTCGCCGAGATTTCCGGCAGCAAGTGCAGCGGCGCGACGGACTTCGGGATATTTTTCTTCCAGCGCACGTGCGATTTGAGGCGTGGCTGACGCCGCGCGAATCGCACCCAGGCTTTCGAGTGCGTCCGCTTTATGAAATGGATCGGCCAGTAGAGTGAGCAATTCTGGACTCGCTTCTTGTGCAGGTGGGCCCATTTCACGGACCAGTTCAATGCTATGCGCTCGCACATAGCGATTTTCATCCTGAAGCGCTTGTCTTAGATACGGCACAACTAGTTTTCCTAGATGAAGGAGTTGATAGCGCGCGTCGTCGACATCGCGTAATTGCCATTGTGCGAGGCCGTGAATTAGTTGAAGGATTTCTCGCTCTAAGCAAGCATCGACTACAGTTTTCGCGTTCGCCAGCTCACCTTGTTCTTTCCAAGTTTTGTCTAGAGCTTGAAGTAATTGGCAGATCGCAGGAATTTCTTCCTGTTCGATTTTGAACTGCGCTTTTCCTAGCACCGCTCGGCTCGTTTGGAAAAAATCGGTGCGAATTGCTTCGTTCTCAGAGAGAGAAGGGTTGGGGCGTAGGTCATAGGCTTCGCAGAAAAACCGAGCGCCAGAGAAATTGTTTAATTTCGCGAGAGCCTCTTCAATCCAAAGTAGAACCCAAGCATCGGTTTCGTATTTCAGTCGCAGAGTCAAACGTGGAATCGCTGTAGAAACTCCTAGACGACCTAGAATTCCTGCCGCCGCCGCGCGAAGGTCAGTTTCTTTTGATTTTTCTAGAATTGTGATGATTGCTGGTACCGAATCGTTTGCGGGAAGCTCTGCAAATAGAGCTAAAGCGATGGCGCGATCAATAAGTTCAACGTTAGAGTCGAGTACATACTCGCGTAGCACAACAATGCTTTGTTGCGGATTGCTTATAAAATCCATGAGCGCCGCTTCGCGATATTTTGCATTGTTCGCGAGTTCAATTGAGTCGAGCAGTATTTCTTTTCTGTCGGCGGGGACGCTTTCTGGCAAAACAGTTTTAGGGCAGGCGTTTTCTAAGCGAGCCAGCTGATTTTTAATAATTGGAGAATAAGTAGGAGCCGTTTCTTTGGCGCTGCAACCCCAGAGCAGAAAACTCGGTATCAGGTACCGAATCATGGGAACTCCCTAGTTTCGTGAAATACAATCAGCGCATCTTCATCTTTGGTGAAGGGCGTAATTTTGTAATAGAGAACTACTTCGATGCGGCCTTGTCCTTCTGGCAAATCCACGGTGTAGTCGCGTTTTTCGCCATAGGGAATAGTCGTGCGCTCGAGATCGATTTGATCGTCGCGATAAGGGAAACGATAACGCGCTAAGCGCTGCCACTCTCCTGCTTCGCCCTCTTTAGGAAGAATTCGATACTTTAAATCCACTGCTTTATGCCGAGAGTCCGTAGGAAAATCATGCCCTGCGTTGGTATTGGCTAGATGAACAAGCGCTTTGCCCGATTCCACTTTCACTTCCCAAGTAATTGCCGCGGCGATGGCCTTGGCGTTATCGCGCACGAGCATGTGATGAGAGCTCAACGGATTCACTCCTGCCTTTGGCATATGGCAAGAAACGCAAGTCACGCCCTTAGTAAAAAACTCAGTTTTCTTCCATTCATCGACGGTGCCGTGTTGGTTGTGGCAGCCTGCGCAAGAAATTGGGTCGCTTAACTCTTTGCGGAAAGTAGGTCGGCACGCCGCAGTAAGACCTTCACGAGTCGCGGCGACACCGATTTGAGGAATGACATGGCAAGCAATGCAATCAACCCCTTCTTCGCGTCGCGAAATGCGCGGGAGCACGCGATCGCCGACCCCAGTTTCAAAAATCGGGCGTGGCGCATGACAAGAGATGCAGTCCTTATTCGCAAAGTTATTCGAGAGTTCGCGAGGAAAAGGATCTGTCCAGGCTTGCGCATGCAAACTCTTTTTCCAATCAGCATAGATTTCCGCATGGCAAGAGGCGCATTGAAATGAAGAACTCCACATCGAAGCGGAACCGTCTTCATTTTGATTGGAGAGAATCAGCCAAATCAACACGGGCGCAAAACCAAGAGCCAAAACAAACCAACCGATAGTTCGGCGCAGATTCATTTCTTATTTTCTTCGAAGCGAAATCCCGCAAGTCGTTTGGCGAGAGTGGTAATCGGTCGGAAAAACTCTCTAACGAAATCATTTTTTGGCTCTGCGAGTAGTTGCTCTAAGTTTCCGAGCTGCTCGATTTGTCCTTGTCGCATTAAAGCAATGCGACCTTTTTTCAAAGCCAGTTCGAGCGGGTTATGCGTGACATGCAAAATCGCTTTCGATCCTTGTTTGTGGAATTTTTCAACCACCGTTTCCAATTCCTGATGCAGGATGGGATCGAGTTGCGCGAACGGTTCATCCAAGAGAAGAAGTGATGGATTCGAAACCAGTGCTCTCGCTAAAGCGAGACGCTGCGCTTCTCCTCCAGAAAGTTCAGCGGGTTTGTTCTGTGCTCGTTCGGCTAGTTGCAACTGGCTCAGTATTTGTGAAATATCGAAAGCTTGAGCTTTCCGTTCGGGAGATAAATACTGCAGGGCAAATTCTAAATGCTCTTTAGCGCTCAAATGCGGCCAGAGAGAAAGATTTTGGAAGAAGAAACCCAGTTCTCGTTTTTCGGGAGCTAAGTGAACACCAGGCGCTTCAAACACACGGCCACCGAATTCAATTTCTCCGCGCTCAATTGTTTGAAATCCAGCAACGGCTCGCAAAAGGCTTGTTTTTCCACAGCCGGAAGGACCCGCGATGCAAAGCGATTCGCCCACTTCGAGTTCGAGCGATAGTGGGCCCAGATGAAATGCGCCTACATTAAATTCCAAGGAACGAATCGAAAAACGCATCAACGATCCTTCCTTTCAGTAAGAAGAAAATAAGCAATCAGGGGCAAGCTGGCGCATAAAAGATAAATCAGGCAGAGCGCGGCGATAAAAGAGTCGCGCCCAAAGTGAATGTAATTGTAAATGCGGAACATGGCTGTCGAGTTGCCAGAGGGGATTAGAGCGACCGCATCAATTTCGCGCATTGAGAAAAGATAAACGAGTAAAGCTCCAGCGCAAACGGATGGCCAAATGAGAGGGAGTAAAATCCTTCTCAATCGCGCCCACCAAGGGACGGAGGCAATACTCGCTGCTTCTTCGAGTGATGGGCTGATCGTGCGCAATCCTTCGCTATTAGCGAAGTAAGAAAAAGCCGAAAAGCGAAGTACAAAGAGAATGACGACAACGAGTTTTGTTCCGTACACCCACTCGCCCCAATCGAGGATTGGCCCTGAATGATTCCAAGCGCGTATCGTTCCAATCGAAAGCAACATAGCGGGAAGCATGAAGGGCAAAGTCGTTAAAAAATCGATACAGAATCCGGCGCGTGATCGATTTGCAAAAAGAGCAGGAAGAATTTGCAAGAGACTGGCGCTCAATGCTGCCGCAGCGGCAATCCAAAGAGAATTTGCCAAATCCTCTACGGCGCCAGTTCCTTCACCGCTTAATACTTCAGCGTAAGAGCGAAAATCTCCTGCCTCCCAAGCGAGCCGTGATAAAGGCGCAATAGTAGAAAGTCCCACGACAATCGCGCAGAAGAGCCAAGCGAACTTTGTGTATTTTCCTAAAGAGAGAGTTTCTGGACTCAGAAAGCCCGGAGTCAGCGAAGGCATTTTCTTGCGACGCAAATAAATGATGGCGCAGAGCGCGGCGATCAACAGTGCGAGAGCAGGCAACGCGGCTGCAATCGCTTCGCCCGTTTTGGCTTCTTGTTTCCAACGGAAAAAGATGTCGTCTGCATAGACATTGAATTTAGGGCCAATCGTCGAGAGATAGTCCGGCACGGAAAAATCAGCGATGGAAAAAGCAAAGACGAGCAAAGCTCCAATACATGCCGAAGGAAGCGCGAAAGGCCATTGAGCGCGCGCTGCCGCCTTCCATCCACCGCAGCTTCGAGCGGATTCTTCGATTCGCCGATCCACATTTTCTAAAGAACGCGCTACTAATATCCAAACAAATGGAAAATAGGAAATCGTAAAAATGAATATCGCGGCGAGTGGTCCGCGCAAATCAATGAGTTTCACCCAGGCAATTGCGGAGAGTAGGGGAGGGATCGCGAGTGGGGCGATTCCCAAGGTGTAAAAGATCCATTTCAAAGGCAGGCGCGCTCGTGCCATCAAAAAACCAAAAGGAATGCCTATTACTAAAGCGAGTAAAGCGCTAGTCCCGGAAACAAAGAGCGAATTACCCAACAAGGTCCATTGCCTTTGATTGAGTAAAACAACTTCAAAGTTCGCGAAAGAGAATTTCCCCTCGACGAGGAAGAGTTCGGAGCCCGCATGAACGAGCGGCAAAAAAAACAACACGCTGAAAAAAGTTAGGCAGGCATAGAGCGTTGCTTTTGCTGTCCAATGCCAGCTTAGGGATTCGTTGGTTTTAACGGGCGAAGTTCTCACGGAAAAAAGGGGCTCTCCTTTCTAACTCCTCCGCCACTTTTTCCCAATCCACCTTCATCGCTTTGAAGTCACCGGGCACTTTGACATAGGGAGGATGTTCTACTCCAGGGCGTAGGGGAATTTGTGCGGAAGGCGCGAAGGCAAGATGTTTTTCAATTTCCGGGCGCAAAACCCAATCGATGAGTTTTTTTCCAAGTTCGGGATGCGGAGCGTTTGCAACCAACGAAATCGAATTGGGAATCAGCAAAGTTCCTTCGGCCTCGGCATCTGGATACACCGCTTCAACGGGCGCACCTTCTTCAAGGCGAACGCGGAAATCATCCGTGTCCGTCAATCCAAAAGGAATCTCCCCACTGGCGACCAGCTTCGAAACATGAGCATTACCTTGCGCGAGATTGGGGGCGTTCGCGAGCATGTCTTTGCAGAATTGCTGCATGGCTTCTTCGCCCCAGACACTGAAGAGAGCGGAGAAATGAGTGATGGTGGTTCCGGTAAGAGGTTTCGCTAAGGTGAATTTCCCTTTCCACTCGGGCTTTGTGAAATCTCGAATCGAAGAGGGATAGGGCTGCGAAAGCAATTTCTGATTCACAATGAAAATGCGTGCGCGTGCCGCGAATCCAGTCCAATAACCC
This sequence comes from uncultured Planctomycetales bacterium, assembly GCA_964570465.1. Taxonomy (GTDB): domain Bacteria; phylum Planctomycetota; class UBA1135; order UBA1135; family CAZMYG01; genus CAZMYG01. Next base: position 13,177 of record CAZMYG010000075.1, read on the forward strand.
TGAGCATCTTTGAATTGTTCCGGAATTTCTTTCGACATCGGCGAGACATAGGGCTGCAACACTCCCGCTTTTCGTAACTTGATGGTTTGAGCCAATTCGTTATTCCAAAACACATCGCAGCGAGGGTGTTCTTTCTCTTCTATTAAGGTGCGAACGAGTCCGACGGTTTTGTTGGCTTCTATATCGAAAACGGATTTTACTCGGATGCCGGTTTCTTTTTCGAATTGGCGCAGAAGAGGTTCAGAGAAAACTTGATCGAGAGCGCAATAGACAACAACTTCGTCTCGTTTTTCACAGGCGAAGGAAAGCATTGCTAATAAAACAATTATTAGAAAGTTTCTTTTCATATTATTTAGTGGGGTTATGGCCCAATATGGAGCCAATCTCCTTCAGGAAAAACTTTGTTTCCTATCAAATTGTGTTCCTAGAGCTTGCTTAGGGGGAATATTGATTAGCGTGAGTTAGACCTTTGTAAGCTAGTGAGAATGTTTCGTCTATGTAACAAAGTTTTTAGAGGTGTAATGCAATTTAAAGGGCTAATGCTATCAGCGCGTTAGCTACGCGACGCGCTCCAAAGCCATCCACACGTTCTCGTCCTGCCAGGCTCATTTGTTTTCTTTGAATTGAGTTTTCACAAAGGTCGAGCAAGGCACGGGTGAATGTCTGAGCGGTACAACGATCGCGATTGCCCATGGATTTAGAGATACCCAATTCTTGAAAGCGATTCAAATTGTTCTGCTGATTTTCTGCGACGGCAAATTGTAAGCTCGGTAATCCAAGGCAAGCGGTTTCATAAGCCGTCGTTCCGGCAGCCGTAATGGCGAGATCCGCCCATTGCATGCACTCGCTCATGTTTTCGCATTGATGAATCACCTGTGGTTTTTCGCATTTTCCACGCCAGTTTGCCGCTCGATCTTGGCTGCTGCCGCGAT
>CAZMYG010000076.1:0-13953 GCA_964570465.1 uncultured Planctomycetales bacterium
AATAATCATGGATGTTGCAATTTTTCCTTCTGCGAAAACATGCGATTCTATCGAGCAGCTCCCGTTTGACAAGTTAGGTAGTCGAGGCGATCTTAAGGGCATGACTGGCGAAAAACACGAAGATCTGATTCACGACTGGAACACGAAGGGAAATTCCTTCCGCCCGAGTCAAAAAATCGAATTCGACGATGAAACCTTGCGCGATGGTCTGCAATGCCCTTCGGTTCGCGATCCAAGTCTCGATCAGAAGATCAAAATTCTCCATCTGATGAATGATTTGGGAATTGATAGCGCGGATGTGGGTTTGCCAGGCGCTGGAGAGCGAGCACGCGAACATATTCTCACCTTGGTGAAAGAGATCCGAGACTCGAAGCTAAAAACCCAAGCCAATGTCGCCTGCCGCACGGTGATTTCGGATATTGCTCCTGTTGTCGACTACGTGCAGCAAACCGGAATGCCGATTGAGGTTTGCACCTTTATTGGATCTTCGCCGATTCGCCAATTCGCCGAGGATTGGCCACTGGAAACCATGCTCAAGCACACACGCGAGGCCGTCGCATTTTGTCGCAAAGAGAAATTGCCCTGCATGTATGTCACGGAAGATACGACTCGCGCAAAACCAGAAACGATTCGAGCTCTTTATCTCGCAGCGATTGAAGAAGGGGCTGCGCGAATTTGTGTTTGCGATACCTGCGGACACGCAACACCAACGGGTGTGAAAAATCTGATTGAGTTTGTCAAAGGAATCGTCAAGGAAAGCGGACGCGATGTAAAAATCGATTGGCACGGGCATCGCGATCGCGGTTTAGGTCTCGCGAATTGCCTCGCGGCAATTGAAGCAGGAGCGAGTCGAATCCATGGAACGGCACTGGGAATCGGAGAACGTTGCGGGAATGCGGAGATGGACGTTCTCCTCGTTAATCTCAAGTTGCTTGGCTGGATCGAGAATGATTTGCAAAAACTTCCTCAATACACTCGCGCCGTTTCTGAGGCCGTCGGTGTAGAAATTCCTCCCGGCTATCCCGCTGTCGGTAAAGATGCCTACGAAACTGCGACAGGAGTGCATGCAGCTGCGGTAGTCAAAGCCTTCAAGAAAGGCGATACCTGGCTCGCGAATCGCGTTTACTCCGGAGTGCCCGCCGATCTTTTTGGCCTCGAACAGAAAATCACGATTGGGCCGATGAGCGGAAAGTCGAACGTGATTTACTTCCTCGAGAAACGTGGCATCGAAGCGAGCGAAGAACGAGTGAAACGCATTTTAGATAAAGCGAAAACGACGCCCCGCCTCTTAACAGAGGACGAAGTTCGCGGATTGCTATAGCCGGGCGGGTCTCCGAACCCCGCCCCTACTTAAAGACAACCTTCGAGCGGGCTACGATTCCTTTCTCCGTGAAATAAAGTGAACAGCCCACCCAGCGCAGATTGGAATACATATCCAACGCCCATTGTTGCCCTGCGCGATACGCATCCGATTCCCTACCGCGATTCATCGTCATGGCCTGATTCATCATCGGGGCGAATTTTTCCATTAGCCTTGAAATGTCGTAGGAGAAATACAACACCGGGGGGTTCGATTCCCCGGAATCCCGCAAGAAACGGATGAGATCTCCCGTCATGGCTCCACCGACAGAAAACCCCAACGCATTTTCGCTCATTCCAATCTGCGCGTCCTGAACCATCGGCTTTTGCAACTCCTTAGGAAGTGGCGTAGGTTTTCCATTCGCCTCGAGTTCTAGACTCGCAAGAGGAGGGATTTCAGCTTTCAGCGCATCGAACAATGCTTTTGGATCCGAAGAGTTGGCGATGACGCAAGCCCGCAGTCCAGGGCCAAAGAAATTTGCTGGGATATCTTTGACGTGGAGCTGAATACTTTTCGCGCTTGCGAGATAAGAAGGCATGGGTACTTGGAGCCCTCCCTGGCAATCCTTCGCACCTTCGTTCATCCAAGAGAGCCATTCGCATCGATAGGGCTGAGATTGGATTTTCGCAACCTTGTTTTTGAAGAATTCAACCGTCTTCTGTAAATCGAGTCCCGCCCCCAAGCTTAGTAAATAACCCTCCGCCAAATTCGATCGCAGTCCAGCGCCGAGCGAACGTAATTCAGCGAGTTCTTTCGCAAGCTCAGGCTTCATCGAAAGAATCCAAGACATTTGCATCGCTGATTCGCTAAGCTCCTCGTAGCCAAAGAGCAGCTCCGGGATATTTTCCAAAAACGATTTCATCTCGTTTTTGCAAGACCCGGAAATCGAAGCGACGGGCAAATCCAAAGAGGCGCAAATTTCTCCGTGAATTCCTTTTCCATCACCCGTTAAAAAATCTCCAACGAGACGGAAGTCTACAAAACCAAGTCCCGAGGGAAGAAAGCGATGCTCCTCTTGCATTCGTTTCAACTTTCCAGACTCCTCCAAACTTGACGTAGGCTTTTGCTGGCCAAAGAGCAACGGAAGCATTTTCTCGATCGCTTTCTTTGGTCCCATCGTGGCGACCACTTCATTACCTACCACCGCAACCACCGCCGTATCGCCTAAGTCTTCGATCACCCAGTATTCCTGCCCGTTTAATTTTTTCTTTGGGAAGGAAATCTGGCTTTCTTGTTCGACCTTCGCGATGGCCTCTTTGAATAATTTTGCGTCCTTCAATTCCAAACGCAGCACAGGAAGAAGCCCAAGACCGTAGACGACACAACGAGCATCGACGGTAATCCCCACTTTCGCTAACCCGGCACGGGTGCAGTCTTTTGCAAAGACATCGAAGAATGCCCTTGAAAAAGGTTTCCCTTTTCTAGGAGCCTGACGAATCCAGGAATTTCTCCGTCCGGAAGAATCCTCCTCGGCATTTGCCGGCAAACTCTCCTGAATTAACTCCGCCGCTCCTTTGGCCCAATCCAAGACTTTGTCGCTGACGCCTTTAGGCAGCGGTTCTGTGATCGCAAACAAGTATGGCGTGTCGGAAGGAACCCACTGCAAAATGGAGTGGGGTGCAACTTCTTTCTGCGCCTTCTGGGAAGCTTCCTCTGCCTGCTGAAAACTAAATAGAGGGAGAATGACAAGAGCCGAGCAATACCAGGTGGAGAATTTCATGTTCTGTCCTTTTGCGATTTCCTGTAATTCTCTCCACCAATAGATGTGCTATGCCTAATTACAGACGCTTTTATCGGCCGAGGTCTGGGGAAAAATTAAGCTGTTTTTGTTCGCTGAAGGAACTCAATCGCCTTAGCAGCGACTTGTGGTGCACGATAAGAATCGCGGGAAAGTTCGACATGTATGAGGCCGGAATACTGAATCGCTTCGAAGGCTTGTAGCACCGGTGCAAAATCAATTTCACCTTCTCCAAACATCAGATGTTCGTGCTTGCCCCCACGAATATCTTCAATTGCTGCGGTCGCGATCTGATTGCGAAATTCTTGGGTGATTTTTGAAATGGGTAAATCTTGTGTGCAATAACAATGGCCAATGTCCAATGCGAGATGTAAATCCTGACCAACCGAATCGCGCAAACTTCGAAATTGGCTAATCGATTCAATGAACATGCCGGGCTCTGGTTCGAATCCAAGGCGAATTCCTTGAGTTTTTGCAAAATCGAGCAAAGCGCGAACTCCTTCAGCTAAACGCTTACTGGCTTCTTGTGGCTTTGCCTCTGCAGGCAAAGCTCCTGACCAAAAAGAAACGACTTTTGCGCCAAGCTCTCCAGCAATCGTCACGCAATCGCGCAAATAATCGAAGCGAATCCGCCGGGCGATTGGATCTGGATCTAACAAGGTCGGCTGATGTTTACGACGTGCATCGAGTAAATAGCGAGAACCCGTTTCAATCGAAGGCTCGAGCCCACGTTGCTCGATCAATCGACGTAAATCTAGGATTTGGTCCGGCGTTGTCGTTTCTGGATTGAGATGATGCACATCGACGGTGATTGCGATCCCGCGATAACCAAGCTCCGCCAAAATCTCGACACAGTCTTCTAGCTTGTGATGTGCAAAACCGTTGCTGTTGTAGCCAAAGCGCAACATGAGTTAAGGCATCTCGGGTAGAGAAACTCCGTTCCAAACTTCAAAAGCTTCCGCGCCGTTGAGCAAATCAATGATTCGGAGAATGTCCATGGGGTTTGCTTGGCTAGAGCGATCGATATCTGTTGAGTAAATCGGTCGCGGGACAATTCCGTTGAGGGAGTTAATCAATGCCAGAATATCCACAGGAGTTGCCATTCCACTGCCATCGCAGTCCGCTGGGAGATAGCCAAGGCGGACGCTCGAGCCGCTGGGTATATGAGTGATCTTTGTCCAAGTGCCAGGTTCCAACGCGTTGGAGAAACCTAAAACTGCCGTTTCAAAATCAGGAAAGAAAATTCCAGAGATGGGTGGAGGAACTTGATCGCCGCCAAACTCGCTCACTTCGAAATCTTCAACGGTCATTCCCTTAATGGACCCAACAAAAGTCATACCGACCGCAGCAATCCCCTGAGAAGATCCGCCATGTAGAGGACCCGGTTGCCTTGCATCAATGGTCCCGTCGGCTGGAATGCTCGCCACAATCGTAGCGACAGGAGGATTCAAACAATCAATCGGATAGACAAAACCTCGCCCTTCTTGGAAGACAACATTCGCGTCTCCTGGAGCTCCCAGCGCAACACTTTGCTCATCGATGGCAACAGAAAAACCCGCGAAATCACTTGCATGCAATTGAGGAGGCAGCAGTTTGGTTTCACCAACCCAGAGCCCTGCGACTCGCGAATAGAAATAAGCGCTGCCTGCCTGAAATCCCCGTTCGTTGCTATCCCGAAAAGCGCCAATTGCCAAATGAAATCCATCCATGGAAACCGATCGACCATATCGATCTCCTCCAGCCGCATCGCTTGCGAAAAGATGCGCTTCTTGTACCCAAGCCGAGCCATCGCGGCGAAACACATAGGCTGAACCTGCATCGTTTAGTGGACTGTTGTCGAGAGGCGCGCCCACCAGCACTCTTTCTCCGCTCATAGAAACAGAAGAACCAAAACTATCGAACGCCTCGCCATCATCCGCGGTGAGTTTTGCTTGTTGAGACCAGCTCGTCCCACTTCGGAAAAACATATATACCGCTCCTGCTGCAGAACCGAGGTCATCGTCGCTGATTGCTCCTACTGCAATCGTGTCGCCTGCAACACCGACCGAAGCTCCAAAAGTATCGTTCGCTTGCGCATCGTCCGCAGTCAGTTTTTGCTCCTGTATCCATTGACTCCCGAAGCGGCGAAATACATAGGCCGAACCTGCTTTTGTAATCGGAGTGGAATCCGTCCAAGCGCCAACGACGGCGACATCGTTCCAAATCCCTACAGAAATTCCGAATTGATCGTCGGCCTGTCCATCATTGGGAATAAGTTCTGCTTGCTGCACCCAAACATTGCCTTGTCGATGAAAAACATACGCAGAACCAATCGAGTCATGAAAAAAATACTTTGGCGCACCGATGATCATGTCGTCGCCGTCAATGGCCACAGCAAATCCAAAAACTCGAAAGGCGTCTGCGTTGTTTGGTTGAATATGTGTCGTGTAAGACCACCCGCTTTCCGCGCGAGTGAAAAGAAATGCGGAACCGTCGTCGTTGAAGAAATTGTCTTCGAATGGCGCCCCAATCAACAGGCGATTTCCGCTCAGCGAAATGGAATATCCTGTATTGCCGTTGAATGGACCTGGATCAATGGATTCCAAGAGTTGGGGGCTACAGTTTTCTTGGGCCTGCAAGGTTGCGCTTAAAAACGAGAAGAAAGCTAAAACTACGGCCGCTGTCATTTCTTTTTTGCTTTTCATAGCCTGTGTCCTTCTTTGCAAAAGTTTATAGCACGAAGAGAAGCATGATGCAGCGACAACATGAAATAAGGGCCACATTAGCGACCCTTAAAAACTGCATAAAAATTTGCGTCTTTCTAATTTTCACAAAAAGAAGAACACCCCTTAAGGCTATTGCTTTTTCTTAGATGTTCCGTTTAGATTCTTTCTGTTTTGGGCTCCTGGGAGGGAGTGGCGTACTATGCAACAACCTACAAATTCCAAAGAACTGCTTCCCAGGCTCTACGAAGAACTTCGAAAACTCGCTCGAGCAAAACTCACCAAAGAACCTTTCTGCGTGTTGCAAACTACAGCTCTCGTGCACGAGGCTTATCTCCGCCTAGACAATAAAGGAGAAGTTCTCTGGAAAAATCGAAATCACTTTTTGGGTTCCGCAGCGGAAGCGATGCGTCGCGTTCTGATCGACCAAGCACGACGCAGACTCTCTCTAAAACGCGGTGAAGGCCGCCGGCCCTTTTTACTTTCCAATCTCGATCACATCGAAGATGACTCTGGAACAGACAACAGCTATTCGGCGGAAGACTTGCTTGCTTTGGAAGGCGCTCTGCGACGACTGGAGAAACTCGACCCAAAGGCTGCCAGAATCGTGATGCTGCGTTTCTTCGCTGGCATTTCAGTTGAAGAAACGGCAAAAACCTTAGACGTAAGTACTCGAACAGTAAATCGAGAATGGGTTTTTGCTAAAGCCTGGCTCCTCGATCAGATGGCGGCATTCGCAGATTCGCCGTAGTCGCGTTAAGACATGAGTTGGGAAAAAATCAAAAGCGTCTTCCAAGACGCGATGGAGCAACCGCAGGAACGACGCTCAACCTTTATCCAAGAAAGCTGCGGACATGACGAGCATTTGCGCGCTCGCGTAGAAAGCTTGGTCTCACGATACACAAGTCCGAGAGCCAAACTCTTAAACTCTCCGCTAGCCTCTCCGATAGAGTCTCCCTGCTTCCCTTTTCGTGAAGGCCAACAATTAGGAGAGTACAGGCTTCTTCGCCTTCTGGGCCGTGGCGGAATGGGGATTGTCTTTAAAGCGCTACAAACAAAACCGAATCGCCATGTCGCATTGAAATTGCTACAGCCCCACCTTCTCTCCAAGGATTACATCCATCGATTTGATCGAGAAGCACATACCTTGGCCAAATTGCAACACCCTGGAATCGCACAAATTTTTCAAGCCGGCAACGCTCCATCATTGATTGGGCCGCAGCCATTTTTTGCCATGGAACTCGTGGAAGGCAAACCCATCACGAAATACGCTAAAGAGCGAGCACTTTCACTCCGTCAGCGGTTGGAATTGTTAATCCAAGTTGCGCACGCAGTTCAATTCGCTCATCAACAAGGAGTGATACATCGAGATCTAAAGCCCGAAAATATTCTGATTACAGCTCTTGGCCAGCCCAAGATCCTCGACTTCGGAATTGCCCGCGTCATGAATGAGAGAAAAGTAACTTTGATCAGGCAGACCCAGCTTGGTCAGGCTTTGGGCACAATTCCCTATATGAGTCCAGAACAGTTACACGCCAAGGAAAATGCAACAGACCATCGATCGGATCTCTATTCCCTGGCTGTGATTGGCTACGAATTGCTTGCGGGGTTCCCACTTCATCGTTTTGAAAACACTTCATTAGGCGAAGCTTTGCACCTACTCACACACGAAGAGATTTCCCCACTTGGAAAATTACGTCGTGATTGCCGAGGAGATCTAGAAACGATTTTCATAAAAGCTTTAGAAAAAAATACGTCGCATCGCTACTCCGATGTTGCACAGTTTGCAGCGGATCTTGAACGCTATCTTTCCCATCAGCCGATTCAAGCTAGACCGCAAAGCACTGGCTATTTGCTCTACAAATTGGTTTCGCGACACAAGCTTGCTTCTACCTTTGCGGCAAGTTTTTTTTTAGCGGTCATCGGTTTTTCCGTTCTCACCCTTCTCCACAAGATCGAACTTACCCAAGAACGCGACCGGGCCTTGCTTGCCGAGAAAAATGCAACGGCACAGGCTCTTCGTTCAGAGTTTGAAGCGAAGAAAAGTCAGGAAGTTGTGTCCTTCTGGGAAAATACACTGAAATTTGCCGGTCCTCGCACAAAACACAAAAAAGAGCTGACCGTGCGAGATCTCTTAGATGATGCCAAAAAAGCTTTGGAAAACCGCGCTTCGCCACAGTTGGCGGATTTGGAAGCCACGATCAGAACCGTACTGGGTATGTCCTACTACAATGTGATGCAAAATGAGCTGGCTGAGGAAGAATTTCGCAAGGCTTTGGAATTTAGTAAGAATCGCTTCGGAGTGGATTCATCGGAAAGAGCTAAGGCCGAATACAATTTAGGAAGTTTTTTAGTGGAATCTGGAAATTTTGCAGAAGCTGAAGTTCTATTGAAGCATGCAATTTCTATTCAAAGAAAATCTCCAACCGAGTATCTGATCCTGTCTCTGATTGCCTTGGGAAGATGCTACTCAAATCAAGAAAATGCCAAGGAGGCACTGCCTCATTTCCAAGAAGCCTATGATTTGGGCTTACTATTACTCGGGCCTGAACACCCTCTGTTGGTTGAAGCTTTAACTCGCCAAACCTTGGTTTTTACTTCGCTCTCGGAAACAGAAAACGCCGAGCGCTGCAGCAAGCTCGTGGAATCAATTCTAGAAAAGAACGAATTCTCTGATCGAGGACAAACCGTTCGTTATCACGAAGGACGAGTAGAAATTCTGACTGAAAAGAAAGAGTACGAATCTGCTATGGAACAGGCTCTATTGGGGTTTGAACTTAGCCAAGAGATTCATGGCGAAGAAAGTGCCGAGAACCTAAGACTTTTGTTTCAACTGTCTAGACTTAGTTATTTGCGATCGGAGAAAGAGAAACAAAACGATTGGGCGAAGAAAGCATTGCGAATAGCGCGAGAGCCGGGAAATGAAAAACATTTATTTCGTTCGCTGATGGTAGCGGGAGACTCGGCGAATGCAGTGGAGAACTTTGAATCTGCTGTTGAACTGTATCGCGAAGCGCTGCAATTTTCGAAAAAGTTCTATGGAGAAAACCACTCCTATGTGCCGTTGAGTCTTAGCTTTCTTGTTGGTGCATATTACAGCGCGGGAGAAAAAGATAAGGCTGAGCAATCTCTTTTGGAGCTCCTGCAAATCTCCCAACAAGAAAAGACTGCAAATCCCACAATGGCAAAATCCTGCCTCTCCAACCTTGCGATTCTGGCACAGGAGCGTGGGGATCAAGACGCGGCCGCACGTTACACCGAAGAAGCAGAATCAATCCGCTAGAGCCACAAATCTGCAGCAAGAACTTTAGTGAACCGGATGACCCTGAAGAAATTGGTTGATTGGCAAAGGTTTTCCGCCTTCTGGCTGAACTGCTTTGATGCGATAGCTGCCGGAAACACAGGCAATGTCGATTCCTTGTGCGGAAGCACTGAGTATGGTGCCTGGAGCTCCTTTACCTTCTTGCTGGGGAAGCCCTGCTAAAACCTTGATCCTCGTCGCGCCACGCTTGAGCACCAAGCTTGTAAACGCTCCTGGCCAAGGAGTCATCGCTCGCACTTGTCGATCAACTTCTTGCGCGCTTCGTTTCCAATCGATTTCCCCGGATTCTTTTTTGAGTTTTGGCGCGTAAGTGACTTTCGCTTCATCCTGCGGAGTAAAAACCTCTTCGTTCTTTTCGATTTTGGAAATGGTTTCAAGCAGCAACTCCGCTCCATGTCGCGCCAAAATATCTGTCAAATCTCCAGTGGTATCGAAGGCTTGAATAGGAATGGTTTTTTGTGACAGCACATCTCCCGCATCCAATTTCTTTACCATGCGCTGAACGCTGATTCCGGTTTCGCTATCTCCGGCGAGAATCGCCGCCGCAATGGGCGAAGCGCCGCGATATTTGGGCAAAATCGATGCGTGGAGATTGAAACAAGCTTGTCGAGGAATCGAGAGAAACTCTTCCTTCAGGATTTGCCCATAGGAAACGACGATCGCGATGTCTGGCGAAAGTGCGCGGACTTGTTCAATAAAAGCAGGATCTGCCGCGTTTTCCGGCTGCAACAATGGAATCTTGGCACTCTGCGCCATCTTCGCGATGGCAGAGGGTTCAATTTTCTGTCCCCTTCCCTTTGGGCGATCCGGTTGCGTAACCACGGCAACCGGTTTGTAGGGAGATCGAATTAGCCGATCAAGCGAAGGAATCGCAAAAGGTGGCGAACCTAAAAACAGCAGTCGCAATGGATTTTACAGATGTTTCGTGACGAAGGTTTTCAACTCTTCGTAAGGCCTTCCGCCAACGATTTGCTCAACAACTTTTCCCCCTTTGAAAACGAGAAAGGTGGGAATCGCCGTGATTCCGTAGCGAGCGGGCACTTCCATGGATTCGCTGGTATTGAGCTTGACGACCTTTACCTTCGTCCCGAGCTCACCGGCGAGTCGATCGACGAGCGGTCCCATCGCGCGGCATGGCGCGCACCAGGGTGCCCAAAAATCGACCAAAGTAGGAACCGCAGCTTGAATCACCTGGGTATCAAAGTCTGCATCTGTCACAGAAGCCACTGCATCAGCCATTGGAAATTTCTCCTATTTGTTTGAGATCTAAAACCTCGGGAGCCCCCTCTTGTAGCACGAGCTCAATTTCTCCAAAACTGTCTTTTTGTTCAATCCCCACAAAGCCTTGTTTCACGAGTTCCAAAAGAGCCAAAAAATAACCGATTACTTTCCCACGCTCTTTTGCACCTTCGAATAAAGTTCCAAAACTGGCCCGCGAATTCGTTCGCAACAGACCATAAAGTTCCTTCGCATATTCTGCGATTGGCTTTGCATCTCCCTTCATCGTGATCGGTCGATCGAAAAGAGTTTCCTTCATCAATCGCGCGAAGTTTTCGAGCAAATCCCAAGAAGAAAGATTCTCCATTTCAATTTCTGGCTCGGGCTCCGCGGACTCGCGACCGCCACGCTCAAAGCGCTGCGCACGTACATCTGCCAATCCACCCAGCTTCGCCGCGGCGTCGCGGAAACGTCGATATTCCAACAATCGTCCCAGCAATTCATCTCGCGGATCGAGATCTTCGTCGAGGTTCACCGCTTCGTGGGGAAGAATTGCGTTGGATTTCATCCACATCAAAGTCGCGGCGATCACAAGAAAATCGGAAGCGTTGTCGAGATCGGCCTTGGAAAGAGCCTGCAAATGCTGCAAGAAACCTTCGCAGAGCTTGGAAAGCGGTAGCTCGGCCACATTAAGTTCCTCTTCCTTAACTAATTGCAAGAGGAGGTCAGCAGGACCGCGATAGAGCTGATCGAGAGCGACGGTGTACTCGTTCATTAGAAAATGCCTAAAGCTTCATACCAGAAATATTTGATCCGCACGAACATGGGCAAAACGGTTCCTTGCAAAATTGGATCGAGTGCATTGAACAGTAAAAGGGCGAGCACAATCAAGATCCCAAATTGTTCGAGTTTCAAATAAGGTTCAGCCAATGGCTTAGGAAGCAAGTACCCCATCACTCGCGATCCATCCAAGGGCGGAATTGGGATCATGTTAAAAACGGCTAAAAAGAGATTGGTTAATCCCGCCTGCTGGAGAAGCAGATTCCCTAAATCGTTATCGGTGAAATATCCCACTCTTAAGGTGAGTGCAGAGAAGAATAAAAATAGACAGGCCAAGAGTACATTGGAAAGAGGCCCAGCGATGGCAACAAAAGCCATATCTCTACCCGGATGACGCAGCTTGAATGGATTTACGGGCACCGGCTTCGCACCACCAAAAGCGAATTTTCCCCCAGACATCGCGAGAAAAAACACTGGCATAATGATTGAGAACCAAAGATCGAGATGCTTGATTGGGTTAATAGTCAATCGGCCTAAAGCCTTTGCTGTGTCATCGCCACACCAATAGGCAACGATGGCATGCGCGGCTTCATGTATTGAAAGCGAAATCAAAAGTAAGAGAACCCCTCCTCCAATGAGAAAGACTTCTTGATTCATGATGTTTCCCCCGCTCGTAATCGCAAAAGTCTCTCAATTACTTCGCCAACTTTGCTATTTGGCGTCGAGGCTCCAGAAGTCACCCCGACCTGAAGTTCTCCAGAAGAAAGCCAATTCGCTTCGACAATTTCGTTTTTAGCGCTCACTGGTTTATGGCGAATGCTGTCTTTGGAAACGAGGCAATCTGCATCGCTAATGTGATAGCTCTTCACGCGCTGCACGGCAATTTCCGCCAGATGCGTTGTGTTTGAACTGTTGTATCCGCCAATGACTAACATGAGATCCAATGGTTTTTCCAATAACTCGCGTACGGCGTCTTGTCGTTCCTGCGTTGCACTGCAAATCGTGTCGAAATTACAAAATCGTTTTGCAATTTCCTCGCTTCCATAGCGTTTTTCCAGGGAAACTTTAAGCATCCTTGCAATCTCTAAAGATTCGCCACTAAGCATGGTGGTTTGATTTGCCAATCCAAGAGCGCCTAAATGCTGATTGGGATCGAAACCCACCGAATGCGCGTTCACAAATTGCTGCAAAAATTTCTCGCTCTCTTCGCCTTGCTCGATGAACTGACAAACGAGTCGAGCTTGTTCCAAATCGCGAACCACCAAGTAATGCGCTCCGGGATATTGAGTGACCCTCGAACAGGTCGCCTTTGTTTCTTCGTGCTCGTATTTTCCGTGAACGATGGCCGTGAATCCTTCACGAGCATAACGTTCGACGTTTTTCCAAACCGACATCACCGAACCGCAAGTCGTGTCTACTAAGATACAACCGCGATCATGCAAGGCCCGCATCTCTTCCACCGGAGCCCCAAAAGCGGAAATCAAAACCACGTCTTCCGCCCGAATTGGAGCGAGTTTTTCTGCGAGAGAAACCTGAGAGGGAAGAAGCCGAACTCCCATCTGCCCTAATCGCTCGTTGACATGAGGGTTATGAATAATTTCGTTCGCTAAAAAAATCCGCCGATCCGGGAATTTGCGACAGCTTTCATAAGCGTATTCAACTGCCCTATCCACTCCGTAGCAGAAGCCAAACTCCTTGGCGAGATAGAGTTGGGTTTTCCCTTCGCGATATTCAAAGCCGTTCTCGCGAATGCGCGCCACGATATTGCTGTGATAGTCCTCCGCTAGGGCCTTTTTGGCCTCCTGATTGAGACCAAGCCCGCGAGGAAAGTAGCGATCAGAATTGAGCAGTAAACCCATTAGACGAGTAAAGTTTGAGCGGGATAGTGTAGCAACTGCTTTGCAATAGCGTCAGCGGCGATTTCTCCACTGCGGACGGCTCCTTCCATCGTGGCAGGCCAATCGGTCAAGGTCCAATCGCCTGCAAGAAAAAGATTCGAAATCGGGGTTTGCTGACTCGGTCGCAAATTTTCAGATCCCGGTACGGGTGAATAAGTAGCCTGTTTTTCTCGCAGTACCACAGAACGAAGTAGCTTCGCTGTTTTCGCCTGAGGAATGGCCTCGTAAAGATCTGCGAGACTGAGTTTGAGAATTTCGTCCTTGGGAAGAGCCATCAATTCGCGAGAGGCGCTGACGACGAGGCTTAGATAATTCCCTTCTTTGGCAAAAATCCACTGAATCGTCCTTCCGGAGAGAGCTAAAAAGGGGCGCTTTAGTAGGGGGCGGTCAAACCAAAGATGAATGCCGGTGATGGGAGAAGTCTCTAGTTTCGCGATCCCGGGAAAAAATCCTTTGGACCCTAGGAACTGCTCCGGCAAAAGTTCGAGTAGCTGCGGGAAATGCAAAGTGGACAAGAAAAAATCCGCCTCTACGCGAGTGCCGTCGGAAAATAAAACTGATCGCAGACGAGGAGCGTGATTCTCTTTTTCAAACTCCAACCCTGTTGCTGCCCTTTTGAGATGAACTCGAACCCCAGCAGACTCAAGAGCCTTTCCTCCACGCCGGGAATAGATTTCTGCTAGCGATCGAGTCGGCAGACCCAATTCGTAACCGCGACGTGTCTTTAAAAATGCTTCTTCGATTACAGAAAAGGCGGCGGCGGCAGAAATGCGGTCCAGTTCTTCGTTCAGAGCCGAGATCAGGAACGGTTTCCAAAAACTCTCGATTACGTTCTCGCTTTGCCCTTCTCCCTGAAGCCAGTTTAAGAAATCTAAACCTTCGGTAGGGGCGGGTCTCCGACCCGCCCGGTCTTCGTTTGGGCGGGTCGGAGACCC